>JBGTMU010000212.1:0-12067 GCA_041743405.1 Longimicrobiales bacterium | reverse complement strand
CCGCCTTCTGAACCTCGTAGTTGGATAACTGCATGCCCGATTCCCGCCTGAGCCTCCCCGACGCCGACACACTTCGCCTGGCCATCGACGCGGTCCGGGTGCTCTCGATGGATGCGGTCCAGGCCGCGAACTCCGGGCATCCGGGCACCCCGATGGCGCTCGCGCCCGCGGGGTACCTGCTCTGGCGCCACCATCTGCGCCACAATCCCGCGAACCCCGGCTGGCCCGACCGCGACCGCTTCGTGCTCTCGGTGGGGCATGCGTCGATGCTTCTGTATTCCCTTCTCCACCTCACGGGATACGACCTCCCCCTGCATGAGCTGAAGAACTTCCGCCAGTGGGGGAGCCGGACTGCGGGTCATCCGGAGTTTCCGGACACACCGGGTGTGGAGACCACGACCGGCCCGCTCGGTCAGGGCGTCGCGAACTCGGTAGGGATGGCGATCGCGGAGCGCTGGCTGGCCGACCGCTTCAACCGCCCCGGCCACACAATTGTGGACCACTTCACCTATGCCTTCTGCTCCGATGGCGACCTCATGGAGGGGATCTCCCACGAGGTGGCGGAGATTGCCGGGCACCAGCGGCTGGGAAAGCTGATCTGGGTCTTCGACGACAACGAGATCACGATCGAGGGGAGCACCAATCTCGCGTCGTCGACCAACCAGCTCCGGCGGTTCGAAGGGTACGGATGGCATGTGCAGACGGTGGAGGATGGGAACGACCTCGAGGGGCTCGACCGGGCTCTGAGGGCGGCCCGCGCGGATACGACGCGTCCGTCGATCATCGCGCTGCGAACCACCATCGGATTCGGAAGCCCGAACAAGGCCGGAAGCGAGGAGGCCCACGGGGCCCCCCTCGGAGCGGAGGAAATCCGGCTCACGAAGGAGGCGCTCGGCTACCCCTCGCAGGAACCCTTCTGGGTGGCCGATGAAGCCCGTGAAGAATGGGAGAAGGCCGGGGCCGCCGGGGCTCAGGCCGAGGCCGACTGGCAGTCCCGGTTCGATGAGTACCGCACTGCTTTCCCCGCCCAGGCCGACGAGTTCGAGCGCTTCCTCCGCGGCGACCTCCCCGTCGGGTGGCAAGGGGCGGTCCCGGACTTTTCGGAGGTGACCAGGGGAGATGCTACCCGGAGCAGCTCGGGGAAGGTGATCCAGGCGGTCGCAGGGGCGATCCCGAATCTCATCGGAGGATCGGCCGACCTGGGGCCCTCCAACAAGACTGAAATCGGGGGTTCCGACTCCATTCTTCCCGATACGCCGGGGGGCCGCAACTTCCACTTCGGCGTGCGGGAACATGGGATGGGCGGAATCATGAATGGGCTCGCCCTCCATGGGGGCGTGCGCCCCTACGGCGGGACCTTCCTGATCTTCTCCGACTACATGCGCCCCGCCATCCGGCTGGCCGCTCTCATGCATCTCCCGGTCACCTACGTGTTCACCCACGACTCGATTGGGCTCGGAGAAGACGGACCGACCCACCAGCCGATCGAGCAGCTCCTCGCGCTCCGGGCCATCCCGAATCTCATGGATCTGCGCCCGGGCGACGCGCAGGAGACGGCCGCGGCCTGGACCCTCGCGCTCCGGCGAACGGACGGCCCCGCCTTCCTCTCGCTCACGCGCCAGGGAGTGCCCGCGCTGGATCGGTCGCGCTGCCCCGACTCGGATGCGGTGAACCGCGGCGGATACATTTTCCGGGAAGCCGAGGGCGGAGAGCCAGCGGCAATCCTGATCGCCTCCGGATCCGAGCTCCACCTCGCAGTCGAGGCGGCCGAGGCCCTCGAACAGGAGGGTGTCGCGGCAAGGGTGGTGAGCCTCATGAGCTGGCACCTGTTTTCCCGGCAGGATACCGCATACCGCAACCTGGTTCTCCCCACCAGCATCCGTACCCGCGTCTCGATCGAGGCCGCGACCACGCTGGGATGGGAGCGCTGGATCGGAGAGAGGGGCGTGGCCATTGGAATCGACCACTTTGGAGCGTCGGCGCCCGCCGAAGTGATTTACGAGCGCTTTGGAGTCACGGCGCAGGCCGTAGTCGAGGCGGTACTGGAAGGCCGTGAATCCGGAGCTTCCGGGAGCGGAACGGTCGCAGTAGTGTAGTGGTGAATCAGGGCTTCCCCGTTCGGGGCCCTTTCCCCTTCCTCCGGGCGTTGCCCATGTCACAGGATGGCTTCTCAGGGCGGTACCCCGGCGGCCCACGCCGGCACCCGGACGACGACGAGGGTCGTCAGAGACGCACCTCTCCGCTCCCCTCCGTGGGCGAGATCGAGGAGGGGGCGCAGGCGGGATCCGTGCGTCGTCGCGAGCTTGCGCGGAGACGGCGGATCCTCGTCGGGCTTGCGACGGCCTTCCTTCTGGCGATCTCGGTGGGTATCTGGCTGGGATGGCAGACGGCACGGACTGCCGCCGAGCTCGCGGACGAGGAGGCCGGGAGCACGCCGGCTCCCCTGAGCGAGAATGACCGCCTGATGCGAGAGCTCATCCGGCAGCAGAATCAGCCCCAGCCTCAGCCGCAGACGCCGCCCCGACCCGACCCCCGCTCCCCGGAGTGATCCCATGACGCCCGCTTCTCGATCCCGCCTCGGGTGGGACGGATTCCCCGCCTATTCTCCCTCCGGAGCGTCCATCCTGGTCGTGGACGACGAAGCGGACATCCGGACGAGTCTGAAGCGCCTCGTGACTCGGTTCGGCTATGAGGTGAAGACCGCCGGTTCGGCGGAGGAGGCCGATTCCTGGGTTGGCTCCCAGCCGTTCGACCTCATCCTCCTGGACATCGAGCTCCCCCGCATGAAGGGCGTGGAGTTCCTGAGCTGGATCCTCGAACGCGACCCCGAGATCGCGGTCATCATGCTCACCGGCCTGGATGACCCGAAGCTGGCCATCGAGTGCATCGACAACGGAGCCAGAACCTACCTCGTGAAGCCGGTGGAAGCCGAGTTCCTGAGGCTCGCATTGCGCGATGCGCTGGCCGCCCGCCGCCTCCTCATGGAGCGAAACCGGCTGATCGGAGGGGGCTGAGCAGGCTCCGCGTGCTCGGGTTGCCCCGCCGTATCCCTTTCTACAGATTCAGGCGTTCCAGAATCCAGGACGTCGGAGAGCCGCCCCCGAGCGGGTGGAATCCTCGATCCGAATGAAAGGTGCGGAGGGGCGTTTTTCGCTTCTCTGCCCGGTGCTCTTTTCCCCGGAGATGGCGGTGGAGAGGAAAGAAATGGATCCGACCACGCGGGGGGAGGGAACCCGCGAAGCGGGGGTCGCTGCCACTCCGCCTCGGCACTGGGGGCAGACCGTCGCCCTCTTCGTGATCCTCGCGCTCTTCTGGGCACTCCTCTCCGGGCGATTCGGGCTCCAGTACTTCATCTTCATGCTCAGCTCCGTCGGGATCGTGCTCTGGCTGAATCCCGAGCGCCCTCTCCCCGGGCTGGATCCGACGCGGGGCACGGGGGCGAATGGCCTGGCGCGAGCCGGATTCTACCTCATCCAGTATCTGGGATGGCTCCTCTGGAACGTGGTTCTGGCGAACATTCAGGTGGCCCGGCTGATTCTCCACCCGAAGCTCCCCATCGATCCCCAGCTCCTCACCTTCCGGACGACGCTCGAGAGCACGATGGCGAAGGTGCTCGTCGCGAATTCGACGACCCTGACCCCGGGCACGATCACCGTGGACCTCCGGGACGATGAGTTCCTCGTGCATGCGATCGTCCCGGAAACCGCCTCGGCACTGACGGGGGCCGAGCTGCAGAACGTGGTGGGCGCGATCTTCGGAGAGGCTCCGGATCCCGCGCCCGAAGTGACGTGGAGCTCCACCTACCGGGAACTGGGTACGTGACGACCGCGCTCCTCGCCATCGCGATCTTCATCTCAGTCCTGGTGGCCGTGAACTTCATCCGGGTGGTGATGGGCCCCACGATCTACGACCGCCTCCTGGCGGTAGGGGCCATCGGCACGAACGCGGTTATTCTGCTCGCCGTGATCGGATACATCTACGAACGTCCGGACGGATTCCTCGACCTCGCCATCACCTACGCGATCCTGAACTTCATCGGGGTC
The DNA here is from genome assembly GCA_041743405.1 of Longimicrobiales bacterium. Taxonomy (GTDB): domain Bacteria; phylum Gemmatimonadota; class Gemmatimonadetes; order Longimicrobiales; family Gaopeijiaceae; genus JBGTMU01. The sequence continues at coordinate 8,024 of JBGTMU010000212.1, read as the reverse complement.
GTGGCGCTCGCGAAGTACCTGGACCGAGGCGAATCGGGGCCCGGCCACGGAGAGGGCCCATGACGCTCGCGGCGATGGTCCTCTTCGTGGGCGGGGGCTTCTTCCTCATGGTCAGCACGGTGGGGCTTCTCCGACTCCCGGACTTCTTCACGCGGGCTCACGCGGTCGGGAAATCGGAAACCCTCGGGGCCCTGCTTGTACTGAGCGGCCTGGCCATCCATGGTGGGATCGGTCTCGACAGCGCCAAGCTGTTCCTCATCGTGATCTTCATCGGCGTGACGAACCCTACGGGGATCCACACCCTTACCCGTGCGGCTCTCCGTTCGGGAATGGTCATATGGACCCGGAAGGAGCGTGACCAATGATCTGGCAGCTCGACTTCTGGCTGATGTTGATTCTGATCCTGTTCGCGGTGCTCGCGCTGGAGATTCGCGACCTTCTCGCCGCGATCGGAGTTCTCACCGGCTACAGCTTCCTGATGGCGCTCCTGTTCGCGGAGCTCGGAGCGCCGGATGTGGCGCTCACGGAGGCGGCGCTCGGGGCGGGGCTGACCGGCATCTTCTTCCTGGTGGCACTCGGGTTCATCAAGCGGGAATCGGAGGACTGATGCGCTTTTCCGCACTTGCCCTGATGGCGCTCATGGGGGCCGTACTCCTCTGGGGCGCGAGGGATCTTCCGCACCGGGGCGACCCGAACTCCCCCGCCGCGACGCACGAGTCCGTCTCGATCTACTACATCGAGAACGCCTATCTGGACACCCACACCCCGAACATGGTCACCGCCGTGCTCGCCGATTACCGGGGCTTCGACACCTTCGGGGAGGCCGTGGTCGTGGTGACGGCGGCGCTTTCCTGCCTCCTGATCCTGCGCATGCGGAAGCCGGGGGGCGGGGCGGAGGGCTCATGACCAGTCGCTACGACTCCCTCTTTCTGGATACGGTCGCGAAGGCCATCGTCCCGCTTATCCAGATCTTCGCCTTCTATGTGATCACCCACGGTCACTACTCCCCGGGCGGGGGTTTCCAGGGGGGCGTCATGCTGGCAGCCTCGATCGTGCTCCTCCGGATCTCCATTGGCGCGGAGTCGTTCAAGCGCTTTCCGCCCAACGCCGCGATCGTGATCGCCGGCGTCGGAGCGCTCTGCTTCGCGATGATCGGCTTCCTTCCGCTCTTCTCAGGGGGAAATTTCCTCGAGTACGGGGCCGCGATTCCGGGGATGGATCCAGTCACCCTCCGGTACTGGGGGATCTTCTTCGCCGAACTCTGCATCGGCTTCCTGGTGTGGGGAGCGCTGGTCGCGATCTATGACGCGCTGGTAACCGGAGGAGAGGAATGACCGCGAACTTCCTCATCAGCGGCTACCCGTACTTCCTCATCACCGTACTCATGGTGATCGGAATGTACGGGATGGCAATGAAGCGGAACCTCCTCAAGAAGATCGTCGGCATGACAGTCTTCCAGACCGCGATCTACCTCCTCTACATCCAGGGCGCGACGAAGATCGGAGCCACGATCCCCGTGCGTTCGGCGGAGATCGGCACCGACGCGGCGCTCTACATCAACCCGCTTCCCCAGGTGATCGTTCTCACGGCCATCGTGGTCGGGGTGGCAACCACCGGGGTGGCGCTCTCGCTCCTGCTTCTCATTCAGCGGCGCTTCGGGACCCTGGATGAGACCGCCATTCTGGAAGAGCTGAGGGATCCGGCATGAGCCATATCCCGGTGCTCATCCCCACATCGCTCCTTCTCACGGCGCTCATTGCGCTGCTGGCAGGGCTCCGCAGCCCGAAATGGGGCCACCGGGTGGCCCAGACCGGAGTGACCGTCGCCTTCCTGTTCGCGCTGGCCGGTCTCCGGGCGGTGCTGACCGGGGGAGAGGAAATCCACTACCCGATGGGGAACTGGCTTCCCCCGATCGGGATCGAGTTCGTGCTCGACCATCTGGCCGCGTACATGACGAGCCTCATCACCTTCGTGGGTGTGCTCGTGATGTTCTACGCCCCGAGGTCCCTCGCCTTCGAGACTCCCGGGAAAGAGACCTTCGCCTACCCGGCGATGGTGCTCCTCATCGCGGGGCTCTGCGGGATGTGCCTCACGGGAGACGCATTCAACCTCTACGTCTTCCTCGAGATCGCGGCGCTCTCGGCGTACGCGCTCCTCGCCACCGGGGATCGCGGGGCCCCGGTCGCCACCTTCCGCTACCTCCTCTTCGGCGCGGTGGGCGGCGGCTTCTACCTGATTGGAATCGCCTACCTCTACTTCTCGACCGGTACGCTCAACATGGCGGATCTGCACGCCCGCCTTCCCGAGCTGGTCGAGAACCGGGCGGTCATCTCCGCAGCCGCGTTCATGGTGATCGGACTCGGCATCAAGATGGCGCTCTTCCCGATGCACTTCTGGCTCCCGGACGTCTATACGAACGCCCCGTCGGCCGTGGCCGGGCTCATTGCTCCGGTGATGACGAAGGTGTCAGCGTACGCCATCGTCCGACTCTTTCTCGATGTGTTTCCTCCAGGCTTCTTCACTGAAGCTCTCCCGATCGCATCGACGATCGGATGGCTGTCCGCTGGCGGGATCCTGTTCGGGTCCATCATGGCCATCGCGCAGACGGATTACCGGAGGATGCTCGCGTACTCTTCCGTAGGGCAGATCTCGTATGTCGGGCTGGGAATCGGGCTCGCCAGCCCGATCGGGATGATCGGGGGGCTCCTTCACATCATGAACCACGCCCTCATGAAGGGATGCCTCTTCCTGGTGGGGGGAGCGATCCGCTACCGGACCGGCAACGTGCGGATCCCGGCGATGGCCGGACTCGGAAAGAGCATGCCCTGGACGATGGCCGCCTTCACGATCGGGGCGCTTGCAATGGTGGGAATTCCGCCCACTGCGGGCTTCTTCTCCAAGTGGTACCTCCTTCTCGGCGCCCTCGAAGCGGGGAACTGGTGGTGGTTTGCGGTGATCATTGCATCGTCGCTTCTCACTGCGGTCTACTTCCTCCGGGTCCTCGAGACCGTCTACCGGGAGCCTGCGGAAGGGACGACTGCCGCCGCACGCGCGGCCTCGACCCGACTCCCCGAGGGTGAGGGGGAGCCCCCGGCCTCGATGCTCGCGCCGATCCTGATCCTCGCGGTGTCGATCCTCGTGGCGGGCGCCATGAACGTGGTGATCGTGAACGAACTGCTGCGGCGCGTGGTCGCGCCCCTGGCCGGGTGACGGGGGAGCTCATGACGGGACTGCTCTCGAACGCGCTCCTCCTCGCCATCCTCTCTTCGGCTATCGCGGCGATCGCGATCGTGTTCACGGGGGAGAAGCGAAGGAACCTGCGCGAGGGCTGGACGCTTCTCGCCTCCTTCCTCAAGTTCGGCTTCATCGCCTCGATGATTCCGGGCGTGATCGCGGGCGAACGCTACGAAGTCACGCTCTGGGAGCTCTCCCCCGGCATCGAGCTCGCACTCCGGGCCGACCCGGCAGGGCTCCTCTTTGCGGTGTCGGCCTCGTTCCTCTGGATCCTCACCTCGTTCTACGCCATCGGCTACATGCGGGGTGCGAAGGAGAAGAAGCAGACCCGCTTCTTCGCGATGCTCGCCGTCTGCCTCTCCGCCACGGTGGGGATCGCGCTGTCGGCAAATCTGCTCACCTTTGTGGTCTTCTACGAAATCCTCTCGGTAGCGACCTACCCGCTCGTCATCCACAAGGGTTCGGAGAAGGCCTACCGGGCCGGTCGTCAGTACCTGACCTACGCGATCACAGCGGGCATCGCGCTAGTAGCCGGGACCGCCCTCGTCTATCAGATGGCGGGGACGCTGGACTTCCAGGGGGGCGGATTCCTCACCTCGGAGATGGCGCCGACCTCCACGCTGATCCTCGCCTTCCTCCTCTTCTTCGTGGGCTTCGGAGTGAAGGCCGGGGTGATGCCGCTGCACTCGTGGCTTCCAAACGCCATGATCGCGCCGACGCCGGTTTCCGCCCTTCTGCATGCGGTGGCGGTGGTGAAGGCGGGGGTGTTCGGCTTCGTGCGCCTGGGCGGATTCGTGTTCGGACCGGACCTCCTCAGGGAAATCGGGATGGCCGGGGTGCTCGCCGGGCTCGCGGGAATCACGATCCTTCTGGCCTCCTTCATCGCGATGACGAAGGACGACCTGAAGGCACGGCTCGCCTATTCCACCGTCGGGCACCTGTCGTACATCGTGCTGGGGGTGGCGCTTCTCGCTCCGACCGCAATGCTCGGGGGCGCCTTCCACATGGTGACGCACGCCGCCATGAAGATCACCCTCTTCTTCTGCGCGGGCGCTCTCTACGTCCACATGCACTACACGAAGGTGAGCGAACTGGACGGGATCGGACGGCGCATGCCGATCACGATGGGGGCCTTCGCAATCGGGGTCCTCGGGCTCGTGGGGATCCCGGGCACGGGTGGTTTCCTCTCGAAGTTCATGATCGGGGTGGGTGCGGTGGAGGCCGGTCAGGGGATCTTCCTCGCCCTGCTCCTCGTGAGCGGGCTCCTGAACGCCGGCTACCTCTTCCCGATCGTGACCCGCGCCTTCTTCCGGTCATCGCCCGAGCATACGAAGTACGATGAGGCGTCCTGGTTCATGGTCGGACCCATCGTGCTGACCGCCCTTCTTTCGCTCATGCTCGGCATCTGGCCGGACGGGATCTTCAACTTCTTCAGCATCGCCCTCGAGGCCATGCATTCCGTAGTGGGGGGAGGCAGCCCGTGAACCGCATCGGAATGATCGTGCTCGTCGTCGTCCTTGTGGCATCAGTCGCGCTGAATTTCACGATTCCCGCGAAGGAAGACCCCCACATCTGGGATGTAAAGGCGTTCTTTGCCGTGTACGGCTTCGTCGGAGCTCTGGCCGCGATCTTCCTTTCCCGCTGGATCGGGCAGTTCCTTCTCCAGCGGGACGAGGGGTATTACGCGCCTCACGGTGCGCCGGAGGAAGCGGCGGAGTTCCAGGGGAAGGGCGAGGAGGGCCGTGATGCCTGAGCTCCTTCCTCCTTTCGTCCTGTTCTTCGCGGGCGCGCTCGCTCTCCCGATCCTTCCACGGGCACTTCGCGGCTGGGCATTTCTCCTCCCTCCGATCGGGGCCCTCTGGCTCCTTTGGGGGCTCGCGGAGGGCGCGTCCGTCACGATGCCCTTCCTCCTATGGGAAATCGAGCCGCTCCGGGTGGACCGGCTGTCGCTTCTCTTCGGATGGGTATTCTCGATCGCGGCGCTCGCGGGGGGCGTGTTTGCGCTGCACCTGAGGGACACGGGGCAGCAGGTGGCCGCGCTCCTCTACGCGGGGAGCACGCTGGGCGTAGTCTTTGCGGGCGATCTGTTCACCCTGCTCGTTTTCTGGGAGGTCATGGCGGTCACCTCGGCGTATCTCGTCTGGGCGCGCCGAACCCCCGAATCGCACGCCGCCGGGAAGCGGTATCTCTACGTGCATCTGGCGGGAGGAAGCCTTCTCCTCGGGGGGATCCTCCTGCATCTGGGGGACACGGGCTCCCTGGCCTTCGAGGCGTTCGCTCCGGGGCTCGCGGCGTGGCTGATCCTCGGCGGGTTCGCGCTCAACGCGGCGGCGGTGCCCCTGCATGCCTGGATCGCGGATGCCTATCCCGAGGCCACCCTGACCGGGGCGGTCTTCATGACCGCCTTCACGACGAAGTCGGCCGTGTACGCCCTTGCGCGTGGATTCCCGGGATGGGAGGTGCTGGTTGTCCTGGGGGTGGCATCGGCGCTCGTTGCTGTGGTCTACTCGCTCATCACGAATGACATCCGCCGTGTGCTCGCCTACATCGTGATGGGGCAGGTCGGGTTCATGGTGGCCGGGGTGGGGCTCGGAACCGAGTCGGCGCTGAACGGGGCCACCGCCCACGCCTTCGCCGGGGTACTCTACAAGGGGCTGCTCTTCATGGCGGCCGGTGCGCTCATTCACGCCACCGGCCGGAGCAAGCTGACCGAGCTGCGGGGGCTCCGGGGCGCGCTTCCCTGGGTGCTGGGATTCTACATGGTGGGGGCCCTCGGGGTCGCGGGCGCGCCGCTCTTCGCAGGCTTCGTGAGCAAGTCCATCACCCTCGATGCCTTCGGGTACGGGGGGCGCGATGCCGTCTATCTCCTGCTCTACCTCGCCTCGATAGGCGCCTTCGTGGCCGCGGGGTTGAGGGTCCCCTTCCTGGTCTGGGGTGGCGAGAGCGGGGAGTCGAAGCCCGTCGATCTGAAGCCCATCCCCTGGAACATGACCGCCGGAATGGCAATCGCGGCCGGGATCACGATCTTCCTCGGGGTGTCGCCGGGCGTGCTCTATGCGCTCCTTCCCTTCCCGATCGAGTTCGAACCCTACACGATGAGCCACACGGTGAAGGCCGTCCAGCTCCTCGGGTTCACGTTCCTGGCCTTCTGGCTCTTCCGCTCGAGGGTCGGAAGCGAGGCGACGATCGCGCTCGACGCCGACTGGGTATACCGCCGTCCCGCCGGGGTGTCGTACCGGCTGGGTCCCGCGCTGGTCGCCCGGGCGTTCGGCGCGGCCGAACGGACGCTCTACCGCGGGGTCGGGGCCGTGGTGAGCGCGGCACAGGATCCGGTGGGGCGGGTGACCCGCCGGGAGGCCCCGAAGGGCGACGAGACGTCCTCGACGGCTTTCCAACCCACGATGACCTTCGGGGCGGTTCTGGTGCTCGTACCGCTTCTGGTTCTGTTCTTCCTTATATTCATGAGGTAGCCGCGAAGGCAGCTGTTCCGTGGGGCCAGCCGATTTCCCCGATCAGGAGCCGATAATGAAACGAGGCCTTCCAACTTCCGGAGCGGGCCTCGCGCTCGCCTTCCTGACCATCCTCCTGCTGGGCGGAGCTCTGGCTCCCACGCCCGTCCTGGCTCAGGAGCCCGCGCCGGTCATCGAGATCGTCGCCGAGGATCAGGTCCAGGAACTCGAACTCCGCGATGGGTCGACCCTCTTCGGCCGCGTGGTGACCCTGGGAGATCCGTTCCGATTTCTCCTGCTTTCGGGTCAGACGCTGGAGGTCCGACACGCGGACGTCCGCCGACTCCGGATCGCTCCGGGGCAGGTCACGGAGGGGCAGTACTGGCGCCCTGATCCGAATCGGACGCGCCTCTTCTTCGGGCCCACGGGACGATCGCTCCGAGCGGGCGAGGGCTACCTGTCGGTGTTCGAGATCTTCTTCCCCGTGATTGCGTTCGGTCTCACCGACCGGATCACGATCGCCGGCGGCACCCCGCTCATTTTCGGAAACCTCGGAGGCCAGCCGTTCTGGTTCGCCCCGAAGGTGGGGCTTTACGAACGGGAGAATCTCGCTGTCGCGGCCGGGGTGCTGGCCTTCTTCGCCCCGGGAAGCGACGACAGATTCGGCATTTTCTACGGGGCTGCATCCATTGGAAGTCCTGACAAGGCTGTGCACCTGGGGGCCGGATACGGCTACCTCGGAGGGGATCTCGCCGATCATCCGGCGCTCATGCTGGGTGGAGAGACCCGGGTCGGAAGGAATCTGAAGCTCCTCACCGAGAACTACCTTTTCCCGGATGAGGGCGGCGTCCTCTCAGCTGGAATCCGGTTCTTCGGCGAACGGCTTTCAGCGGATCTGGGACTCGCAACACCGCTCGGCACGGGAGACGACTTCTTCGCCTTTCCGGTCGTGAACTTCGTCTGGAATTTCTGAGGGAGGGGGGAGCCGCGGCATGCAGCGCGACATCCCCCGAACGAAGGCATCCTGAACCGTCCCGCCGAGGATGGGAAGAAGCTTGCGGGCGCGTCCAGCGCATTGAACTATGAACGATGCCTGAGCCCCATTCCTCTTCCACCAACCGCCTGGCCGCCGGACTCCTCCGCCTGGTGGCGGTTGCGGTCGGCATCCTCGCTGTGCTGGACTGCGTGGCGTTCCTGGTCGGCACCCGGGTGGGGGCCCTGGAGGTCGCCCTCCTGACGGTGCCTACCATCGGCGCGCTTCTCGCCGCCGGCACGGGCGTGGGAATCCTTCTGCGCTGGCCGGTGCAGAGCGGCGCACGGGCGCTGGGCGCGTCTCTGGCG
>JBGTMU010000211.1:0-12140 GCA_041743405.1 Longimicrobiales bacterium | reverse complement strand
GGTCGTACAGGGTCACGAACGTACGAGGACCAGCTGGGAAGTCATCCATCCTGGTGTGCCTCCCTTGAAGTGCTCCCTCGACTCAACGGAGAAGGTGCGCATCCTTTTTTGGCATACATGAGAGACGCTTTCGGATAACGTCCCCCTCCCGCCCGTCCCTTCGCCAACGGGTAGGCGCCCGGTGGTTCTGGTTCGCCCCCGTGAGGCGGGGATTGCCGGTGGTGGGTTCGGTTGAGAGCAAATCTTGGTGTGCGAACGAACTAAGGGCAAAAGGTCCCAAAGGACCCCGCTGTTTCCGCGGTGGCAGGCCCGGCGGATGTGCCGGCTCCACGCGAGTGGGGGATTACCGAACCGCTGACCGTCCGCGAGTCATTGATGGCCCGGTCCCTCGTGTGCCCGTAAGCCCTTCCGATCCCACTCGTCGACACTACGCCCGGCTCGTCGGCTACGCCAGACCCCGTTCTCCCCCCTCCCGGTGGGGTCGGCGGCGAGACGCCCCTACTCCGGCTCCTCACCCAGCGCATCCAACGGGTTTCGGATCTTCCCGAGCTCCCGGTTCGACACGTGGGTGTAGATCTCTGTGGTCCTGGTCGACGCATGTCCAAGCAACTCCTGGATGTAGCGAAGGTCGGTTCCGGCTTCCAGCAGGTGGGTCGCGAAGGAGTGTCGAAGCGTATGGGGTGTGACCTTTTTCCGGATGCCTGCTCGCTTGCCCGCGGTCTGGATCGTTTTCTGGACGCTGCGCGTTCGAAGGTGCTGACTGCGGGGTACGCCCGGAAAGAGCCATGGACTGGGTGACGCGTCCGGGGATTCAGCGTCGCGGAGAAGGAGGTGGGTTTTCAGCGCCTCCAGCGCCTTGCGACTCAGAAGGGTATACCGGTCCTTCCCTCCCTTTCCCTTCCGGACGCAAAGCAGCCCGCGATCCGGGTCCAGGTCCTCGTGCCGAAGACGGACGACCTCGCCGACTCTGAGGCCGCTGGAATAGAGAACCATGATGATGGCCCGGGTGGATGGGTGTCGGCTGGTGCGGAGCAGGGTCTCCACTTCCTTCTGCGAAAGCACTGTAGGGAGGCTCTTCCTCTTCCTGGGTCGGGGGATGTCCTTCACGATCTGAGGCCGGCGCAGTACGGTATCGAACATGAATCGAAGCGAACTGACCACTTGACTGTGCGTCGACCAGGACACTCCCTTTTCCTCCACCAGGTGGTGGATGTATCGCCGGATTTCGGGGGCGGCCGCATCAGTGACGGGGGTTTCCAGCCAGCGGGCGAAGCGGCGGATGTGCCCGATGTAGACCTTTCGTGTCTTCGGCGAATAGCCCGCCAGAACCAGAGCCCGGTTGAGCTCCACGAGCAACTCCACATCGCGAGGGTCCACCTGAGGGAGGACGTGGGGCCTGGGGGGCAGAGGAGGCACGGGAGCCACAGTGCGCGGTCGAGCGGCCGGAGGTTGGGCGACTGGTGGGGATTGGATGGCCGCTGGAGAGAGGACGACCGCTGGGGGTCGAGCGACCGCAGCAGGGTCGATGCCCGCCGGAGGGAGGACGTGGGGCTCGAGAGGCGCAGCCACAGGAGGCTTCTGGCCGGCCTGAGGGTGAGCAACCGCCGGACGTTGGACGACCGCCGGACGGTGGGCGACCACTGGAGGTTGGTTGCCCGCTGCAGGACGCACATTGGGCCCCAGTGACCCGGGGAGCGGTTGAGCGGCCGCAGGTGGGATGACCCCTCGAGGATCGACGACTGCCGGAGGTTGGATCACGGTCGCAGCGTGGATGTTGACTGGACGGGGGGTCGACGGGGGACGTTCTGGAGGCGGGGAGCTCGAACGCGGAGAGTTCGAAGGCGAAGGGTTCGAAGCCGCGGGGGGCACAGCCGACCCCCCTCGGTGGCCCTTTCCCCTCCACGCCGGGAGAAGGATCCCGGGGAAGGCGCTCTTCAACCTGACCCGCAGCGAAGAGCTGTCCGCAAACACCCACCCCTCGCACTGGGCGTCCCAGACGCGGTCCTCCAGCGACCGCACGGCGGCCAGGGTGGACCGGGAGCGGTTCCGGAGCCGCATGAGGAGCCGGTCCGGAGGGAGGCGAATCACGATCACGCCCGGTTCCGCGGGGGCGTGGGGGCTCGGCGGGGAGGGGCCTCCGGGCATGGGGACATCCTTCTGAGTCGGCAGGGCGGGGGACACCTTCGGAGACTCCCGGAAGAAGCGGGGCGAGGCCATGGCATCTGGGGCACCGCGGCTCAGACGAACGGGACGCGGGGACGAGGACGGGCAGGGTGTTGGCGCCAGATCCGACTTCCCGTCTATACTTCCTCTCCACCTTTCCTCCCCCGAGTCACGATGCGCCCTCCCCGCCTTCACTCCAGACGCCTCGCCCGCGCAGTCTGCGCGGGTGTCTGCCTGGCCTTTCTCCCCCTCGGATTCTCCCCTTCGGCAGGCGCTGCGCCTTCCGGCGATCCGCTCCAGCCCCTCCCGCTCGCGGGAAGCATCAGGGGGGCGCCCCTCCCTCTGACAGGAACCATCCAGGGAACGGTCCAGGTCATCGAACGTCCGGCCCGCCGCACCGCGGAGCGATATCCGGGAGGCCCGGGCGCGACTGCGCGATCGGTGACCCCGATCCCGGTGGTCGTTCATCTCGAGGGCGCGGGGGGACGGGGAGTTCCCTCCGCCCCCCTCCGGATGATCCAGCGCGACACGACCTTCGCTCCGGCCCTCCTCGTCGTGCCCCTGAATTCGGATGTCGCCTTCCCGAATGAGGACTCATTCTTCCACAATGTCTTCTCCTTCTCCCGTCCCAGCCGCTTCGATCTGGGCCGCTACCCGCGAGGTGAGAGCAAGTCGGTGACTTTCGCTGAGCCGGGTTACGTGAAGGTCCTCTGCGAAGTGCACCAGTGGATGCGGGGGGCGATCCTCGTGGTCGACAACCCGCACTACGCGGTCGTGGATGCGGATGGAGGGTTTACCATCACGGGCGTGCCTGCCGGGACGTACACCCTCGTGGCCACGGATTTCGACCGGGGCACGGCCGAGGTCAGCGTCACGGTCCAGACGGGAGCCACGGCCCGGGTTCAGCTCGAGGTGGGGCGGTGAGGGTTTCGTTTCGCGCGAAGATCCTCCTGGCTCTCGTGGGAACGGTGGTGCTCCTCGTCGGCACGAGCCTGCTCGCCATCCGGAACCAGGTTCGCACCCAGGTCGACGTCCTCGTCGATGAAACGGTGAGCCGCGCCGCGCGCGTCTTCTCTGAGCTCGAACTACTGCGGGCCCAGGAGCTGGAGCGCCTCGGGCTCCGCTTCACTCGATCGGTCCGCGTCCGAGCCGGAATGGAGACCGCGCTGGCGGACGACGACCCTGAGTACCTGGCCGGGCAGGTCGATTTCGAACTGGGTCTCGCGGGGTATCCCCCAGGGCTTCTCGTCTTCCGTGACATCGATGGAGTTCCACTCGTCCGCATCCTCGACGGATCGATCCATCTCACGGAGCTGGGCGCCGTCGACCCCACCGAGGCGGACGACTGTGCGTACGAGGCCCCTAGCACCCGCTACCTCCTCCACGACGGCCTGCTCTTCACGGTCCAACGCTGCCTGATCACCTTCTTCGATGAGCCGCTCGGCACGGTCACGCTCGGATTCCCCCTCGACGACGAGGTGGCGCGGCAGCTCGGCGAGGTGGCGGGCGCCGAAGTCTGCGTTCGGGTTGAAGGAAGGTGTGTGGCCGGGACCGCGGGGTTGAACGATTCCGCAGCGAATGAACGGATGGGGATTCCGGACGGGGAGGAAATCCAGATCGGCGGGGTCCGCCACGCGGTCGTGTCTCGGCCCCTCGCCGACGCACCTTCCGGCGCTGCGCTCGTTCTCGCTGTTCCGCTCGAGGGGATCCTCGGCCCCTTCGACCGGATCCGTCGGGCCGAGCGCATCGCGGGCGGAGTCGCGCTCTTCGTTGCACTCCTTCTCGGGATTCTCCTGTCTCGCGGCCTGGCCGAACCGGTGCGTACCCTGGTTCGGGCCACGGATCGGGTTCGGAAGGGAGAGTATGATTTCACCGTCGAGGTGAAGTCGCGCGATGAAATGGGTGATCTGGCCGACGCCTTCAACGGGATGCTGGCCGACCTCGCGCTGAAGGAGCGCTATCGCGGGGTCCTGGACAAGGTGGTGTCGAAGGACGTCGCGGAAGAAATGCTCAAGGGAGAGATCCGGCTCGGGGGGGAAACGCGCCGCGTAACCACCCTGTTCGCTGATCTGCGTGGCTTCACCTCCCTGACCGAGGGGCTCGAGTCCCAGGAAGTGATCGGCATGCTGAACGAATGGTTCGACCGAGCCGCCGAAGCCGTGGAAGGGGAAGGGGGGGTCGTCGACAAGTTCCTGGGCGATGGACTCATGGCGATCTTCGGGGCCCCGATCCCGCAGGACGACCACGCGCTCAGGGCGATCCAGGCGGCGGTGGCCATGCGCGACGGCACGGCCGAACTCAATGCGGAGCGTCGGGCCCGGGGGGAAGCTCCGATCGAAGTCGGGATCGGGCTCGCCACCGGCGACGTTGTGGCGGGCAACAGCGGGTCCCGGAATCGTCTGAACTATACGGTACTGGGAGAAACCGTGAACCTGGCGGCGCGCCTCTGCGGGGAAGCGGGGGGCGGTGAGGTCCTCGCAAGCGAAGAGACCTTCCAGGCGGCGCGGGCTTCGGATCCCGCCATTCCGGCTGAAGAGACGTCCCCCCGCCGTCTCAAGGGGCTTTCCTACGAGGTCCGGCCCTGGCGCGTCCTCGGCGGGGCGCTCAGCACGGCCGTCGGGATCGCGATCGTGGGGTGCACGGCGGCCCTCCTGACCTTCACCACCCCGGACGGAGCTTCGGGGCAGGGGATCCGCATCGATCCTCCCACCCTCGCCGACCTCGACATCGGATACATCTCCCCTTCCGGCTTCCTCCAGATTCACCCTTCGGGGCGCTTCGAGCTCGAGTTCTTCGCGCCCGGCGATGAAGAACCCTGGCTCATCGCTGAGACCGACCCCTTCCTCGCGGGGCGCATGCGCCTCTTCGTCGACACCTTCGTGGGCGATCGGATTTTCGGCTCGGTCGAGCTGCGAGCCGATCGCGGAGAGGCCCCCGGAGCGAGCGACCTCGAGGCCCGGATCCAGCAGGCCTTCCTGCGCGTGGCGCTGGCCCGGAGCTTCGATCTCCATATCCAGGCGGGCAAGTTCATCACGCCCTTCGGCAGCTACCCGTCGCGCGCACGTTCCTCGACAGACCCCTTCCTCCGCCCACCCCTCCACTACGACTACCGCACGATGGCGTGCGCCGGAATCGCGCCGGGGAATGTGAACGGCTTCCTCACGTGGAAGGACCGTCCCGACGAGTTCCGGGCGAAGGGCGCCCCGGTGATCTGGGACACCCCCTATCCCACGGGGATCCTGCTGGGAGGTTCCACGCCGCTGGGGAGCGGAGCCGCGCACCTGACGGCGCAGGTGGCGATGGTAAACAGCGCCCCTTCCGCAGAGCCGTGGCTCTGGGATCCGGACTTCTCCCGGAACCAGACTCCGTCCTGGATCGCGAACGTCGGGGTTCAACTCCGACCCGAGCTGCACCTCGGGCTCTCGTACAACCGGGGCTCCTGGCTGAAACCGGCGGTGGAGGGGCTTGACCCCGGGAGCCCGGGGACACCTGCGCCGGGTTCGGGATCCCGGGCCGGATGGGAAATCGGAGATTACGAGCAGGAGCTGCTCGCCGTGGATGGCACCCTCACCCGGGGGATGTTCCTGATGCGGGGGGAAGTGGTTTTCGACCGATGGGAGGTCCCGAACGTCGTGCAGGATGTGAAGGATCTGTCCTGGGCGGTCGAGGGTCGACTGCGCACGCAGGGGGGCGCGTGGCTGGGACTCCGCTACGGACAGATCCACTTCAACGAGCTGACCGATTCAGAGGGGAGGTCGGAGGCGTGGGACTACAACGTGTCCCGACTGCAGGTGGCGGCGGGGTACCGGATTTCCCGGAACCTCGACGTCCGCGCCGAGGCGATGTTCAACCGGATCGCGGAGGGACCGCGGGAAGGGGGGAGCCTTCTTTCGGCGAGGCTGGGCTGGACTTTCTGAGGGGCTGGCGTCGCCGGAGGCTGGAACCTTCCAGCCCGCGCGGCCGCCGCAGGCTGGACCTCCCCCGCGAGAGTCGATATTCTCCCGACCGTCGGAGCACCCGTTCGTACATCCTCAGGAGAACCGGTTCCTGAAAATCAGGATTCAGTCAGGATTGGATGATGGCGGAACCGACCACTTCTGTGCCAAGTACACCATGTGGCGGATGGATCTCTCGGGGAAGCTCAGGGACCCGCTCCGCTTTGAAACGTACCGGAGTGGACACATGATGTACCTTCGTCAGGAAGATCTGGCCCAATCGAACCCGCACATCCGGCTTCATCCGCTGGGCGACTCCCGCCCCCGGAACCCCGGTCATGCACTGAGCCATCGGAGACTGTCGGAATGAGCCTGCTCTCACTCGCATTCGCTTCGCTCCTGGCCCTCGGAGTCCCGTCGGATGGCGCCGCAATCGGACCCGACCTCCGAATGGACGCCCTCGAGTTCGCCCTGCCGACTTCTCGTCAGGGGGAAGGCTCGCCCTATCTCCATGCGGCGGCCGACACCCTGCCGGGGATGGTAGATGGGCGCAACGCGGCGCAGGAGGTCTCCACGCGGGGCGCCTTCGTCCGGGGGATGCTATGGGGCACGGTGGCCGGGCCGGCCGGTGGAATCATCGCCATGAGGCGGGAGGTGGGGCGCGAGCCGCCGCCACCACCGATCGCAGCGGAGACGCTGAGAGCTCGTGGCGAAGGCTACGAGGTCGGCTTCACGCAGGGGTTTGCAGACGCGCACCTCGCCCGTCGAAGAGAATCAAGCGTTCTCGGGTCCATGGTCGGAACCATCGCGTTCCTCGGGATTCTCATCGCGATCGTGGACCTGGGACAGACCGAGCAGGTCGCGATCCCGCCGCCCAGCGATGGGGGCGAGGAGTTCCGGGGCGCGAGCGGATGGACGGTTTCCTTCCCTCTCGGCTCCTTCCGCTGGTAGCGCGCGGGGGATACGAGAAGGGACGCGGACGGGCGCAAGGGGGGAATTGCCGTCGGGCCGCCCCCCTCGGGGTCGGACCGTCCCTCGGTCACCGCTGCGGAATCAGCACCAGCTCTTCCTGAGGTGGAACGAGCCAGCGCGCCCCATCGAGGGTGATCGCCACCATCTCCTCCACCGAGATGGTCTTGGTCGCTTCCTCGCCCTCTTCCACGATGGGCCAGGAGAAGAAGCCGTCGAAGGCGAAGACATGCCCGGGAAGTAGCGCGCGCTGCGCGTGCGGCGAGGGAGTGCGGCTCATCTGACTCCCTCCGAGCGAAGGTCCGACGTCATGCGCCCAGTAGCCCACCGGGTGTCCGGTATTCCAGAATACGGGTAGCGACCCCGCCTCCTCCATCACCACGCGTTGAGCCCGATCCACGTCGACGGCGAGGACGCCGGGCTGCATCGCCTCAAAGGCCGCACGGCTTCCCCGGCGGGCCGCTTCCCAGTGACTCTGGATCGCCTCCGGAGGTGCGCTTTCCCCCGGAGCGAGGACGTATGCGAAGCGCTGGATGTCGGTCACCCACAGATCCCAGACCCGGATCCCGAAATCGGTCTGGATCACGTCTCCTCCCCGGATTACCCGGTCGGTGGCGTGCGAATGACCGCGGTCGGGGCCGGAGTTGACGTTGGGGTTCTGGTCGGGTGCCCACGCATCGCCCACTCCGAGCTGCGCCATCCTTCGCTTGAGGAAGCGCGCCACATCCGCGTCGGTGGTTACCCCGGGAATGATCCGCGCGTAGGCCTCGAGTTCGAGCGCTTCCGTGATCTCAGCGGCACGCGCCAGAATCTCGATCTCGCTTTCCGTCTTTACCGAGAGCCACTGCACCACCAGCTCTTCCGAGGAAACGAGGCGGGCCGTGAGATCGGCGCCGAGGGCTCGCTCGAGCTGAAGGCGCAGGGTATGCGAGAGCCCATCCGCAACGGCTAGTGCTGAACTGTTCACGGCGATCGCGCCCGCTCCCGATGCGCGGAGCGCCTCCGCCGCCATGTCGAGGGCACTCCGTCCGGCGTCCGGGACCACCACCTCGTCGTGAAGCCCCACGTCGGCCAGGGCCGTGGCTTCCCCACCCGGCGAGATCGCGAGCGATCGCACCCGGGCTTCCTCACCTTCTCCCTCGCGGAAGAAGAGGAACACGGCCTGCCCCCCGGCATTTTCCCCTCCCACATGGAGAGCCAGAGGGTCGTTGTGGTTTTCCCGAAGAATCAGGATCCAGGCGTCCACCCCCGCCCGACTCATCGCGGGCCCGAGCAGGCTGCGGATCCTCTCCTCCCGGATGGCCCCCCACGGGCGCTCCGATGGAGGGAAGGGAACATCCACCCCGGACCAGGCACGGGGCACGTCGAAGGCGGGCGGACCGAGGGCCAGCCCCTCGGCGGCATGGGCCGGATCGAAGGGGTCGGACACGGGGGGTTCGGGCGTGCAGGCCAGGGCGAGCAGAAGAATGGAGGCTGACATGATCCAGGAACGGGCCATGCGGATGCGCGTGGGTTGGAAGCGCGTGGGTGCTCCGGAGCATGTGGATCGCGGGAATCGCCCGGACTGCCCGACGCGCAAGGTTCGAGTGGCTTCGACGGGCTCCGGGATGGCAGCCGATGGAGGAGGGGCACCCATGATGGCTCCAGGCGAGAGGGGAAGGCGACAGGGCGAAGGGCGAGTGGGGAAGGTGCGAGGGAGGAGGCGAGAGGGGAAGGTACCCTTCCGGATCCGTCAGACCCGCTGACGGGCGATCAGCCTGGAAAGGAGGATCACCGGCAGCACCCCGGTTCCGATGATCAGGAGGGCCGGCAGCGCCGAGCGGGCCACCAGCTCATCGGAAGCGAGCTGGAAGGCGTTCGTGGCCAGCGTATCGAAGTCGAAGGGGCGCAGGATCAGGGTCAGGGGGAGCTCCTTCAGCACATCCACGAACACAAGGAGCCCTGCCGACAGGAGGACCCCGCGGAGAAGGGGGATGTCGACTCGCATGAGAGTGCGCAGCGGGGGCGCTCCGAGTGAGCGGGAGGTCTCATCCAGCTTCCCGCATACCCGCTCGAATCCCGCATCCACCGGATTCAGCGCGACCGCGAGGAACCGGACCACATAGGCGAAGATGAGCGCCGCAACCGTCCCGGTCAAAACGAGCCCCAAGTGCGCACCGAAGACCCCCGAGAGGACTCCCGCGATCCGCCGATCCACCCAGATGAAAGGGATCAGCACCCCGACCGCGATCACCGCCCCCGGAATCGAGTATCCGAGGACCGAAGCGCGCGAGGCCAGGGTGAGGAGCGGGGTCGGGGTCAGACGCACCGAGTACACGATGAGGAGAGCAACCGTGACCGCGATC
Organism: Longimicrobiales bacterium; assembly: GCA_041743405.1. Taxonomy (GTDB): domain Bacteria; phylum Gemmatimonadota; class Gemmatimonadetes; order Longimicrobiales; family Gaopeijiaceae; genus JBGTMU01. Next base: position 2,728 of record JBGTMU010000211.1, on the reverse strand, counting down.
AGGGCGGCGGCCACGGCCAGCCCGAACGAGTTGAGCGCGAGCGTCAGGAAGCGTCGATCGAGTGCCTCGGGCGCCACCTGCACCCCCCAGACCGCGAGCTGAACCACCGGGATGAGGAAGCCGAAGAGGAAGGGGAGAAGGCAGACGATGAAGGCTCCCCAGCGCTGCCATCCCGAGAGACGGAATCGTACGACAGGCCGGAACCCCGCCGCCCCGTGGTCGAACCGCGCCCGACCCCGGTGGGCCCGCTCCACAAGAACCAGGGCGAACACGAGCACCAGGAGGCACCCGGAGAGCCGGACCGCCGCCGGGGCATCACCCAGCGCGAACCAGGCCCGGAAGATCCCGGTCGTGAAGGTCGACACGCCGAAGTACTTCACGGCCCCGTACTCGTTCAGGACCTCCATGAGCACCAAGGTGACCCCGGCCACCACCGAGGGGCGTGCCAGCGGGAGCGCCACCCGAAAGAAGGTGCCCCAGGCGGTCTTCCCCAGAATCCGCGCACTCTCCAGCACCCCTCCCGACTGCTTCATGAACGATGCGCGGGTAATCAGATACACATAGGGATACAGGACCAGCGAGAGAATGAGTGCGGCGCCCGGGAGCGACATGAGCCCGGTCCTGAGCGACGCCGTGGTGGCCGGATCCAGCCAGATCTGGAGGGTCCGCTGAACCCACCCCGTGTGATCCAGGATCTCGGCGTAGGTGAACGCCAGGATGTAGGTGGGAATGGCGAGCGGCAGCACGAGCGCCCACTCGAAACTTCGCCGGAGCGGGAAGTCACACGTGGTGACCAGCCATGCGGTGGCCACGCCGATCACCAGGGTCGTGGCTCCCACGCCCACCACCAGCAGTCCCGAGTTCCGGATGTAGTCGAGGAGTACGGTCGAAGCGAGGTGGCGCCAGGTGCCGCTGGACTCCCCGAAGACCCCCACCAGGATCGATCCCAAAGGGAGGAGCACGAAAGCCATGGCCACGAGGGTGGCCACGGTCCAGGGCGTGAGGGTGACGCGGAGCCGGGGGCGGTACCGGGCCCCCAGCTCCCGCAGCGCGTTCCCGACTACCGCCATCCGGCGCGGTCGAAGATCATCACGGCTTCGTTGTTCAACTCACCCAGGCGGGAAAGGTCCAGGGCGTCGGCCCGGAACTCGCCCCAGGAGCGGAGCGTCTCGGCCCATTCGACTCCCGGACGAACCGGATACTCGAAATTTGCTTCGGCGAAGAGACGCTGTGATTCCTCGCTCAGGAGAAACTCGATCAGGCGGATCGCATTCTCCGGGTTCGGTGCATGGGTCGTCACGCCGATTCCGCTCACATTGACGTGCGTGCCCCGATCGTCCTGGTTCGGGAAGAAGATCCCGATCTGCCGGGCGAGCGCGCGGTTCGCTTCATCCGGATCATGGAGGAGGCGGCCCACATAGTAGCTGTTCACGATGGCCACGTCCGCCACCCCTGCGGCCACGTCCTTGATCTGATCCGTGTCGCCGCCCTGGGGAGCCCGCGGCATGTTGGCCACGATTCCCCGGGCCCATGTCTCCGAAGCCTCCACTCCGTGGTGTGCCACGATGGAGGCCATCAGGGAAATGTTGTAGATGTTCTCCGAGCTCCGGGTCACCACGCGCCCGGCCCATTCCTCGTCAGCGAGCGCTTCATAGGTCGACAGACGGGTCGAGTCGACTCGCTCCCGGGAGAATGCGAGGATGCGCGCCCGCTCGGTGAGTCCGTACCAGTAGCCCTCGGGGTCCCGGCGATTCGCGGGAACGACCGCTTCGAGGGCTTCCGAGCGCACCGGCTGCAGGAGGCCCAGCTCCTTCGCGCGGTGCAGCCGCCCGGCATCCACCGTGATGAGCAGGTCCGCGGGAGACGCTTCACCCTCGCGCTCGAGGCGGGTAATCAGCTCATCCGCCGAGGCCGATACGACGCGGACCTGGATCCCGGTTTCTTCCGTAAATCGATCAAAGAGCGCCTGATCGGTGTCGTAGTGCCGATGCGTGTATACATTCACGACTTCCTCCCCCGGCTGATCGCAGGCCGTGAGACCCAGCATCAGGGGAAGGAGAAGGAGCGCGGAGAGGGGGCGCATGCGCGGGATTGGACAGTAGATCATGATCTGCAGGGGGTGGATGGACTCGGGTAGCAGTTGAGAATCAATCTCAACCGAACCTCCTGCAATGTCCACCCCCCGGAGATCATGGCTTCCCCACCTCTCGCGCCTTGCCCCTCTCGGCCCGATTGGACAAACTTCGACCCTGTTCCGCAACCTTCCGCGGAGCCTCGCTTTCCCTTCGGCCTGACGCATGCCCGGCACTCCATGGAACTGAGCCTTCTCCAAACCGCACCCCTGACTACTCCAACCCCGCTGCTCGCGATCTCCGTCTCCCGGGACGAGGGGCCGCTCACCGGGGTTGCCCGAGAGGCGGATCTCCTCCTCGAAGGGGCCTTCAGCCGCGTGCGGGAAGCCGGGGATTTCCGGGGGAAGGCAGGGGATGCCGCGCTCTTCTATTCACAGATCGAGGGCGGCCCTGCGCGCATCGTCTTCCTCGGCACGGGGAAGGACGCCGAGCTGGATCTGGAGGAAATCCGGAGCCTCGCGGGGCGCGCCGTTCGCAAGGCCGAGTCCCTTTTTCTGAAAGCGGTGTCACTCGCGCTCTCCGGCCGCGCCGCGGGGGGAAACGGGTTCGGCGCCGCCGGGGCAGGCGAGGCTGCCGTCACCGGCCTCGCGCTCGCG
>JBGTMU010000210.1:0-21806 GCA_041743405.1 Longimicrobiales bacterium | reverse complement strand
GCGGCGCGGCAACCGGAGCTTCCCCGCCGCCGCCAGACGCGCAAGCGCCTCCTCCTCGGTGAGCGCAGGCGCACCCGCGGCGGGAGGAGGAGAAAGCTGTGCCACGACGCGGCCGTGGTCAGTGACGAGCACGGTCTCCCCTTCAGCGACCAGGCGCAGGAACTCGCTCAGCTTGTTCTTCATTTCCCGGATTCCAACGGTTCTCATGGAGAAATCGTAGCTACAAGGGCTACAAACTATAATGAGGCCCAGCGGAGGTCCGCTACCGAGAGCTCTGCGGAGTTCATGATGGCCAAAAGTGCAGATGTGCTGGCCAGAACACGAGGTTTCCGGCCACACAGTCGCGTGTGCTGGCCAGAAAATGGTCAGCTTCCGGTCGCGAGGGGCTTCACGAGCGGAAGGATGACCACGGTCTCGACGCCCGTCGGGCGCCCGAAGGTGCGAGGCAGTCAGCGCAGGCCGAGTTCCGAAGCGAGCCGGGCCAGGCGGTCGTCGAAGGTCTCGAGAGCCTGCTGCTTCCTCGTGAACGGGGGCGACGTCCGTCTGATCGAGAGGGGTGATGCCCGCTCGACGCTCACGGCGTTGACGGTGGGAGCGGGGAAGCTTCAGAACATCGCCGAGCTGCAGCGGAGAATGAGCGGACTCGTAGGCGAAATCAGGTCGGCCGCGGAGGAGATGTCGACGCCGTGAATGCGCCGGCGGAACCGGCCCCGCCGGCAGATCGGGCACTGCGGTTCCGGGCGTTCAGGGTCGAACCACTTGTTCCATTCTTCCCTTCAGCATAGCACCGCGCTACATTGTAGCACATGCGAACAGAACTACCAGATCGCCAAAGCCTGGCCGGGGCCGATGACCTCGACCTCTTCGGAGCATCCCCGGCCCGCGCACGGATTTTCCGCTACTTCCTCCTTCGGCCTGACGCAGCCCCTCATGTGAGGGAGATCCAGCGCGTCCTCAACCTGGGCTCACGATCCATCCAGCGCGAACTCGCGCGCCTGGCGGAGCTCGGTGCCATCGAGCGGATCGAGGAAGAGGGCTTCGTCCGACATCGCGCCCGCCCGGAGGCTCCGGTCTGGGATGCCGTCCGGGCTCTTGTCCGCCAATCATCCGACCCGATCCCCTGCGTGCACTCTGCCCTCGCCGATGTGGATGGGATCGAGTGCGCCTTCGTGTTCGGCTCCTTCGCAGCCGGGACTCAAAGAGACGAGAGCGACATCGATATCTTCCTCATCGAAGGCCCAGGACTGGACAAGAGGACCCTCTACGAACGGCTCTCCGAACTCAGCCTGGCCCTGAGGAGGGACGTGTCTCCCATTCGATACACAACAAAAGAACTGGAGCGCAGACTCAGGTCCCCCCACGGCGACGGAATGACCTTCCTCCGGGCCAGCCTTACGGGGCCGAAGCGCGTCGTGCGGGGAGGGAAGGTCCTTGATAGGCTGATCGCCAGCGCCGAGGGTGAGCCTGGGCCGCAGGTTCTGGCGTGATGGCGTCTTCGGGAGGACCACACGGACCAGCGCGGGGCGAACCCCCACTCCCGGCCCGGGTCCTGCGGATGCTGTCGGCCGGAGATCTTTCCCAGGTCGAAGCGACCCCTGCAGACGTGGCGGGACTCTGGATGAAGGCGCTTCAGAGCGCGAGCGATGCCGAGCTATCCGACATCTCCCTGGAGGGGGCGATCCAGTCCGCGTATACGGCCGGATTGAACGCAGCACTTTGCCTGCTCCTCGCTTGCGGATTGAAGACGAGGAGCGGGGGAGGCCACCACGAACGTACGTTCTCCGTGGCTCAGGAGCTCGGCGGGCCGAGGCTCAAGGACCTCGTGGTCGAGTCATCTGAGGTTCGCGGCCTCCGCACTGGCTCGGTTTACGATCCTGCGTTGGCCGACGAAGATGATCGAGCGTTGGCCGTCCAGTGGATGAAGAAGACGCTCCCTCTCATCCGGGAGGCACTCGTTGAAGCAGACCAGGCGCTCGCGCCGCGCCTGCCGAATTACAGGCCATAAGGGCGTCTGTGTCCGTGATCTCGGTCATCAGAACACCGTCGCGCGCGATCTCCGAACTGCTCAGGCCGAGACCCAACCCCAGTTACCTTGCGTGGGTAGAGACCCTTGCTCGGGGAGATCAGTTCACGAGCGCCATCTGCATTACCGAACTCTTCAAGGGCGCGTAGAGGTCGTCCGCTCGGGCGCGACATCTGCAGAACATCGAACAGCGGGTGCTGCCCTCGGTCTCCGTACTCCCCTTCGACATCGCAACCGCGCGCGTGTTCGGGGAGATCAGGGCCGAGCTGGAGAAGAAGGGGCACGCCGTCCCGGACGCCGACATCCAGATCGCCGCGACCGCAGTCCATCACGGCCTTGAACTGGTCACCGGCAACATCCGGCATTTACGGAGAATACCGCACCTGGAGCTGAACCTCGCACTGTCCGAGGCGCGCGAAGGGGAGGGGTGAGCAGGGGCTCTGCGAAGGGCTGACACTCGACCGGCGAGAGGGCATTTGCCGATACTTCCTGAGCAATCTTGCCGCATGGAGGCCAGAATGACAGCGCACGAAGTAGCGGAGCGACTTGGAGGCAGCACGTTCTCAAGCGGATCGTCGAGAGTGACTTCGATCTGATGGAGGCCATCGAGGGAGGTTTGCCGATCACCGCCGTCGAGTCGGTGATCCGAGATGGCACCTTCAGCGCCAGCGAGATCCACGAACTTGTGCTGCCGCGACGTACCTTCACCCACCGGAAGCAGAACGGCCAGGCCCTGACTGCGGAGGAGTCCGACCGCCTGACCCGGGCCGTGCGCCTTGCCGGCCGAGCGGAAGAGGCGATCGGGAATGCAGAGAAGGCCGCGCGCTGGCTGCGTAAACCCAACCGGGCCCTCCGCGGAGAGCGACCCCTCGATCTGCTGGAGAGTGATGTGGGTGCCCGGGTGGTCGAGCAGGTACTGGGGCGTATCGAGTACGGACTCGGGGCCCGAGTCCGCCAGTGCGAGTATGGAGAATCACCCGGGCGCTTGCCACCGCTCTGGAGGGAGAGGGCGCCCGCGGCATCGGCGGACGGTGGAACTCACCCGGCGTCGCCGTCGTGTTCACGGCGACGCATCTGTCCCTGGCCGCCCTTGAGTACCTGGTGCACATCGACATCGACGAGGTGCCCGACGACCTGGTGGCTCTCGGGATCGAAGTGCCGGAAGATGCAGGCGACCGTCATCTGGACGCCGAGGGTCTACAGTCTAACTGGCGGATGGTGCTCCTGTCCGAGGAGTGCCGCGCCATCGGGGACGCCTGGGCAAAGGGTCAGGAGAGCCTTCTGCTCAGGGTGCCGTCCGTCATCATCCCCGAAGAGGACAACCTGATCATCAACCCGGCCCACCCTCGGGCGGCTGAAGTGCGGATCGCAAGTGAGCGGCCGTTTGGCTACGATCCGCGTCTGCTGGACCGCGCTGTCTCCGGTTGATTCGATACCCCGGATTTCTTTTCAGGGTGGGGTGGGGCGGCTGCGCGGGCACGGAGGCGCTCCGGACTTGTCCAGCCTCCGGCGGGGGGCGATTCTTTCCGTTCAGCCGCGGTGGCGGAATGGCAGACGCAGGGGTCTCAAAAACCCCGTCGAGCAATCGAGTGTGGGTTCGACTCCCACCCGCGGCATCTCATTATCCCCGAAGCCCACGATCTGCCGTCCGGGCTCGGCGCATCAGACATGGAACGGTGAATTGCCCCCGCTCTCACGGGAATAAGTGACACGGAGGCCGGAGTGGAAAAGTGAAACGCGCCCGAGGATGCATCCGACGCCACATGACTCTCAGTGCCGCGAAAAACCCTTGTCACGAAGCCGCGTCTTTGGGCTTCGGCACCGGTTGGCGGAACTGCAACGGGTTTTTCGACCCAGACTAAAAACCTCTGGGAGAAATCCCGTGCGAGTTCGGGTCCCGCCCTCGGCATGGGGGAGGTGTGAGTGGGGGGTCGGCGCGACCCAATCAGCCGGACACAGGTAGTTCCCCCACTTCTCCTGAACTTCAGGCGGAAACCCGTTCATGCTTTCCTTAGTGGAATCGCGATCACTCGCGGTGAGCCATGTTGTCCGTGCCCCATGTTCTCAGAATGTCATGCGGCCGCTACTCCGCGCAATCGAACGATCCCGCCCGATGCGCTGGAGAAACTCGTGAACCAGGAGTTTCCGGTCTCGCGCTCCCACGCGCGGAGCCTATCACGAAGCAACCCCAGACCCGTCTGCAGCTCCTGCTCATCGATTACCCCAAGAATCGTCCATCCATTCCTGGATCTCGCGGCCATGCTCTCCGGGAGGTCCACGTAGTCACGCACCGTGAAGCGCACTTGGGTCTTCGTATGCTCCAGCCAGGTGATCGCGCGTTGTCCGATTGGCGACGGGGGCTGACCAACCGATGGAACACCGTCTCCTCCACATCGGGAGCGGTGATGAGCACCTGACGGAATTCCAGGAAAGTCGATCGTGGGTGCTCCGGGCTGGGTTGGATGAACTCGTCGCGGGTAGGGCGCGATGAGCGGCCGAGGGCGGATGGTTGGCGTCCTTTAGGAGGATCTTGCTGCTGTGGCCCTTGCCCTTAACTCTCGGCCGCGAAAGACTCTTGCATGGAGTACCCCGGCGGAGGCGCTCGACCGCTTCCTGCGTTCCGGTGAATCCGGGGCGGTTCACGCGAGATGGTATGAGGATATTGCCCAAAATGATTGCCAGACTCATCGACATCGGCGGCTCGGGCGTGAAGACAGCCAGGCTCCCCCTTTCGGAGTGTCTGAAGCCATTGCCCGAAATGCAAAGCCAACATTTCGAGCATCCGAAATGGAACGACTTCGCGGTTTGGATGGCACAGCAGGGATTGCTGGACAGCGACGTGCTTGGCATTTCCTGCGCAGGGTTCGTTACGCTCGCTGGTCATGTAAACCTGTGCCGGGTCGCGGGGTGGAGTGACAAGCCATTGGCGCGCGAGATTCAGAAGCACGCGCCAGGCACCCGCGTTTTCCTGCTGAACGACGCCGAAGCGCATCTCATGGCCCATGTGGAAGAGGAGCGATGTCCCATGCTGAACCTTGCCCTCGGCACTTCGTTGGGATTCGCAATGGCCGATCAGACGGGGCACATCGTCCGCGCACTCGATGGCTTGAACTTCGACCTCGGAGGGATGCCTTTGCCAACCAGTGCCGCAGAGAAAGAAGTCTGGTGGGCGCTCGGCTCATCCGGGTTGAAGGAGCTACAGGAACACCGCGGAGACGAGGCTGGTGCTGCCCGATTTGGCTATCGCCTCGGGGCTTTCATGGGCACGCTTTGCGGCCTCTTTCGACCGAAAACCATGGTGCTCAGCGGGGGCATCACCTCCCGCTGGTGGGACAACTTCCATCCCACAATGGAGAAGGAGTTTCACGAGTCGAAACCCGACTGGTGCAGTACACCAACCCTGCTGCGTTCACCGTTCGGACGGGACGCCGCCCTCGTTGGCATAGCCCGTTATTCGGTTCGACAGCTTCAGCGTCTGTAGGGCGTCCGCGAGGTCGTGCCGCTCAGCCCGTGCGGGGCGGCGTAGCTCGGCAGCTCGTATGGCCGACATAGGCTAGTGAATCGGGGCGGGGGGGGCTCGCCGTTTCGGACTTCGGGCGCTAGGCTCCGCTTCGCCTGGCGGCACGCCCGGAGGGCACGTCGGACAATGCTAAGATGTGACAACGTCCACAATCACGCACCCCAAAGTTAACCATGCCGGGGTGCCAAGGGATCGGCAACTTCCATGGCGATAAGGGTTCCCGAGCCGCCTCCGCTGCAGAGGCGACACGCTCCACTGTTTGGTGCGCTTCGGGGAATAGTGACTGGGTTCCTTCTACTAATCGGGCCGATAGGCCTGATGCCCTTTCTACTGGGCGCATCGTATCCCGAGCTCGTAGAGGCTTATAGAGCCAACCAGCTTACCGGGGCTACCCATCGCCTATTCGCCTTCCTTGCGCGGGTCGGACTGCTTGAAGATGGGATGTTCCTGGTCGTCCGACTGGTGCTCTTGCTTGTCGGCGCGGCCGCTGGCGCCTTGGTGGTGGGCTGGACTCGGGACGCCTGGCGATCTTTGCGCGTTTCGATGTTGGCTGGTATAGGGGTCGTTCTCGCATGGATGGTCCTGAGTGGATTGCTATTTAACATTCCCATTATCACCACCTTCCTCGTCGGTCATAGCACCGGTATGGAGCATTCGTCCGCGTTCGTACGGCAACACGTTGAGGGAATCGCCGGTCTTCACCCCGACGTCCTGATCGCCGTCGTGCTAGATACCAGCCAAGTGTCGGTTGATATTGAAGGGGTCCCACCTGGAAGTGAAGGGATGACCTTATCCACCGTGCTGGCGCAGAACGACGTTCTGGCGGTCATAGGGGGTTTGTTCTTGGAGTCATTGGACCCACCGCGCCCGTTGGGATTCTACAAGCTGGAAGGGGCTATGTTGAATCCAATTTTGCTGCGCGGGCCTCTCTCCGCGGTCATTGCATCCAGCGGAGGACGTCTGCTCTTGCTTGAGCGGGAGGACGTCCAGGTTGAGCAAGTAAAAGGGGGGTTTCAGGCCGGGCCGTGGCTCGTACGAGACGGATCCGGTGGGATAGCCGCTTCAGAGCCGCAGCTTCGCAGTCCATTTACCCGTGGCTTCATTGCTTCTTGTGGCGGGAGTGTCGTGTTTGGGGCGGCCGTCCGACCAGTCAACTTATTGCCGGTCAGCCAAGCGTTGCTGTCTTCCTACCGGGACAAACGGCCGTCGTGCCAGGAAGTCGTCAACCTCCCGGGGGACGGCATGGAACTTCTGGCATGGCGGAGCGAATCGGGGTGGGAAACCCGAGGGGACACAGATCGAAAGCACTTAGCCCTGATCGTAGCACGGAAGCGCTGAGGCGAGATCGAACCTCTGGCGCCTTAGTCCAAGATAGTGCAACGACTTGAGCTGCCTCGGGAGGTGCGAGGCACTGCTCGTGCCAGATGCTCGGGTCGGTAATGCAAGTACTATTTCTTACACACCGCTCTGCTATCGGTGTAACTGACGAGGAACCTCAACGCACTTGGTTTGGCTCAGGGAGACCTGACGAAGGCAGATAGCCTGGGTGCGCGGCGCAGGGCGGTGGGGGGTGAGGGTGCTGGAACTAGACGGAGAGGAGGCGAGTTGCGCAAATCGATGGAGCGTGTAAACATGGGCGAATGTAGAGGGGGTAGATCTCGGATAATGTCGGGTCGGTTGGGCCCCCGGGTTGGTGAAGGGCCGGTTATCGGACGTAGTCTCCGCGACGTGTGTCGCGAAACGTTAGGAGCTCCACCTTGAGGCCGCCGTGATAGGGACTCTGAGGTTCTCACGTATGCGAGAGCTAACCATCGCTCACGCCGCGAGCTTCGCAAAACCGAATACCACCCACGAGGGTGAACTCAATAGCACGATTTGCACGCGCTACGGATCCCCGTTGCGTTGTCCGCCGCACGGTGCAGGACGAGGAGGTGGGGTCGTTTCTGACCATACTCCACCTTGGTTAGAAGTTCCATGTCGAAAACCATCCGCCATCCAGTCTCGGCGACCAGGAAGTCACTTTGGAACGGCCAGCCCGCGCGACGGGGTCTGCGAGCTGCTTCAGCGATCGGTGGTGACCGAGCGCTTGGACTCAGAGGGCACGAGTTGCGGGGGGCACCAAGCGTGAACAACGGCGCCGTAATCGCTCTCAGCGACTCAGACGAAGGCGATGTGCGCGGTTCGATCGTGTTTTGGGGCGCCCCCGCATCCGGGAAGACCACGTTCATTGCCCGCATGTTTCTCCGGCCTGATGACGCCGATGAATCCGATGAATGGCAGGTCACAGCCGGCGATGCGGATTCGGCAGACTACGTAGCGAATGCCCTGAAGGAAATTGAGCGGACCGGGACGGTCCGACCTACGCAGGTCACCAATCGACCGTTCCGCTTCCTGCTCCAGCGGCGATACCGCCGACTGCTCCTTCGTCGGACCGACGAGTGGGAGATCGTAGTGCTCGATCCAAAAGGGGAGATCTTTCTGCCGGACCGGTTCGACCCAAGCCTGTACAAGCTGGCCGCCGATGCGACAGGGTTCGCGCTAATGGTGGACCCGAGCAAAGACGACGCGCAGGATCAGCACTGGGACATGCTTCTTGGGAATATCCACTGGTTCGCGCGCGAGATGAGGAAAAGGTCCCCGAGCCGCCGAGCGCTTGACCAGCACAACCGGATCCGGATACCCGTGGCGGTCTGCCTGACCAAAATGGACCTGTTTCCGGACCACGGTGACCCGGGCGCATTCATGCGCGAACGCCTGGGCCCAGCGCACGAATTGATTAAATCAAGTTTCCTGAACTACCGGATTTTCGCGTGCTCTGCTCTGGGTGCGAGCCCCGGGCTCCACGGCGGTGAGAGCCGCCCCTGGGGGCTGCTGCCGCCTCTGCGGTGGTTGACGGAAGCCGCGCGTTCCAGGCCCTTAAGTTGGAGGCCGTGGTGATAGACGCACCAGAGACCCCTGTTCGCGTGATCTATGCGAAGCTTACCTCGACACGAGCATATGACGTCGTGGCGCATACGCCGAACATCGACCTTACCTCCGCTCGCACCCTGGCCGAGCGGCTGCTTCCGGGAAACCCCCCAATCGACGCCGAGGTGCGGGAGGAGATCGCACACCTTCGGCCCCCCGAGGGTGGGCACATCGTGCTGCGGTTCGCGCCCTACGAGTGGGCCGACGGCAATCGTGGCGACGTATTCTTGACCGATATTCTTTGGCTCTCCGATACCGATTTCCGGCGAGCGCGCTCTAACCCGTTTGCGCTGGTCCAGCGAACGGACCAGATCTTCGAGGTGCTGGAGGAGTTGTCCATCCCGGCGATTCCTGCGGACAATGCAGGGCCGGAAATGCAACGGATCGCCGAACTTGCGGCCGCACGCCCGACGGCGAAAAAAATTGCCGCGCACGCTATGGCTGCGCAGCTCCTAATCATGGCAGCCCCTCATGAGCGTAGAGAGGCTATGGAGCTCCTGGTCCTACTTCTCCCGCCGCGGATCCGTGAGATGTTGACGTTTCAAACACAAGCATTCCGAGTGCCCTCGCAACTGCCACTAGTGACGCTCGTCGATCGAATCCACTCCAACCTGCGAAGCGGCGCATGGAAGATCCTGCCTGACGTCCATGTGCCCGTGCCGGATGCGCTCGCTAGCCAGCTCCTTGGCCTTGCTGACACCCCCGAGAGGCTGGCCTTGCTGCACAAGCTATTCGATGACGGACACGGCGTTCCCGACTCACTGCACGCCGGGATCCTGAGACTTACGGCCCTTTCAGGGCTGGCTGGGGCGATTGCGGGAGGCGACGCGAGGGCGATTCTCGAGGAACTGGCGGGTCTGCCCGCCGACGACAGCGGGACCCGCGCCGCGGGACTTAGCTATCTAATCGGTATGACAGCCCCACTAGCGATGCGCGACGCTGTGATCGCCGTCGTCCGGGCGGGCACCTGTCCGGCCGCGCGTGTGGCGGCACTGCTGACCCAGTTCTTCGAGCTTCCGGAGAGCGCCCCAGTTTTCGGTCCGCTGTGCGACATTGTAAATGACTCGACCTCACGGGAACTACGGACCGCACTCGCGGCACACGCGCTTCGGGCCAGCGATCTTTCACGACTAGCGCGCCTCGTAGCGACTGAGCCGAGATTCATAGTCGGAGGGTTGCCGGACGAGGCAACCCGGGACGGTTCCGCTGCACAGCGCTTCGCGCATGCGCTGAAAGCCGCATTCGGGTCCAGACCCGACCTGGAGTGTGTGGCAGCGCTCCTGGCGGTAGCCGTAAGTGTCCGGTCCGAGCTCGACGGCCCTGAAGCGGAGACTGCCATTCAACGGCTGTGTCTCGAAGCCGCTAAGGAGGCGATGTATCAAACTCCGGCGAATGTGGATGCAGTCAGAGCACTGATTAGTCTGCAGAAGGCCGCGATAGAATACCGTGCCACTTACCTCGACAGCGGCTGGCTGCCGAATCTCTACGGACCGGAGCTCCTCTCCTCGGGAACAGCGGATCTGCTGGACACACCGCTTCCACGTAACTTCGGCTCGGTCGCAGCGTGCACATTGCTTTCCCGAGCCCATGAGGCCAATGCCCGCGGGGATCAGGATGAATGCGAGGAGGCTATGAGGCTTGCCGGTCCCTTAATTGAAGAGAGCGGCGGGGACTTGGTTGGGAAATACCTCCAACACCGGGGGTTGCGCGTCCGTGACCTTGCCGTGTTGCCCGGTGGCGAGGCAGTGGCCCGAGCCTTGGGCATGGACATCCGCCGTGCGTCTGCCGAGCATGCGCTGGTCGCGGCCGTCCAGGCGCTTCGCGTCGAGCCGACCCGGGGAGTGGCTGAGTTAGCCACCGCCGTTTACCGAGCGCGTTGTGCCGGCATGCGGCTCAAGCATGGCGATGAGGTTCTCGAGGGGATTCGCAAGGCGTGGCGAGGCACATTTCCGGAGGCGGCGTCATCCCACCATACGAATGCGGGGTTCCGCGCGCGTCAGTCCGGCCCATCCGGTACGTCTGAAGCGGCTGAGATCGCGTTGGAAATCCTTGCGCTCGTCGTTCATCCGGAAGCGCTGCCGGAACTAGAGGACGCGTTCCTCCATCCAATCAGCGGTGCACGTCTGCGGCGCCTGGATCGCGCCATCAGCATTTGCCGCGCTGCGGAGCGGGGAGATTGCTACGACGGCTACGCCCGTGCGATTGAGGCCGACCGGTTTCAACTCGAACCGGACGAGTTGGAACGTTTGGGCTCTGCGCTCGGCACCGGCGGACTCCGACGGCGGCTAATTCGCGCGTTCTCCGGAGTCCTCGAGGGGGAAGACGGGTGAACGAGTCCGCCGTGCTCCTCTGGGGTGGATCCGGTTCCGGGAAAAGCGGCTTTCTCGGCGCACTCTGGCACGCAGGCGGAAGTGAAGAAGGCAGCGGCCGATGGCGCATCTCGCCGACCGACGTGGATGATAGCCAGTCAATGGAGTACCTGCGCGAGGCGCACGCAGTCCTTCGCTCGGGCGAGAGACGAGCCACCATGCCGTCCGATGACTATCCATTCTACCGGCTTACTGCACGTAGATGGGTGGGCGGGAACCCACGTGCCGCGCTGAAGCTCGCGTTCAAGGACCCGGCGGGCGAGTACGCTGACAATCCGGAGCGCGCGCGCGAACAAGGGACGGAGTTGATCGACGATCTACTCCGTGCCGCTGGCGTGATCTGGCTCTTTGATTGTGTACCATCGGAGCGGCCGCAACTGTCCGACATCGTGCGCCACATCGGGACGCTGCGGCAGCGGACTGGCGGCGGCACCGTGGGGACGCCAGTCGCGTTTTGTCTGAGCAAGATCGACCTACTTGAAGAGACTGCCGCCCAACACGCAAGGAAGAACCCGCGGGCGGCATTGGCCAACATCCTGAGCGAGGACATTCTGAAACAGCTCGAAGGGACTTTCGGGCAATACGATTTCTTCGCAATCTCATCGAAGGGCACGACGCCGGGACGTATCGAGCCGATCGAACTGAACGGAGTGCTGGACTGGATCCACACCAACGCTCGGCGCCGGCAGGTGAGGACCCGCGCGAGGCAGTTGAGGCGTCCTTTCTCCCGGGTGGCACTCACCGTCGCCTTGGCCGCTCTTGCGTGGCTGGCGATCGACCAGTCCCGGAACGGCCCGGCGGCTGCCGAACGACGGGCGGAATTGCAACATGCGGAAGGTCGCATCGAACTTGCGGCGAGTCTGTACGCCGAGGGGCGGGTTGACTCTGCATTTACCGTTGTCGCCGGGGTCGAATTGCCGCGAAACCACCCGCGTCTGATCGAACTGGACACGCTCGTCACGTTCATCGCGTACCAGGCTGGCGCAGCCAGGGTGCTTGCAGGGGGGACTGCCGACTCGCTGTTCGATGCTGGGATCGCCGCCGCCAAGCGAGCCAGCGCAACCCTCCGGGAGGCGCAGGCCCTCGCACGCGTTCGCTTCGCCCACGCAGAAATGTGCACGCTATACCGCTGTGCCGGTCGAGAAGTGCGCGAGAGTTTGGAGTATGTCGTCGCGAACGCGGCCGACGCGCGCCTTGTGGAGCGCGCGCGCGAACTCTTGGAAGAGACCCGATGATCGCGCTCCCGGGGCTCGCCGCAGTTGCGTTGGTACAGTCCTGCATCGCGTTGCTTCCGCCGCCTCATATGGACATCGAGTGGTTCCGCGATGGGGTGCCGTTCGCCCGTGATGTACCGGTTCGCTCATCGGCGACGGAACGGGTTTATCGCCGCCACCCAAACAGCGGAGCGCCGCTCCAACGCGTTCTCGAGTGCGGCGTCGTACGCGGGACGGCTGTGCTGACAGAACGCATTGGCTCCGCGACCGTTTGGCTTCCAGTCGGGCTTGCTACCGACGGAACCGCCAACTTCGACGGCGCAACCGTTCGGCGTATTCCAACGCCAGTTAACGCTTCGACTGCAGTGATCTGGTACACGGTGAGTGCTCCAGGGGTACGGATCTTCGGTGTGGCGAACCGGGCAGGCATCGTAGAGGTGCGGTCCCCAGCGGTCGGCGGCGGCTTCAGCGTTCTGAGGGCAGTCCTCCGCCAACCCCCACCTGACACCATAGCGATCGTAAATCGAATGCGTGCGGAAGCTAACGCTTCGCGGCGCCCGCTCGACGCGCGCATTCTTGAACTCACGCAGGAGCGGGACCGCATCCGCGACAGCCTCACAGTTCTGCAGCGTCGCTTGTTGGAACCCCCGATTCCCTATTCGTCTTCTGATGTGGTCGAGTTTATCGCCGTCGACGTCTACGAGGAGCGCGGTGAATACGACGACGCGCTCGAACTGCTGCTCGATGTGCGCAAACGACTGGAACTATGGAGCGAACGGAATCGTTCGCGCCACGCTGCACTAACTCCCTTGGATGCGCGGATCCGCCTGGTCCTGCGCGCCTGTCGGGAGGCGCAAGCGGCGCAGAGTCGTCGCTCACGAACTCTGCTCTGCCGGATCGACGCCAGCGGGCCGGGAATCCCCCAGTGAGAGACCATCGCGTATTTCCTGTTTTCGCGGGCGTAGTAGCGATCTCGATGACCACAGCGTGCGCAGTCGGCAGCGGGTCCGAACACAACCCGTTTTCCGCCAGCCAGATTGAGCGACTTCTACTGGGGGCCGTTCATCCAGAGCGCATCATTGAAGATGCCCAGCGAGAGTGTATCTCGTTCCGAGTAGGACCCGAGCAGGTTGCGGCGTTCCGGCGCGCTGGCGCTCCGACTTGGTTTGGCGACGTGCTGCAGCAGGTCTGCTACTCCAGCCCACGCGGGTCCAGTCCACCGCACCCCTACCACTCCGTGACCGACGCCCCGATTGGGTGGACAGGGCGGGACATCCGCGAGCCGTCGTACCCGCAGAAGGGCGGCAATCAACCATGATTCTCGCGGCGATCGTTGCGCTGTCACTCGTGGCCGGGTGCGTGACTTCGCTGCTCGCAGCGCGGGGCCGCATACATGCGTTCACGGCCGTACCGGTCGTCGTGCTACTGCCGTTCCTGGGCTGGCTTTTCATGCAGCTGTTTGCGACCCCGCCGAGGTCGACCGAGACCTTCGAAGTGCTCGGGCAGTATCATCGGTTGTCCGACACACTGAGAGTGTCAGGAGAGGCTGACGCCAACATCGTCCTCCATCAAGCGACCGAAGCAGGGGTGACCGTTGCTTTCGAGGCAGAATCCGGAGCGCTCGAGGTCACCGTCGAACGCGCGTCGATTCCGATCCTCGTCGGGAATAAGCCGATCAACGCCCTGCCGCTGGGCCGCCGCGCCCAGGTGACGTCTGAGGGTGCCGACACTGTTGTAGTGACCCGACCGTGGTTGTGCTGGCGGTGCGACACCCGACTACTGCAGCGCTCCGGCGACACTCGTGTCGAGGTGCGACTTCGTGATACTCCTTCATTCGCAATAGGCGATGACTCTGTCCGGCTGTTCCGGATTGGGTCAACATCCTATCTGGCGGCGGACCCGAGGGTTGGCATCCGCGTGAATGGCGTGAGCGTGCCGGAATCGCTCCGTTCCATTCCGGACACCTTGCGGTTCGGCTGGCCTGACGGCGAGGCGCTCTACACGGGGCCGGTGCCAGCCGCGCACCGCTGGGAGGTGCGCTTCGTCGGGGCTGGTATCCAGCGGTGGGTTCTCCCGGTGGCCAGTTCCGGGGAGCGAAAGCTACTCCTGTCTGCCACGAATGCCAAGGAACTGCCCGGCACGCTGCCCGTTCTAAATCCTGCGGCCGCGGCGCCCGGCGGCGCGGCACAGCCCTACGGTGGCTTGCTCGCCGAGCAGGACGCAAGGTGGTCATGGACCGCGGAGGGAAGCTCCGATTCGTTTAGCTCTGGGACGCCGAGACTGCTTCCCCGGCCCGACCAGCACCGGACGGCTGGGCACATCATCCAAATCCGACAGCACGACACCGACGCGCGCGCCGCCCTCATCGCCGTCGGCATTGGCTGGCTGACGGGAGCCTTCGTGCTGGCCTGGGTTTGGCGAGCATTGCATCGGCGCGCGCTGGCGCTGCGTCTACTCGCACTCGCGCCGCTGTATGCCCTGGTATTCGTCCGAGGTACGCTCGCCTTTCGCGCTTGGATTGCGCCTCCACACAACGTAAGCAGCGCCGTTTCCTTTCTCGCCCTGCTTCTTGGATTACCCGCACTGATCGCGTTGCTCCATATCTGGCATCGCACCGCCGCACACGATCGCAGGTGGACTATAACCGGGGCCGCGGCAGCACTCATGGCGTTCCCCCCAAAGTTGCGTTGGGCCGACGCACGCCCCGGCACGCGGGATCTGGCGGGGGTCGCCGCCGTGCTCTTCGCGGGAGCCACGTTGATGTGCGTATGGCTGCTTCCCGAGTGGCGTGCCGGTCTGCTCTTCGCTGCCGGGGCCGCTATGGTTATTCCAACAATGACGCTGCGTCTTCTCAATGGGCTGCTCCTGCCGGGGAGCGGGTCGGGCGGGCCGCTCGCTGCCTTCACTTTGCCGGCGCAGTCGGGTTACGGGTATCGAGATTTACTATCGGCCCTGTTCGTGCTGTTCGTGCTTGGCTTCCTTTTGGTCGTCCTGACCGAACTGCTCCGTTTCGGGCAGCTCGTCACGATCGTCGCTTGGGTTGGGCTCGCCGTAGCAGCACTGGCCACCACCGCAAGACCACGTGTGCGGATCCGCCGACGACCGGAGTCGCGCCAGCCGTTCTGCGTTGTAGGGGGCGCCGTTGTGAGCGGCGCGTTTGCATGGACTTTCGGGCTCGGCGCCGCCGCTTCGGTTGCCGCGCTAATGGGGGGGGGCGCGCTGGGATGGATCGCGGCAGCGCAGACCGGATTCCGGATCCGGCCTTGGCGGTTGCGAGATCTTCTCAGCCGGCCTCTTCTCGTGGTCGGAGCAGTCGCGTTCTTGGCCGTTCTGTTCCCGGGAAGACTGGCCGCGAGTCGCGTGGTGGCCGAATACGCGTTGGCAATCGCCGGTCTCATAATCATCTCCCGAATCTTCGCGATCGTCTGGTTCCGCCATATCGCACATGCCCGCGACCGTAGCCGGATCAACCCGCAGCGCACTCCGATCCGCGCCGGGTTCGGGGCTCTTATCTTGCTCGTCGTGGCCGCCGTGTACGGACCGATGGTCGCATTAGATGCGGGTCTGGTTCTGCTGTTCTTTGGGGCTACGGTTGCAGCGCTCTTTGTCGCGCTGTACACCACCGGCGCACGATTATTCTCCATCGCCATCCCGGTTGCCGTGGCCATGGCATTCTTCCTCGGAATGTTCGTGCTTCCGGATTCACTTTCCGACGGCAGCGCCAACCTCCGGACGGCTCAGATTCGATACGCTGCGGCGTACCACCCCGACAGGCTAGAGCAGCACATCCTCGCGTCGAGCGACGGTCGGCCGGTGACCTCCGTTCGGACGCTGCAGCAGTACTGGGGCGTGCGGCATTTCGCAGCAGGAGGGCTGGCGGGGCGCGGATACTTCGGTGCGCCCTACGCGGACTGGATCGTGCCCAGGCCCGTGGCTCTGACGGAGAACGTCTTCAGCACGTTCGTGCTGAGTGAGCACGGCTGGTTCGGGGGCGCGGGAGTGCTCCTGGCCTTCCTGTCCCTCGCGCTCGCGTTGCTCTACGGCGCTTACCGTTCAGCAGACGACCAGGGTGCCCCACGCGCCGTGCTTCTTGTCGGCACCGCCGCGTTCTGGGCCGTTCCCGCTCTGTACATCGCAGGAGCGAACGGCGTGCTCGTCCCGCTGACGGGCCAGAACATTCCCATGCTGGGTCTCCTGTCGCACGCCGACGTCGTGTTAGCCTGCTGGCTGGCCGCCATTGGGGTGACCGCGCTGCCCGAGAGCGACGGAAGCGGCGGGGCACACGTTCCGTCAGACGGGTGGATCAGACGCCTCCGGCACTCTACAGTGACGGTCGCCCTGGGTCTGGCGGCCGCCGCTAGCGTGCTCGGCGCACTACTGGTGGGTCCGGCCCGCGCCGAGGTAGGCGATTTTTCGATGGACACATTAGTGGCTGGCGTGGATTCGCTTGTTGACTTCCGCGCGCTTCGCGCCGTCCGAGTGCCGGACGGGATCGACAGCATCGCTATCGCTCCGACCGCAGCGGCGCACCCCTACCTAGTCCGTGGCGGGTTTGTTCGCGCGGGCGTGGCCCGCTCCAACGCGCTTGCGCGCGGTGAGCCCGGGGCGGCTGGTTGCATCGGGGGAGATCCGCTCGTGCGCGTGCGATCGGATAGTACAGTTGTGGTCAATGGCGCACTCTGCCAGCTCCGTTCTGTAGTCGAGCGGCGTCAGAATTGGAGCGGTGGACTGGTGGTGGACGTGGTCGCATCAGAGTTCATTATCAGTGATGGCCGCACCGCAGTTCTCCTTGATCCGGCGTCCGAGTCGGAGGCGAGAATCGGCGTGGGGTGCGCGTCGCCGGGGAGTGCTCGCGCTCACACGGTCTGGCTTGGCTGCGGTACCAACTCCGCAGCGATCCGTTTCGGAGCGTCCGCGCCAATCATCGAATCCTCGGCAGGGGCGGACGCCCAGCTCAACGGGATCCCGGTAGCGACGCCGAGCGTTCTTCGCCATGGCGATCACCTGAGGGTTCCCGGGATCGGTGATGCGTGGGCATTGCAGATCCCACGGGGCGCGCTCTCCTACGCGCGTTGGGAGAACGGAGTGACCCGCCGGATTGGCGACGACCGGCTCACGCCTTGGCTAACACAGCTCGACTCGGTCTTCGATCGTACCTTGTCGCACGCCCAGCGGGCTGGATGGAACGTCACGCTGACACTCGATTTGACACTGCAGACCAAGCTGCAGGCTACCTTGGAAGTACTCTGTGGCGGTGGCGCAGGATGGCGCTGCTCGATACTGCTCGCCGATCCGGAGACTGGTGAGATCCTCGCTTCCGCAGCGAACGAAACGCAGCCGCACCGGTTTCTTCCGTCCGATCCCAACCTTCGCAACCACCCTGCGGCCTCGGCCATCAAGCCAATCCTGGGTGCCGCGGCCCTTCACGCATTCCCCGCGCTAAGCACCCTCGAAGTAGAGAACCCGGGCGGTACCATCGGCATCATCGCGAATACCCCGATCGCGCAGCCGCCGTTCAGGGTGGATCGGCGCTATCCGAGCGTCCGGGTCCCGTTCCGGGGCTTTCTCGGCGCCTCTGACAATCTTTACGCGTCCACCCTAACGTTCATCGCAACCAGCCGCACAACGTCCGAGGGACTCCCCGAGCTGCGGGGCGACTCGAATTCGTCTCGAATGCGGCTTGGTGGCCAGCCGCTTCGGGGACGGCCGTCTTGGGTCGCGTCCGGTGACCTAGATTTGTCACGGTCACCACTGGCACGCTCGCTTGGCGAACTGTTCGGCGTTCACGTTGATTCGCGGAACACACCTACGATCGACCACGGCTATTGGGATTCAGGCGTGCAGTACGGTGCCCTCCCGCGCAGCGCCGACCTTCAGCGCGTAACTCCAGAACCGGTAGGGCTCGCGATGGACCGGATCGGGAATGCCCGCGACCTCGCGTCCTTCAGCATCGGCGGCAGCAGCAACCGCTGGAACAATGTCGCTCTCGTACAGGCCGTCAGCCGGTTGTCTTCAGGGCGCTCTGTTCAGATCCACGCGGTTCGCAGCGCCGGTCCTCACGATCTCATGAGTCCCGCCCCAGCATTCCCGATGGACGGCGTCGCCCGCCGGCATGTACTCGACGGGATGCGCAGCGTCACGACCGAGTCTTGGGGGACTGCTACGGCTGCGCTCAGGGCCGCAATGCCGCCAAGAGTGGAGTTCTTCGCGAAGACCGGTACGCTGGTCGAACGGGAATGGGTCGGTTCTATCTTCCTGTTCGCAGGGGGAGCGCAAGCGGGCGCATCGGGTGTTTGTCCGGTCGCTGGTGCGATTACGATCCAGCTTCCCGCCGGAGTGTCGCCAGACGGCGTGGCGACCGCTGCGTTCGTCGAAGCGGTCCTCCCGCTGCTCAGGCGCCATGCCGGTTGGGGCCCTGTGGGCGACTGCGATTTGAGACGCTGACCAAGGGAGAAGAGAACGACCTCTGCAGGCAGGGATCGTGGGGCCAGAAATGGGGTGCCGTCTCGCATCGGCCGATGTTCTATGTCTCCGAGGCCCGTAGGTCAGCGGAGGCGCGTGGCTTCCCAATTTGCTCCAGATCCGCGTCGATCTCAGATGCAATTAATTGATGCAAGTCAAAAAACTGCACCTTCCTTTGGGCGAGAATACTCCGGACACTCTCGGGCGGGCTATCGAAGCTTCGGGTCAGGAGAACCGCCCGGCCCCGGAGGTTCCTTTCGATCCTGAAGGTGAGGCGGAGATTCGCCGCGTCGTTGTCTGTACAAAGGGCAACGAGGACGTCAGCTCTTCGCGGGCACTGACGCAAGGCCATTCTCAGCGTCTCCGGATCTTCGGCGTCGCCCTCAATTGCAGTCGGCTCTAATCGGAACGCCGTTCCACCATCACGCAGAACGTTGAGCCTTCGATTTGCAGCGAGATCAACCATTCCTATATGCGACACCTGAAAGCCATCGACGCACATTTGCTGAGCAGCGGTTGCGAGCGCTGTGCCGAACCGCCCACAGCCGATAATGATGAGGGCCAAGGGTTTTTCGTGCTCTCTCTTGAGGTGCTCCCTGAGGTGCTTCCTCAGAAGGTTGCTTGCTGCAGCCTTGTAGGTATTGCGCGTACGGATATTCAGCGTGCGGAGTGTCGAGCGAAAGCCTTCTGCCAGAGCCTCATCGGAGACGAGCGCGAGAAGGAGAGGTCCCCGCTCACCTACGATGTCTCGCGCGGCCAGGCAGATAGCCACGTTGAGGACATCGTTGCCCGTTGCAGCCACGAGCATTTCGGCATCGTTGACCCGAGCATCGTGCAAGCACCCGGAAACGTTGTTCTCGAAATCGTTGTGGAGGACGGGGATATCGGCGCGTCCTGGACTCCGCCTTGAGACGAATGGCCCGATGCTGGGATCGCGATCGATTACCACTGCGCTGATCGACTCGCGGCGCGAGATGATCTTATCCAACAGAAGCCGTCCGTGCCTGCCGTAGCCGCACACGATCACGTGCTGCCTAGGAGCGTGTCCCCGTAATTGATAGGTTCGCACGAAAGGGATGTATCCTTGTGCGTCCACCGGGGCGAGGGAGTGGATGTTCGTGGTCATTCGCCTCGATTTCGGAGACTTCTGGGGTCGCTTTTCTCATGCTGACACCTGGATCGGGGCATTTGAGCCAGCAAGAGCCCCGATCCGCTTGAGCTCCCGCTGATGCGCCCGGAAGAGCTTCAGGATGTTGTGACCGGTGCATGCGAGAAGCCACTCATTTTTCACGTTTTTCGCCCCGCGCAGAAGGAACTGTCGGCATCCCTGCACGGTCTTGAGTTGCCCGATCACGGGTTCCGCTGAGATCTTTCGCTTGTCGTACTCGGCCCGCCCCTCCTCCGTGCGAAGCCGGTGCCACATGCGCTCTCGCGGGGGGCCTTCCACCGGCTCCGAGACCTCAGCAGGAGCGAGTTCCCGCCACTCTCTGTGGCCGATTTTCTTCGGAGCCACGTAGGCCGTGCTTCCTCCCGCCTCAACCTGACACACCGCCGCCTCGCTCCAGTATCCCGCGTCGGCACTCACCCGCTCTGGCCACGCGCCCGCGTTGTCCGCCACCTGCTGGACCATGGGCACCAACTGCTGCCGGTCGTTCGTTTCCTGCACCACGTCCGCCGCGAGGATCACCTGAGAGTCCGCATCCACGCCGACCTGCGCGTTGTACGCCTGCACGAACGCCTTGTCACTGTTTAGCATGATCCGACTCTCCGGATCCGTGAAGTTCCTCTGTGCCTTGGGCTTCGGAACCGGTGGCGGCGAGTTGTCATCGTCCTCGGAGGAATCCCTCTGCCGCGCCCGCTCCTCCTCCTCCAGCGCCGCCTTCGCCTCCTGGATCTTCTTCAGCCGGCTCTCCCGAAACGCCAGCTCCACCGGCAGTTCGTCGCCCCGGAGTTCGCGGCCGTAGTGCGCATCCTCCGCCTCGTCCTCAGCGACCGCAGCCTCCAGCATCGCCTGGATCTCGCGCCTCAGCCTCTTTTCCTCATCCACCATCCGCTGATAGCTCATCGCCTTGTGCTTATTGGCACTCGCCCCGACCTTCGTCCCGTCCACCGCGATGTGACCCAGCTTCGCCAGCCCGGTGCGCTGACAGAGCCGTACCACCTGGACGAACAGCTCTCCCAGCGCCTCCAGGTGACGCTTGCGGAAGTCCGCGATCGTCCTGAAATCCGGCTCGTTGCCCGCGCACAGCACCCGGAACGCCACATGCTCCCGCGTCGCGAGCTCCAGCTTCCTTGAACTCCGGATGCCGCAGACCTGGCCGTAGAGCAGGAGCTTCGTCATCATGAGAGGGTGATACGGCGGGTACCCTCGCTCCTCCGTATACGTCTCAAGAATCGCGCTCAGATCCAGCGAATCCACCAGATCGCTCACGAAATACACCGCATGATCCGTGGGCAGCCACTCCTGCATCGATGGCGGGAGCATCAGAAGTTGATCCGGCTGATACGGACGGAAGGTCTTGGACATAAACCTCATCATGGCAATAAGTTAGGGGATAAAGTACGCTCCCCCTCTCACTTCCGCCAGTATCCATATCTGACTGTGCTAACGGTTACTCGGACACGCTCCTAGCCGCGGCTGCGGTTCTACCCGGAGTCCTCAATGCCGAGCGTAGTTTCCTTACCGCGTCCGCTGCAAAAGTCGCCGTGAGCGCGGGCGCCAGAAAATACGCGACCCACAGCGCGATGTATGCGAATGGATGGCTCGAATCAAGGCCAGCCGCTGGCATGCCTTGCGCCCCCATAGCAAAAAGGGATATGGCCCTGTACAGGGCTTCGTGCGGAAGCGCAGAATGGCTCGGATTGTCGGTAGTCGGCACCCCCATGAATAGAATCGTGGCTATGGTCGTGACACACACGACGAGCGCTACACGGATCCAGAAGTAGAGTCGCCTTCGTCTATCCCGGTCTATGTCTGTCATCGCGCCTCAGAGTGGGTGAAGACGTGACGGGGTCGGGAGGGTTCGCTGCCCCGCAGTACGCATTCCCGCGTCCTCGCCCATCCCCTTCGCTGACTTCCCCTTCGCCTCTTTCAAGATGCCGATGAAGTCTGTGCGTTCTCTAAATTCTGACCGCTTTCCTCTCTAAATTCTGTCCTCCCTGGGTCATGCTCACGTAGGATTTTGCCTTCGCCGATGGAGTCCGAACCGGACCGAAGAGCGGGGGGAGAGGAGGATGCTCAGGATGATTGA
>JBGTMU010000209.1:0-27821 GCA_041743405.1 Longimicrobiales bacterium | reverse complement strand
CCGCGAACGTGAAGACGATCACGCGCCAGTCGGGCGCCAGGTCGAACGCGACTTCGATGGGAAGCGGAGGCTGGACCCGCCCGATCAGCCCGACCAGCCAGGCGCTCAGCGCGAGCGCCACCGTCCCCCCGGCGAGCGCGAGAAGCAGGCTCTCCGCGAGCATCTGGCGCACGAGTTCACCCCGCCCCGCCCCCATCGCCACCCGCACGGCCAGCTCCTTTCGACGCGACGACGCGCGGGCGAGCAGCATGTTCGCGAGGTTCGCGCACGCGACCAGGAGCACGAGCCCGACGGCTGCGAGGAGTAGCATGCCCACCCCTGCGATGGTTCGATCGGCGTCCGGGTTCAGGTGAACGTCGTTCGTGGCCAGCACCACAACGCGCTCCTGGGCATTCGTTTCCGGAAACTCGGCCGCGAGTCGTGCGGCGATGGCGTCCAGTTCGGCCTCGACCTGTGCGCGCTCGACGTTGGGCCTCATGCGACCGCGAATCCAGAGGAAGTGGTGCCCGCGCATCTCGAGCCGGGTGTCGCCGACGCTTGCGCCGGAAGTGCGGTTGTTCCCGAGCGGCTCGACTTCTTCTACCATCGAAAGGGGGATCCACATCTGTGCGGTCACGGCCGGGAACATCCCGCCGAAGCGCTCGGGAGCGATGCCCACGACAGTGTATGGAGTGCCGTTCAGCCGAAACGTTCGTCCGAGCACCTCCGGGTCTCCCCCGAAGCGAGTCTGCCAGAACCGGTGGCTCAGGACGGCGACGGGCCCCGACCCGGGAGCCTGGAATTCCTCCGGTGTGAAGGCCCGTCCCCGCGCCGGGCTCACGCCGAGCACGTTCCAGTAGTCGTCCGATACGAGCTCGCCTACGACCAGCTCCGAGCTGCCTTCAACCGAGAGACTTGCGAAGAAGTTCGTGTAGGCCATGAGCCCCGACAGAGTCCCGGCCTGGGCGCGGTAGTCGAGGAAGTTGGGGTACGAATTCGATTGGTGACCCGAGAGCGTGGCGCCCTGCCCATAGATGTCGACCAGCTCCTCCGGAGCATGGACCGGCAGCGGCCGGAAGAGGACGGCGTTCACCAGGCTGAAGATCGTGCTGTTCACGCCGATCCCGAGGGCGATGGTCAGCACGGCTACGAAAGTGAATCCGGGGGATTTCCGGAGGGTTCGCGCTCCGTAGCGCAGGTTTCGGAGTAGTTCGTCCACGGTAAGGCTCGCGTCTGGGGGGGCAGGTTGACGGGAGGCCTTACGAACGGGCGGGAGTGCGGGTTTCGGAGGGTGGGGATGCCCCTGCCGGATGACGGCGTTTGGACGCTTTGGCATCACCGGGGCGCCAGAACACGCCGCTCTGTCTCTCGGGGGGTCCGCGCGGGTATTCTTCCGGAACCTGAACCGTGGACTGGGAAGCCGTTATGAATCGCGGTCGATCGCGCGAATGTAGTCAGCGGGCGGAAGTACCAGAATGCCGTGGATCTCTTTGCCGAAGTGGCGCCCGAAGTGCTTGAGATCCCCTGTGACAAGATGGGTGGCTTCCGCGGCGATTGCGCCAGCGAGGATGGGCCAGTCCTTCTCGGGAAGCTCGATGTCACCGCGTACAGCCCCGGGAGCGGTCGCGGCCTCTACGACATGAAGCGGCCGGACCAGGAGTTCCAGGCGCCTCTTCTGCTCCGGCTCGGGGAGATTTCGCCTTGCTTCTTCGATGGCATAGGTGGAGGTGAGTAGAATCGCGCCCTCAATGCTCCAAAGAACGGTGACACCGGCGTCCTCGCGGTAGGAAGCGGAGAAGAGGATGTTCGCGTCCAGGAAGAGGCGATCCACCGGGTTCATCTGCTACGGGCGGTGATGCTCGATCGAGTCGGGATCGATTCCCATCCCCTGGACCGCTGCCCGAGCCCGCGCGTAGTCTTCGTCGTTGATGGCGTTCGACAGCAGGAACTCAGCGCGCCGTTCGGAGGAGTATGACTCGATGGGAATGGTGACCGCCGGCCGCAGGAGGATCCCCTCCTCGGTCTCCTCAGCGATAACTGCGGTACCTTCCGCAAGACCAAAGCGGCGGCGCAGGTTGGCAGGGATCACGAACGTGCCCCGCTTCCCGATTCGACTGGATTCAGAAATCACCATGTCTTCCTCCCTTGATCAGACATTCAGATGTTCTGACAAGGAAGTCAAGGGGAAGAATGACGCCGGAGGGGACGGGCGTGCGCTGGCGCAGGAGAACGGCGGATTGAAGAGGTACTGCGAGAGGAACACCGAGGCCGCGGGGGAATAGTCTCGGCAACGCATCCGCTCACCCCAGCCACCCACAGGCCACCATGCCCGCCTCCCGTCTGAACGCCCTCCTCCTGCTCACCTGCGTTATCACTTCCTGCGCGGGGCCGCCTCGGTCAGGGGCCCCTGCCGATCAGCCCGCATCCATGGCCGAGGCCTCGGCATCCGCCTCTTCCAGTTCGCTGTGGGCCCTGGACCTGGTGCGAACGCGTCCCGGCATGCAGGGGGAGTATCTCCGCAGCATCGAGGTCAACTGGGGAGGGGCGCGCCACCTCGCCCGTGAACAGGGCGCGGTGCGCTCCTACCTCGCCCTGGCGGCCGCTCCCGACTCTGCGCGGGGATGGGACGTGATGCTCCTGACGGAGTACGCGGGCCCCACGGCGTTCGCCGAGCGCGAGGAGACATTTCGCGCCATCTTCGCTTCCCCCCGCTTCATGGCTGGAGCGGTCAGCGGGGGTCCACCTTCATCGGAGCTGCGCGATTTCATTGCCGGTGAGGTCGTGATGCAGAAGGTGATTTCGGGCGGTTTCTGAGGTAGAACCGGCGGATGGGGGTCCGGCAGGAAGCCGCCCCACCCAGCGGTCTGAAATTCAAAGCGGGCTTTTCCTGACCCCCAGATATACCTTGCCGATGCTGGTCCGGTCACTCCGCGAGTGGACGCCGGGCGCGTGCGTGGGCAGCCACGCGCCGCCAGGGGCCCCTGACCGGGCTGCACGCCTCGCCGAAAGGAGGGAGAGATGACCCCGCAGCGTTTCCTTGTTGCAACCGTGGTTGGTGGACTCGTGCTCTTTGCCGTGGGATACCTTATCTGGGGACTGACCCTGATGGGGTACTTTGAGGCTCAATCCATTGGACCCGAGGGGATGTTGAAGAGCGAAGAGGAAATGAATCTCCCTCTGATCCTCGTCTCCAACCTCATCTACGGGGCGCTCCTGACCCTCACCGTCGGGGTCTGGGCTGGGAAGCGAAGCTTCGTGCCGGGCTTCACGGCGGGCCTCCTGGTCGGGCTCCTCGGGGCATCGTCCATGACGGCCATGTTCTTCGCCACGATGAACTTCATGACCCTCACTGGCCACCTCGTCGACACCGTCGCCGCCGGAATCTGGGCTGGCATCGGCGGGGGAGTGATCGCGCTGATCCTCGCCCGGGGGGACAGCGACACGAAGGTCTGACGGGCCCCGGGCCCCGGGTCGGCGCCCTTGCCTTCCCGGGGCGTCGGATAGAAGGTTCCACTTCCGGCGACCTCCTCGAACGGGGGCCGCAGGGTGCTTCCATCCCGTGCTCAGTGGGGGTTCTCATGCGGCGATTCTGCTTCAGCCTGATCGCGATCGGGGCCATTTCCCTTCTTGTGGCCCCCGCTTCCGCTTCGGCTCAATCGGGCCTCGCCCTCCGGGGTCACCTGGTCTACAACTCCAGCACTGCGAAGACATTCCGGGATGAACCCGATTCCAGCCTGGGGAGCGAGTTCTCCGGGTTCAACGTGGGCGCGGAGCTCGTGCTCCCCCTGAACCTCGGGGTCGGGGTGAGCGGGACGGCCTCCGGAGATCCGCGCGACACGGACCGGGCCACCGTCTTCATGGTCCTCGCCGACGTGAACTACTACCTGAACCTCCTCTCGCTGCCGATCCGCCCTTTCGTGGGCGCCCACGTCGGACTCGGAACCTGGAGCTGGAATGTGAAGGACGAACTTCAGGGCGGCGATGCGTCGAGCGACCTCGAGCGGGCAAAGCTGGGGTGGCAGCTCGGGGTTCAGGTGGACCTCCCCGGCCCGCTGGGGCTCGAGGCCGTGTACCGACGCATGAGCGCCTCGGCTCAGGAGGCCCTGGATGCCGGATTCGAGTCGAGGCAGCTTCTTCTCGGAATCCGTCTGTTCTGAGCTCACTTCAGGAGCCCTGCCATGTGGATCTGCGCGAGCTGTGACGAAGAGCAGGAAGACGGGTTCGAGGCCTGCTGGAACTGCGGCACCTCGCGGTCGGGCGAGGTCGACCCCGACTTCGAGGTCGAGGAGATGCCGATGGAGCTCCGCGAGCGACAGCGCTCTGAGATCCGCTGCCTTCGCTGCGATCGCGAGCTCGATTTCATGGGGACACGATACTTCCACGAAGGGGCCCGCCTCGGCGTACTGGGGAACCTGGCCGAGCTGTTCGTGAACAAGCAGGGGTTCGACATCTACTCCTGCTCCGAATGCGGGCACGTCGACTTCTTCCTGGCGGGGTCGAGGTAGGGGTTCGGCCGCCCTCCCCCGAGCCTCTCCTCTGCGAAGTGCGGCCCGGCCCGGCCGGCGCTGCGCCTGCGCCCCCGCGGAACCGGCCCGTGTCACACTCGCAGCCGATGGGTCGTTTCGCTCCTGTAGCCGTCGCCCCCCCATTCTGCGCCGGAGTGTTCGATGCCCACCCACCGTCTCCGTTCTTCAGGCCGCGCCCTGACCCTCGCCGCCCTTTTCTCCGCCGCACTCCCCGCCCCGGCTGTGGCGCAGGACCAGAGCGCCTGGGACGGAAAGTGGGTGTTGACCGCCACTCTCGGCGGAGTGGACACGGCAGAGCATTTCGGGCCCTCGGACGGGTGCGCCCGCAGTGTTCCGGGGAAGGCCATCGAGGCGGGGGTTTCCGTGCGCCGGAATCTGGGACCGCACCTCGGGCTGGAAGCAGGGAGCTCGTACGCTTCGGCCTTCGACCTGGGGGCGGAGTGCGTGATCGCGGTGGCTCCGTGGCCACCCTTTTACACAGGAACACATCGAACCACCGCGACACGGCACGGCTCAGCCGACGGAAGCCTGCTTCGGACCAGCCTCCGCGCGGTGGCGCGGGCAGCCCACCGCGACACGGAGCTCCGCCTCTCGCTCGGCGCCGACCTCGCCCCCTCATACCGGGCATACGGCCCGGCGGGGGGCCTCGGGGTCGCCTTTGGCACCGGCCCATGGCGTCTTCTGATCCAGGCCGATGGATGGTTGCCCACCTTCCCCTTGAGGACTGAAACCTCGGAGTGGGTCGAGGGAGCGGTGATCTCGCACACCGAGGAGCGGTATCGCTCCGACGCCCAGGCGCACTGGACGCTCCGCGTCGGGGTGGAGCTCCACCCTGCATTGCGCTGACCCCACGTTCCTCCCCTGTCGGCGGCGGATCGGGTTGCACACCATGATCGCCGGCACCCCTTTCCCCCACGGCCCTCCCCTGTCGGCAGCGAATCCGGTTGCATACCATGATCCTCGGCATCCCTTTCCCCCCGGCTCGGAGCGGATCATGACCCTGGAAAGCATCGACTTCGGCACCCGTACCCTGCTCGCGATCGTCGTGGGTGGGCTCGCCTACTACATGCTGGGTGCGCTCTGGTACATGGCGCTCTTCGCCGACAAGTGGGTGGCGGCCACTGGGCGCAGCAAGGAGGAGATTCGGCCAGCGGGCGCAGAGATGCTCTACACCCTGGTCGGTTCAATCCTCGTCACGGCGGCGCTGGCGTTCGCCTTCCAGTGGGGCGGGGGCACGACGGTGATCGACGGCGCGGTGGTGGGTCTCATCTTCGGAGTGGGAATCGCCGCCACGGAGGGGATGAAGGTCGCCGTCTACAATGTCGATGAACGTGTGCAGCGCTGGACGCTCTACGGCATCAACACGCTCTACGCGGTACTCGGAATGATGCTGGCGGGGGTGGTTTACGCGCTGATTTCGTAGGGAGGGGCGGGCCTCTGCGCTCCGCCGCGGGGTTTCACATGCGGTCCAGCAGCAGCAGAACGAATCCCAGGGCGACTGTGCCGATCGCCGCCCGTCTGAACATCTCGTCCGGCCCGTCGCCTGCCGCGGCGGGGGCTGCCACGAAGAGAGCGATGCTACCAATCAGCAGGACCACCGCGACCAGGACGATGGTCCCGGCCCAGGGCATCAGACGGAGGAGGCGAGGGTCGGGCCTTTCAAGGAGGGTGCTGCCGGGCGCGGGCACCGGGTCCCCTTCGTCCAGCGCGAACTCGACGAGGGTGGCCAGATTCTCCTCGCCGAGCATTGAGCTATGGCCACCCGGGTGCCAGGCGACGCGGGTGAAGCGGGTGGGGGGCGCATCGAAGCTGAGGACGCCCGCGGGTCCAATATCACTCATCCCCAGCCGGTTGAGGGCACCGCACAGGAACCCCACGGGATAGTCGCTCGAGGCGCAGTCGGCACGCACGGCCTCCACCTGTGCACCCATCTCGCGGTCACGCCAGGGATAGCTGGGCGGCAGGACGCTCGCGGCGAGGGCGGCCCGCTTGAAGCGCATCCCAGGCACCTCGCGCAGCGTCTGGCCGAGCAGGTACGTCCCGTTGCTGTGGCCGATGTAGTTGAATTCCGCCGCCGGATTCCGTGCGAGGGTCTCGGAATACGCGTCCCGGAAGAGCCGGAGATGGTTCTTTCGGGTCAGCGGGAGCGCGAAGCGAAGCGCACTGAACCACCCGTTGGTCGGTTTCACCACCTCCACGTCTGGCGCCCGCGCCTTTACGATGCGCTCCGCACGGTCCGCCCAGTCGTGCGTGAAGGCACGGATGCCGTGGGTCAGAAAGATCACCTTGCGCCGCCCGGTAATGGAGCGGCTCACCGCGGCGGCCGGGATCTCTCCGACGAGGGTGGCGAGCAGTAGCCGGTATCGGGCGTCTGGATCTGTCGCCCACTCCACCTGGACCAGGTTGCCGTGCGTGGCGCGGTCGAGTTCCAGGAGGTAGGCCCGACCGTGCTGCTCGACGTCGTTGCTGTCATCCCGGTGCACGACGGAATCCCGTGTGCCGAGTACCTGCACGACCTCGGGGAGCGAGGCCGCCCCACTCGCGAAGTGCCGAATCCACTGGATCCGCAAGTTCGTCATGAAGGACGAGCCCCGCAGGATCCCACGGACAATCTTCGCACGCTGCCCTGGCAGAACCTTGGCGGCGAGGACGATTGCCCGAATCGACAGGCTCCCCTTGCCCCAGTCCAGCCCGCGGTTGATGGAACCGAAGAGCACGATGCGACGGACGTGCTGGGCCCACTCATGACGTGCGGCGGTCGCGGGTTCCACGCCAGCGCCGAAGAGGTAGGCCTGGCGCGAGAGGATGCCGCCCAGGCTGTGGCCCATGAGCGTGATGCTCTCGTATGGCCCGTCTGTCTCCCACTTCTCGTGGATGGCGGCGGACATGCCCCGCGAGAGGTCAGTCAAGGGGTACCCGCCGCGGGTCTCGCCGATTGAGTAGGACCAGCGAAGGATGTCGTGCTCCGCGAGTTCGGGATCCTCCGCAAGGCGGTCGAGGAGCGGGCTCCACCGCTGATGATGTCCCTTGTAGAACGGAGCGGCGACGAGCAGATGGCGGGCCATGGATACCTCACATTCGGCGACGGAAACCTGCGCACGGCCAGCAGATTCCGATCCGGCGCAACGTCTGAAGCAGTACTACTTGCGCACGATACTCCGACACACGGTTTCAAGCAATAGTTTTCGACAGGACTCCCCCTAGCAGGCCCTCACTCCTCTCCGGCCCGCCCCCGAAAGCCAGTCCCGCACCCCCGGGTCCGTCGCATACACGTAGCACCCTTTGAGCCCGCGGGTCATGAGGGTGCGGTAGGTATTCAGGATGATCCGCCGGAGCTCCCTCTCGGTCCCGCCCGGATCCGCCTTCTTCCGCTTCTTCCAGCCTCGGATCGACCGATCGTGCTTCGAGCGCGCTTCGGGGCAGGTCCGGAGTTCGCCTTCCTCCCACACGAGATCGGGCCCGATCACCACCCCCACGTAGTCCAGCTCGAGCCCCTGCACGGTGTGAATGCACCCGATCTCCGAAAGCGACTCCGGGTGCGACAGCCAGCCGCTCCCGTGCTGCGTCAGATTCCAGCGCATCCGGAAGTCGCGCTCGGGGATAACGACGTCAAAGGGCACCGGATCCGGCAGAGGCCGACCCTTCCTCGGCTTGCTCACCCAGTCCCAGCAGTAGCCGGCCACCATCCGGGCCGGGCGCCCCGCCTGGTCGTGGGCCTCGATCGCACGCCGCACCTCGTTCGGGGAATCCATCACCCGGAAATCGTAGTCGTGATCCAGTGAGGTGAGCCGGGGGTGCGCGGTCTCCCGGATCCCGAGGGTGTGATCGAGCCAGGCCAGGTAGCCGTCGGAGCCGTTGCAGCGGAACTGCGAGAGAAGCTCGAGCTCGTCCACCTGGGCCCCCGCCCGCGCCGCCCACTTCAGGATCTCGGCCCGCGTCCCGATGTCCTGGAGCGTCACCCGCTGATCCTCGTCCAGGAAGAACACGGTCACGTCGGCCGCGTGGATCAGCTCCTTCACCTGGTTCTCGCCCAGGTTCTGATAGAGCCCCGACTTTTCGTTCAGCCGGTGCGCCTCGTCCACAACGAGCGCGCGGAAGGTGCCCCGTTCGGCGGTCATGAACCCTCCGGAGCCCCGGAAGAGATTCGAATACCGGGTTTTCGACATCGTCCCGGTGAGCTTCCCCTCGTAGACGGCGCGCGGCGCGGCGTTCTTCGTCACGTACTGGGCGAGCTCGCGGTCCTTTGTGAGCGCCGCGAGCAGGTTCACGGCCACGACCGACTTCCCCGTGCCGGGCCCGCCGTGAACGATGAGCACCCGCTTCTCTCCCAGCGGCGTCGTCCGCACCAGATGGAGTGCGCGCTCGTACACGATCTTCTGTTCGTCGATCATCACGAAGGCCCGGTTCCCCCGCATGAGCCGGGCGAGGCTGTCGGCAAGCGACTTCGAAGGGCGGATCCTTCCCCCGTCCAGCCGCACGATGATCTCGCCCCGATCCCCGTGCCGGATCCACTTGCGGATAAAGCTCCGCAGCCGTTCCACCTCGCCCTTGAGGAAGAGCGGCGCCTTCCCCACCCAGTCGCCGTGCAGCGGCTCGGCGAGCGCGCCGGCCTCCTGCGGGGGAAAGTTGTGGAGGTAGGCGCAGGGGTGAAGCGCGATCCCCCCGTCGTAGACCGCTTCGTTGAACCCCCTTAGCAGCTCCGCGTAGGACCACGCCTGATAGGAAGGATGTGCCTGTTCGCGCACGCCCCCGCCCACGAAGGTCCGGACCACCCCGTCCATCGGGGTCCCTTCGGCTGACTCCCACTGCTTGAGCTCAACGATCACGGTGCGGTCGCGTCGCGCACCGTCTCGCCCTGACAGGAGGAAGTCGATCCGCTTCGCCGTCTGCGGGATCTGGTACTCGATCCCGACCCCGGCGTCATCCGGGATCCCGGGATCGAGAAGCACGAGGTGCATGTCCTGGAGCGAGGCCTTCCAGGAGCGCACCTCGCCAGGCCCGGCGCGGGTCCCAAGCGCATCCACCATCCGCGCCTGAATGATCTGGTCGATCGCCCCGGTCTGGATGTCCCGGCTGAAGCCGGTCTTGTCGGAGCGGTAGACGATCATGGGGGTCCGGTGGGAGGAAGGGCGTTCCGGGTCCGGGTCGAAGGCGCCGGGAGGAAGGTGCGGTGCGGGTTCGTGTGCCGCCAGCCGGGGAGGGAAGTTCGCACCCGCCGCGAGTCGCATGTAGAATGGGCCCAAGTGCTGGACTTCGGGCTACCGCCACGCGGGATGCCCTGGTCGGGACGGCAACCCCTTCTGCCACAGGAGATGGAGTCCATGAACCAAACCGTTGGCACCGAACCATCCATCGACCCCCGAATCGCTGGCAAGCTGGCTCTCTCCGGAGCCGGGCTGATGCTGATGGGTGCCGCCATATGGGGGAGCACAGGCACGGACATCGACGTGGCTCTGCAGACCGGGGAGATGGCCGCGTACCTCGCCGCAGCCGGGGAGCATCGAGCGGCACTCGTCGCGAACCTGAGCATCTGGATCGTGGGCGTGCTGGGACTGGGGGCGGCGGGCACGGCGATGTCGGCCGTCGGGAATGGCCCCCGCCTGAGCCGGGATCTCGCGCGCTTCGTTTACTGGGTAGGCACGCCGCTCGCGATCAGCGCCTTCCTGGCGTGGCTGGCCGTGATCGTGCAGCTCGCCGCATCGGCGGGCACGACCGCTGACGCCACTGCGGTCTCGATCGCCGAGGTGGTGGGGTGGTACGCGTACCGAGCCGATGTCGTCGCTACGGCACTCGTGGTCGGCGTGGGTCCCGCGCTCCTCTCCTCGGCGGGGCGGGGAGGCTGGGTGCCAAACTGGCTCTTCATCTGGGGACTCCTCGCCGCGCTGGTCGGGGTCCTGAGCCCCCTCCCCTACTTCGTGCCAGGGGTCCCATTCTTCCTCACCATATTGATCGTGCCCGTGGGGATTGGCTGGACTCTGGCCGCGGGGGTATTGCTTCTACGATACGGGCGGTAGGGCTCACGCGGGGGGCATTCCTGCGGGTTCGCACGCGCCCGGCTCGCCGTCGATGTACCGTTCGTGGCCGGCATCCGTCAGTTGCGGAACATCCACCGTCGTCAGGGCGGTCGATTGACCGTTGGTGCGGCGGCACGAGCCACGAATGGAAGATGCACCGTCGCCACGACGGTCGATCGTCCGTTCGTGCCTGCAGGGCGCTACGAACGGAACATCGACGGCGGCTGAGAGGATCAGCGCGCAGAGGATGTGGCCCGTTTGCGGATCCAGGACAGCGCATGGGGATCGGCGGGACGCTCGCCGCGGAGGATGTTCTTCTTCACTACGGGCGGTCGAGCCCCAACCTCTCCCGAAGCATCTCGATCACGGCCGGGTTCAGAGGCGGACTGTTCTTCTCTCCGTCGTGCTCGATGCTGTTGACCAGCGCTTCCACCCTTTCGCGCCCGTTCCGGCTCTTCACGGCTTCGAGCGGGGTGACATCGCCGAGCGCGGGGATGGGATCCTCCACCCAGTTCTCGTAGTGCCGCATCATCATCTGGTCCACCTGCGCCCGGACCTCGGGATGGTCGAGAAGCGAGAGGGCATCGGGGGCCTCGGCTTTCCCACCCCCGGCCCGGTGCCGGGAAAGGAGCGTGTCCAGATCCGTCACCTCCGCACCCTCGAACCGCGCCTCCGGGAGGAGAGCCGCGACTCGCTCCCTGAGTTTCGCGGCCCGTGCCGCCGAGTTGACGTTTGCAATCAGCTCTTCGCCTGAGATCTCGATCTCCCCGAGAATCGTGTTCGACCATTCCCTGTGAACGGGGTTCCCGGGAGCCTTCCACGGGAACGTGATCCGACTGAGCCGCCCCTGGGAGTCCAGATCGGCGGATTCCAGCAGTTCATCTTCAGGCTCATCCTGGGCCAGCTCCTTCAAGGCTTCGAACGCCTGCCTTGCCGAAGGAATCCGGAAGGTGAGACGGTGGAACTCGGTGGGATCCCCGTCGGTGTTCTGGAGCACCGGGCGACGAGGGTTCCGAAGGGCATCGAGCGCATCCAGATAGACCTCACGAAGCTCGATATCCCAATCCCGAAGGGAGTCGGGCGTGAGCGGCGACTCATGCGCCTCGATGCGATCACGAAGCTCGATGAGATCGAACTTCACGTCGGGTGGGAACCCGTGCGGCGAGCAGGCCTCCATGAGGGTGATCCCCTGGGTGGTGACAAGCTGGCCGAAGAACAGATTGCCCCTGCGCATGAAGCGCGATGCCGAGCGTTCGAGCACGTCGTGCTCTTCCCCCGTGAATACGTCACGCGCACGGAAGCCCCGACCCGCGTCGACCTGCACCAGTTCGTGGAAGCTGAAGGGCGATTCGGCGCATGCCTCCAGATATCCCCGGAGTTCCGAGCTCACCCAGCTCCGGGGTCGATCGAGAAGGACACTCGTGGGGGTCCTTCCATGAAGCGAAGTCTCCATCACCCCTGTGTCCAGCGGATCGGGGTCCCACGCGTGGAACAGCCAGGGAAAGAAGATCTGCAGGTCGGAGTCCCCGGGCTCGATCCCGTACTCCTCTTCGTCCCACAGCGTGAACTCCGCCCAGGCCTCCTCGATCGCTCCGGGTCCATACGTGTCCCGCACGAAGCGAATCATGCGCTGGGGGAAGGAGTCGAGGGCGCGACGGAGCCGGTTCCATGTCTGCTCTTCCGCGGAAACGGCCCCGCGAACCGGCTGGCCATGACAGTGCTTGTATTTCTTCCCGCTTCCGCAGGGGCACGGCTGGTTTCGCTGAGTGGTCATGGCTTTCCGTGGGAAGGGCATTGATGCGCTCGCACCCCAAAACGGGTGATGGTTAGATCCTTCATTTTGACTTCCAGTGCTCACGAAGACGAATGAACCCGTCATTCCCGAGACGCTTCCTGGAATCACCGGTCCGCGGTTTCCGGGCTCTTACTCGATCACACGCAACCCCGGTACACCCGCAAAGTCCTTCGGGTTGAGGGTCCAGAGAGCACCGTCCCAGGTCAGCGCGCACGCGGCGATCGCCAGATCGATCTCGCGTCGACGCGGACTGGGCACCGCTCGGTATAGCTCTGCGGCGACTTCTGCCTCATCCGCACCGAAAGGAATCCACTCCTCGGGAGGGAAGAGTCGAAGCGACGCGTCGCGCTCCGCCGGGGTGCGGGGTCCTCGCAGCCACTCATAGGC
Organism: Longimicrobiales bacterium; assembly: GCA_041743405.1. Lineage (GTDB taxonomy): Bacteria > Gemmatimonadota > Gemmatimonadetes > Longimicrobiales > Gaopeijiaceae > JBGTMU01. The sequence continues at coordinate 15,120 of JBGTMU010000209.1, read as the reverse complement.
GACGAGCGAAGGGATGCGGAGCCGCTCGCCGCTGGCCCATGCGTCGTGGAGGCGCTCCCGCCAGGTCGGGCTGCCGCCAAGCGCCTCAATGAGTACCGACGTATCGATGACAATCAAGGCTCGGTCCGCGTGCGGCGCCCTCCGCCGCGGCGTCCTTCGCGCACCTGCCGGAGTTCAGCCTCGACATCTTCCCGGGCACGGTCAGGTAGTGCGGTCATCACCTCGTGGAAGGTGGCAAGCTTGGCATCCCGCTCTGCCTCGGTCATGCGCCCGAGCTGCTCACCGTAGACCCGGACGGCCTCCCGGACGATCTGGCTCTTGGGGACCCCGAGTCGGTCGCTCGCGCGCTCGATCCCGCGCACGGTGTCACCGTCGAGGGTGAAGGTCATCTTTTTCATGGGGTGTCCTGAGGGTGGCGTGCCAGATGTATGGGAATATGGCAATGGGCCTCTCATCAGTCAACTCGCTCCGTGCGAACTCCCCTCTAGATCGGAGTCGCGCTTCGGCACGCCCCTCGGTACGCCCCGGGTTTGCCTCAGCCGATGTCCAGAAGCCGAGCCGCCTCGACAACGGGTGGCAACGCAATGTCGAGAGGAAGCGGGGTGCCACAGGTAATGGCGTCGGCCGGGATCCGGTCGCGGAAGAGAACGGTCGTGTGCCACTCGCCCCAGAACGCGGACCACCAGCGCAGCCCAGCGTGCCCGCGAGTGTGAAGGGTGGTGGCGATCTGCTGCGTGAACCGACGATCTCGATACGCCGGAAGGTCCGCAGTGATCTGGAGCTCGGTGAGCGCAGCGGGCTCGCAGAGGTCCTCGATCTTCGGCCACAGGTCCGATGCGAGACTCACCGGCACCAGCGCGTAGCGATGGCCCCAGACGGTGAGATCGTCGTTCGTGAGCGCTTCGGGGGAGTTGCGGTAGCCCTGGATCATCTCGGCGACCGCGTGTTCCTCACTCCCTGCCAGATAGAGGACCCCGAGTGCGCTACCGCGCAGATCGAACCGGTTGCGTCCCTGGCCTCCGGAGACGAAGGAGGAGGAGAAGCGTTCGCCTTCCTCCGCATCGGGATCCCAGGGAAAGACCCGCCAGAGCGGGCCCGGATTCATGCCCGGTTCATGCGTAGGCCCCGGCCTTCTGGGCTTCGATCGCCGCGATCACGTCCGCGGTCCGCCCCTCCCGCAGAACGCTGATGGGGCGTCGGTTGTCGAGGTGGGCGTTGACGCCGGTAAGCCACTTCGGGATCGAAGTCTCGGCGAGGAACCCGGAAAGGAGGGCGATCACGGCGTCGAGACCGATGATGCGGTCTCGATTCTCGGGGTCCGGCCTCTGGCCCTCGCGCCAGCGGCGCGGCTGCGCACGGCTGACATCCAGGAGGTCTGCGACGGCAGCGTCACTTCCCAGGATACGAGTGACACGCTCGAGGCGCTCGGTAACTCGCCCGAGGTCGGAACCCGCCGGTGAAGGCGTGCGCCGCCTGCGTGAGGAGCGTTTCACTGGAGCCATGGTTGTTGGGGGGTTCGAGGGACGTCAGGCAGCACGCTACACATAATGTAGCGCGGTGGCATCCGCGGGCAAAGGAGGCTGACTGCCCCAAGGCCAACCAATGATAGGGGCTAGAGGGTGCGCATCAGGGTTGTGCTGATGGCTGCACATGACCATACTGGTCATGAAGCAACACCCTCACAGGACAGGATGCGATCATGTCCGAACGTCACGTCGCCATCGCCGACCTCAAGGCCCGCCTGAGCGAACATCTCGCCAGAGCGCGCGAGGGCGAGGAGATCATCGTTACCGACCGCGGGACGCCGGTGGCTCGGCTTTCGCCCCTACGCGGCGAGGCCTTGCGGGAGGGGCGTGAGGCGGAACTCGCTCGCACCGGCCTCGCCCGGAGCCCCCGTGCCCTCCTCGATCCCGCGTTTCTGGATCGCCCCCGCCCGTCGGACCCCACCGGACGATCCCTGGAGATCGTGCTGGAAGACCGCGCGGAGGGGTGGTGAGATTCTGGGACACCTCAGGGCTGGTACTCCTGCTGGTGGAGCAGGCGGACAGCCCGAGGGCCCGCGAGCTCTTCGCAGCCGATCGGGAGATCGCCGCCTGGTGGGGCTCCCCGGTGGAATGCGCTTCGGCAGCAGCCCGTCTCCGAAGGGAAGGAATCTTCTCCATGGATGACGAAGACTGCGTCCTGGACCTCCTGGTCCGCATGCAGGAGGGGTGGCTGGAGATACTTCCTTCCAACGCCCTGCGGGAGGAAGCCGCGCGACTTCTGCGCAGGCACCCCCTTCGGGCAGCGGACGCCCTCCAGCTCGCAGCGGCCATCGTATGGGCGGGACCCGCGCGAGGCGCCGAGTTCGTCACCCTGGACGAGCGTCTCGCCCTGGTGGCTCGGCTCGAGGGGTTTCGGGTGGTGTAGGGGACGAAACAGTCAGTGAGAAAGAAAGTCCACCTCGTACTCCTGCATCGGCCAGGCGCCCGTCTCCTTCCGCTTCTCCACCCAGCGCGCCAGCGCATGCACGATGCGAGAGGGGTCACGCGGAAGCCTGTGCGTCAGGATCAGCAGGCCAGCATGAGGACCACTCAGTGCGAAGGCGTCGTGGGTCGCGGCCAGGAAGTCGTCCCGATTGTACGTGACCATGATCCTCTGGTCCTCTGCCGCAGCACGGATGTGCACCGGATCGTCCTGAGGCAGGGAGGGATGGGCATCCTTCGCCGGGCGGATGTCCAGGCCCAGGGCCCGGCCGACCTCGGCGCACGAGTGAGGAACGTCCTCGTCGGTATAGAAGCGAGCGGCTTTCACCCACCCATTCTACGCGTGAAAGGCATCTCCTCGGCTACGCGCTCCGGCGTCCAGTATGCCTCGCGCGCAAGGCGCTCATCGATCTCCTCCGGATAGGCCCGATAGTAGGCGACCGCGGCCCGCAACTGGTTCTCCGACGTCTCCGGATAGGCTTTGATGAGCTCGTCCCAGTTCTCTTCGCACTCCTTCCAGGTCGCGACGACCTCCCACACTTCGAGACCCGAGAAGGCGACGGCGGGTCGGCGTTCGTTGCGCCTCTGGACGAACATGATCCCAGGAACCCGCGAGGACCGGAGGGCCTCCTCCATCAGTGAAATCGCGCCCTTGGACCAGTCACGCTCTCCTCGGAACTCAATTTCCCGGCTGATTTCGCGGTCCAGTTGCTCGGGTATGCGGAGGCTGTGTTGAACCGATGACATGGGAGCTTTTCCAGTTGGGGTGCGGTGCACCACAGCGTAAGACAGTGTAATCCAGCGGTCGCGCCGCCACAAGCTCCAGCAAGGGTAACTCCGAGCAGGACAAACTCCGGGCGTTCCCTGGTTCGCCAAGGGCGGCGAACGGCTCGACCCAGTGATCGTCGTCCTGGCGGCCCGGCCTGCGTTCTCGATCGCTCCCGGAATGTGGGCGAAGCTCACCCGATCACGATGTCCCTTCTAGGTGTTTCCGTCAGGCCGGCCAGCAGGATCGGAATCGGGAGGACGGGAACGTCGCCGTCGGGCTCGAACACCGTCCGGCTCGCGACAATGCCTTTGCCGAAGGCGTTCGCGATCGCAAGACGTGCGCGACTCACCCCCGCGGCATTGTCTCCCTTCACCTCGATCGGGAGCCGCCCGCCCCGCCCATGCGCCCTGGCCGGTACGACGAAGTCAAGTTCTCGGTTGTTTGTCGAACGCCAGTACCCAATGGCTCCTGGGACCGGATCAGCCTGGATGAGCACGTGGGCCGAGGACCGGAAGAGCCCGACTGCGACCGCGTTTTCCACAACTCCGTCCTCGGGGGGGCGCCGGGCGCCGGGCATCAGCAGAGGTGCGATCTCGCCCAGGAGCGGGTCAATGTAATAAACCTTCCGCTGTTTGCTCGGTTGCAGTGTGCCTCCCGACAAGTCCCAGAAGAACACGGTGAGCAGCGAAAATGCCTCGGAAAGGAACTCCACGTACTCACGTGCGGTGTGGTTGCTCGCCATCCCCATTGCCTTTGCTGATCCGTCCCACTTGAGCGGATTTCCGAGGGAGATCGCGACCTCCTCAAGCAGCTTCACGGCGGCGGTCTGGTCCCGACCAGACTTGGCTATGTCCCCGGCAATCGCAGCCCACAGCATTCGGATGGACTGAGGCTGCGGCCGACGATCCGGAGACGACAGATAGTCGCGAATTGCTGCGGGAAACCCCCCGACTCGGAGGTACGTTCGGAACGCTCGATCGAGATCTGCGCTCAGCAGGTTGAGCCGGCGCGCGAGCTTTCGCCCGTCGGCATCCAGGAAGCCTTCCATGTCGGACGTCTCAGCGGGCAACGGAATACCTTCGACCTGCATGCAGAAGTCGCGGAAGGACATGGGCAGGTGCAGGAAGTCCGAGCCGTTGCCGCGGCGACCGGGAAGTTGTTCGGCACCCAGTTTCAGATCATGGGCAGAAGATCCCGTCAGCAACAGGAAGTCACCGCGTGTGAGTCCCTGGTCCCACGCAGTCTTGACCCCGAGCTGCCACCGCGGTACGGACGTCACCTCATCCAGAAAGAGGTACCAGGGCCCCTCGGGATCGGGGTGCAGGCTTTTCGCACGTCGGATCGCATCATAGAGGGCATCTGGCTGTTGGTGCAGGTCGAAGCTGAAGTAGAAGACCCGCGTCTCCCCGCGCTCCATGAGGCGCTGGATCAGTCGCTTCGTGAGGGTGGTTTTGCCGGCCTGACGCGGCCCTCGCACCGTGTGCGTATCCCCCAGCGTAATGGGAAGGCCATCAAGCAAAGGCGGCTCCCATCGCACCGGCGCCTCCTCAAACGCACGTATATGCGGGTCGCGATCCATGACGCCCGGGCCAGCCCACCATGGGTTCCATGCCAGGATCTGCTCATCCAGCGTGGCCATACCACCCCCACATTCTGCTTTACGTTACCGAAAACCACTCTGGTTTTTGGGATTACACTACCATATTATGTGGGGCGTCTACCGAGATGCAAGTCCGTCGTTTACGCGCAGCCGCGCCCTTCCACAACACCTGACCAGCGACGATCATCGATCGAGAAGCCCTCGTGCTGCTGAGCCTTCACGTGCCAGAGGACGAAGGGGACGGGTCAGCCGATCCCGAACTCGCGCTTGAGCTCCTCGTGCGGGATCGGCTCGCCGCGTGAGAGCTCCGCCAATTCCTCCTCAACCGCCCCGCGCTCCTCCGGCCGCGTCCCGAGCTCGCCTTCCTCCACCACCAGGTCCGGTCCGATCACACCCCCACATAGTCCATTTCGAGCTCGTCGACCCGAGCCCCGGCCTTCCCCGCCCACGATGAGCGCCCGGAAGGTGCCCCGTTCCGCGGTGGTGAACGCCCCGGAGTCCCGGAAGAGGTTCGAGTACCGGGTCTTCGACATCGTCCCGGTGAGCTTCCCCTCGTAGACGGCGCGCGGTTCCCCCGCATGAGCCGGGCGAGGCTGTCGGCGAGCGACTTCGATGGACGGATTCTTCCCCCATCCAGCCGCACGATGATCTCGCCCCGATCCCCGTTCCGGATCCACTTCCGGATGAAGCTGCGGAGCCGTTCCACTTCTCCCTTGAGGAAGAGCGGCGCCTTCCCGATCCAGTCGCCGTGGAGGACCACGCCTGGTAGGGAGGGTGGGCCTGTTCGCGCGTGCCGCCGCCCACGAACGTCCGCACGACCCCATCCATCGGCGTCCCCTCGGCCGCCTCCCACTGCTTGAGCTCGACGATCACGGTGGAGTCGCGCTCCTCGTCCTCCACGCCTCCCTGACTACCCCGAGAGCCCCAGCCTCTCCCGAAGCATCCGGATCACCGCCGGGTTCAGGGGCGGGCTGTTCCTTCCGCCGTCCCGCTCGATCTGGCTGACCAGCGCCTCCACCCGGTCGCGCCCGCTCGGGGTCTTCACCGCTTCGATCGGGGTCACGCCGCCCAGCGCAGGGATGGAGGCCTCCAGCCAGTTCTCGTAGTGACGCATCATCATCTGGTCCAGTTGTGCCCGGACCTCGGGGTGATCGAGGAGATCGGAAGCATCAGGTGGATCGGGATCCTCGGCCTCTTCCCGGCCGCGCGCGAGCGCCTCTTCGATGTCTTCCACTTCATCGGACTCCAGCCGCGCTTCGGGAAGAAGGGCTGCGACCCGCTCCCTGAGCCTCGCAGCCCGCGCCGCCGAGTTCACGGTGGCGATCAGTTCGCTTCCGGAGATCTCCAGCTCCGCGTGGACCGTGTTCGTCCACTCCTTGTGACGGGGGTTCCCGGGCACTTTCCAGGGGAAGGAGACCCGGGCGAGCGTTCCCTCGGAATCGAACTCAGCGGACTCCAGCAGGTCATCGTCGGTCTCATCGAAGGCGAGCTCCTTCAGCGCCGCGAATGCCTCGGGGGCGGAGGCGATCCGGAAGCGGAGGCGATGGAACTCGATCGGATCCCCGTCGGTGTTCTGGAGCACCGGCCGCCGGGGGTTCCGAAGTGCGTCGACGGCGTCCAGATAGGCCTCGCGCACCTCGATATCCCATTCCCGGAGTGATGCGGAAGTGACGGGCGATTCGAGCTCCTCCATGCGCTCCCGCAGGTCGATGAGTTCGAGCTTCAACTGCGGGGGGAAGGGATGCGGCGCGCAGGCCTCCATCAGGGTGATCCCCTGCGTGGTGACGAGCTGTCCGAAGAGGAGGTCGCCCCTCCGCACGAAGCGCGATGCTGAGCCTTCGAGGACGTCCACCTCTTCCCCGGTGAACACGTCGCGGGCGCGGAAACCCCGCCCCGGCTCGACCCGAACCAGCTCATGGAAGCTGAACGGCGAGTCGAGGCACGACTCCAGATAGCCTCCGAGCTCCGCGCTCACCCAGCTCCGTCGCCCTTCGAGGAGGACGCTCGTGGGGCTCATCTCGTGGAGCGAGGGATCCTCCACCTCGGTTTCCAGCGGATCGGGTTCCCACATGTGGAAGAGCCAGGGGAAGAAGAGCGGCGCCTCGGGGGATTCGGGGTCGAATTCGGGTGCATCCTCGTCCCAGAGGGTGAACTCCGCCCATGCCTCGGCGAGCGCGCCGGGGCCGTAGGTGTCCAGGGTGAAGCGGATCATGCGATGGGGGAAGCCGTCGAGGGCACTGCGAATCCTGCGCCACTTCAGCTCCTCCGTGGCGGCGGCGTCACGGGCCGATCGGCCGTGGCAGTGCTTGTACTTCCTTCCGCTCCCGCAGGGGCAGGGCTGGTTTCGCTGGGTGGTCATGGTCTCAGGGGTGGGGTGCGGGGGGGAACCTGCTGGGTCATCTCACCGACCGCTACCCCCGGTCGGCCCTGCGGCCGGCTGCCCCCACGACCCCGACCAGCGTGGCTTCCACCCAGGCGTTGAGACTCATGCCTGAAGCCTCCGCCTCGATCGCAGCCGCCCGGTGGACTTCGGGTGTAGTGCGAACAAGAAACTCTCCGCGGTAGGGTCGTTCCGGATCCTTGCCGACCTCTGCGCAAAGCTCGAGATAGTCATCGACAGATTCAGCCATTTCGCGCCGGAGCTCGTCCAGGGAACGGCCCTCGAAGGTCACGACATCCTGGAGCCCCACGACCCGCCCGTGAAACGCATCGATGGACGGGTCGAACTCGACCACGCCTCTATAGCCCTTGTATTCGATCATGGCTTGATCCCTGCGTTCTCCAGGAAACGACGTACGTCCTCGAGAGTCGCCTTCCCGGTCACCCGTTGCGGGTGCGGTCCATGGAACGTTGCCACCCGGCTTCCGAGTCGGAACCGAACTTCCGAGTCGGAACCGAACCCGTGACCCTCGACCCTCAGTGACCTCGCCACCCAGCGCCCTCACGAGGCTCTCGACCTTTGACCAGCGAACATCGGCGCGGGTCGGCTGGTCGAAAATGTCATCGAGCGTTCTCCGCTGGGCAGCGTTCATGGGACGTGATATCGTTTCATGATAGCGTATGCCGACGCCGAGTTCAAATGTCCAGGTCCCGGAAGGGTCCCTCCGGGCTGCCGAACCTCACCACTCCTTCCCGCAACTCAATGCTTCCGATCACCCCGCTACCTGCGAGGTCCGAAAGATCAGCTTCTCCCTCGACCCCGTTCTCGAACCGAACCCAGACCTTGAATTCCGGCCGGGCCTCGACAGCTACGACGTCGTTCAGCATCGTTGCACTCCTCATTTCAGGGGCTTGATCCCCGATGGCAATGCTGGCCTTCTCCTCGGCACACCGCGCCGTCTGGTCCAAGCGCATCAGCTTACCTCACTTCGAGAACGGCGGCCAGCTCGATCCCCGCCACTGAGCATTGGCACTCCTTCCCCGGTTTCGATCTTCCGGATCGCCTCGCGGGACCCGCGCTCACTCCACCAGCCGCAACCCCGGAACCCCCGCGAAGTCCTTCGGAGTGAGGGTCCAGAGCGCGCCGTCCCATGTCAGCGCGCAGGCGGCGATCGCCAGTTCGATTTCGCGTCGGCGGGGGTTGCTCACCGTCCGGTAGAGCTCGGCGGCGAGCTCGGCCTCTTCGGCACCGAACGGGATCCACTCCTCGGGGGGGAAGAGGCGAAGCGAAGCGGCCCGCTCGTCATCGGTGCGCGGGCCCCGCAGCCACTCGTACGCGACGAGCGTGGGGATTCGGATCCGCTCCCCCCCGGCCCAGGCATCGCGGAGGCGCTCGCGCCACGCGGGGCTTCCGCTGAGTGCTTCGATCAGCACCGAGGTATCGAGGACGATCACGGCTCGGTCCGGGTTCGGCGCCCCCCGCCACGACGGGCCTTCCGCAGCTCCCGCAGCTCCGCCTCGACCTCTTCCCGAGGGCGTTCGGGGAGCGTGGCCATGACCTCCCCGAACGTGGCAAGTTTCGCCTCCCGCTCCTCGTCGGACATGCGCCCGAGCTGCTCACCGTACACCCGCACGGCCTCTCGCACGACCTGGCTCTTCGGGATCCCGAGCCGGTCGCTCGCGCGTTCGATCTCGCGCACGGTGTCACCGTCGAGGGTGTAGGTCACTTTCTTCATGGGGGTCCTGGGGGGATGGGTGCCATATGTATGGTATTATGGCGAGACGCTCCCCGCAATGCCTTCCGAACCAGGTCAGTACGAAAGGAAATCCACCCCGGCGCACCTCCTCGCGGGCTCGTTCCTCCTCATGATCCTCGTGGGAACGCTCGGGCTCGTGAGCGTCCCCGCGTTCTATGTGGACGGCGGCCCGCTCGGCTGGATCGACGCGCTCTTCACCGCAACGAGCGCCGTCTGCGTGACCGGGCTCATCGTGGTCGACACCGCGACGCACTTTACGCGCCTGGGGCAAGCGTTCATCCTCGGGATGATCCAGGTCGGGGGCGACAATCGCGTTCTGCAACGCCGGATTCTCGACCTTCACGAACTCCCTCGAAGGCTGGGCCGGAGCTCGGGGGGTGATCTGGCCCATGATGGTGCTCATCGTCTTCGGAGGAATCGGCTTCCTCACGCTGGAAGAGATGAATGCCCGGTGGAAGGCCCGGCACACGGAACGCCGCTTCCGGCTGTCGCTCCACTCCCGGATCGTGCTCGTGTCGACAGCGGGGCTCCTTCTCGGGGGATGGCTCCTCTATGCCCTGCTCGAGTGGCAGGGGGTGCTCGGGGGGATGTCGATCCCGGGCCGCGTGGAGAACGCGCTCTTCATGAGCGTGACCGCGACGATCCTTCCGGAACGGGACACCGGATAGCGGCTGGCCGAGAGGCTCGGAACCGCGTCGGTGCTGAACTATGTGCCGCTTAGCGCCGGGTTCTCGCTCCAGGAGATGGCCGTGCCGGATGCGTGGGCAGGCCGCTCGCTGAGGGAGCTGGATCTCCGCAGATCGCACCGGGTCTCGATCGTGGCGGTGCACGACATGCTGACGGACGAGGTGTCCGCGGTCCCGGATCCGGATGCGCCGCTCAAGGAGAGTGATACGCTGTTTGTGGCGGGGGGGGTGGGGAAGTTGGAGCGGGTGGGGCGGGTGAGGTAGGGAGGGGGCTTCGTCCCGGCTCAGCCGCTTCGATCAGGCGCATCCTATCCCCGAACTCCTCGGTACCTCGACCGCGACCACGGCGTCGGCCCTGAGCATGTCCCGATCCATGGACGGGTCGCTCTCCCGCATCTGTGACGCATAGGCGTTCGATCCCTGCGCCTCGGGATCCTGAAAGTTTGCCTGCAGGTCAAGCAGGCTCGTTCGCATGGGCCCGGTGAATACCCCTGGAAAGCGCTTGAGAATCGCTCGTGCGGCGGCCCCTGGTCCTCCGTCGTCGTTATGGCGGAGGACGAACGCGATGTCGTACCAGTCTTTCGGGAGTCGGCGCTCCCGGGCAGCCGCCATCTTCGCGAGCAGGTAGCCCGCAAGCCCGGTGACATTGAGCTCGACTCGGCGTCGGTCGTCACCCACCCGGGCCTCAAGGGGCATCGTCCGTACATCCTGGGATGCATAGCCTGTACCCATCAGATTCACGGCTCCAAGGGACTCACAATCGTCGAAGAGTACCGTGTCGCCGGAGCGGAGATCCTGCTGGTCTGTGAGTAGCTCGAATCTTACGAGAGTCGGCGAACCGCCGACTTCGGTACGCCATCGCCACACGCGAGACGAATCAGGCTTGAACTCTGCGTTCCTGAGCTCCCGTTCGAGCCTGGGACCATTGACTGCACCGGCCGCCAGCTCGAGGTCGACTTGCACGTCCACATCGGTCGTGCCCGCGTGACGAGCGTCACTCGACGCACAGAGGAAGTCGGGTACGAGACCTCCGAGCAGGACAAACTCCGGACGTCCACCGTAGTGGTGGACGATCCGGACGAGTGCCGTCTCGGCCGCGGTGCGGGCGGCCCGGCTACGGGTCTCTTCAGGAGTCACTCATCACCTCCCGCAGGTGTTCAGCCGCCTCCTGCCCTCTCACCCCTCGTGGCAGAAGGTCTGCGTAAACGCGGGGCCACGGCGCAATGCGTAGTCCGTTGACGCGCTGGGAGAGGCGGCTGGTCACCTTGGCGGGGAACGGTCTCAGCACGAGTCGACCTCCCTTCATGGCTTTCAGGCCGAGCCTTGCTGCGATGAGGTCGAGCTGAGGCGCGGTCGCAGCGTCCACGTAGAGGTCCGCGCTCGGTACCGTCGTCAGGTGCGGGGCCAGTACGTGAGCGGCCACTCCACCCGTCGCCGCCCACCTTACCTCCTGTTCCTGGAGCCGCTCGCCGATCTCAACCGCGCCATCAACCGCGTCGGACCAAAGCACCCCCAGTTCGAGCGAAAGATCTTCCGATCGTTCGGCCGCGGCCTCCGCGTAGACATCGAGAAGTGCCGCGGGATTCACAAGTCGGCGACCGGACCGGGGTCCCCGGGCTGCATCCTGCTCAAGGAAGCCCTCGTCTGCCAGGAGCCGGAGCGCATCCCCGCAGGCTCCATTCGACAGGCCTGTCGCCCGCATGGTTTCCTTCACCTTCGCAGGAACACCCATGAGCACGGCCTCGGTGACCGCGAGCACAGCAGGCGTCCATGCCCGGGACCGGGTGCGGCGGCGAGCCTTCGGATCACCACTCCTGGACACGACCAGCATATCCTTTGAAATCTCGGCCGCTCCAGTCTCGTCAACCCACCCGATTCTGCGATCCCGAAGAATCCGCCGGGCACCCTCGGAGAAAGCGCGAGCCGCCAGGACATCGACTTCGATGCCCTCTTCGATGGCGCGCCTCACGTCCGACGGCCACCCCTCTCCGATCCAGTGGAGGGTGATCGGTGAGCCTCCGACAACAGCGACACCCTCGCACTCGTCGACCTCCACTTGCAAGTGGAGGGGCAGTACGCTCTGAAGTGCATGCACGGCTCGCGCAGCGGGGGGCGACAGGGGGCTTTTGATCACGGGAACTCCAGAGAAACCATATATTCCACCAATTGGTGGAAGTTGGTCAGAGGCCGGACTTCTGTCAACGGTTCAGGCGATCCCGAACTCGCGCCTGAGCTCCTCGTGCGGGATCGTCTCGCCACGTCTGGGCCGGGCTACGGCTTCGAATCGCGGCGTTTCGGTGGGTAGTTTTCCAATCGGTCGGAAAGACTCGGCGACTTCGCGAGTATGGCACGCCGGAAAGCGGGCAGGGTCCTCTGCATCCACTCCAGAGCGTGGTCCCGATCCTCTGTAGTTGCCTTGCGAGGGTCGTACATTGATCCGTGACGAAGCCCCCTGATTTCAGTAGAGTCGGGGACGAGGTCTTTCAAGTCCTCGCCACCGAGAGCGGCCGCGGCCGAGAATGCAACTTCGTGATGGCCCCGCCCAGATCCGGTCCGAAGGTCATATGCCGCGAGTAACGCGAGGGCCGCTGCGTGGCCGGCATCGTACGCCGCCCGCAGAGCCCCGTCGATGCTCATACCGGCCAACTCCGAGTCTCGCGCACTCTCCACGGCCTTCTGCCACAAGGCCGCGATACTTTCAAGCGTCGCTACTCCTCGCTTCAGACGGTTACTGTGAAGGAGGTTCTCGACGCTTTCCGGCAGTTGTCCTGACGATGGCTCCGGTATCGAGGACATCATGCTGCGCCACCCAACAGCTCCTCGCGAGGAATACCGGCGGCCATTGCCAACGGAACAAGCGCATCCGCGGCTCCTGCTACCCACTTTTTAGGAGCGCGGAGAACCTCATGAACGAAGCCCCATGCGGGGTTGGACCTATTCCCCAGCCGCTCCGCGAGGGCCTCAAGTGTGTAGCGTATGGTGTTAACCTGGCGGCCGAGCAGTAGACCGGTTTCCGCAGTCCGGCGGTTCAGTTCCCTTCGATCCAACGAGGGTTCTTCCACCACAAGCAGATCAATGTCGCTGTCGGCATGGATGCGGCCGGTAGCCATTGATCCGAAGACGAATGCGGCTGCGATACCCCCCACATCGATCAGAGCGTCTCGCATAAGTGGCGTCGGATCCTGCGTTTCGGACTCGAGAAGGCGAAGCGCCCTCCATACGGACGCACGTGGAACGGCTGAGTAGAGCGTACGTCCATCCTCCTCCTCGGTCCGCTCCAGGGCCCCCAGCTCCACCAGCCGACTCAGAGCGCGCTGGACCGATGCCCCTCCGAGGTCCAGTGCACGCTGAATCTCCCGCAGGTGAGGTCGAATCCCTGGGCGGACCAGGAAGTACCGGATCAGCCGCGCTTCCGCAGTCGGGATTCCCAACAGTTCGAGAGGGCCTTGTTGAGTCACGTTGTCTTCCACGGTCAGGAGTAGTACTGTCCCATAATGTAGGGCGAGAGCGCTGCCCTGGACAAGAGGGCGGAGGGGCCGTGGCACTATGGACGCACGAGCACACATGATCAACAACTGAGAGGTACAAACCCCCCCATCCACGTGAAGGTGATCTCGACCCCGCACGCGCGCGCCGTCGAGAAGCTTCGGGGTGACCGAGACGATCTTTCCGGAACGGGACACCGGACAGCGGCTGGCCGAGAGGCTCGGAACCGCGTCGGTGCTGAACTATGTGCCGCTGAGCGCCGGGTTCTCGCTCCAGGAGATGGCCGTGCCGGACGCGTGGGTCGGGCGGGTGAGGTAGGCCCGCTCCGGAGCCTTGTCGAGTTCCACATCGGCGAGCGAAAGGAGAAGCGCCGACGGGGCCGGCCACCGCCGCCGGTCCTCAGGCCTCGTACGGGAATGCCATCCCGTAGGAGTGGAAAACACCCTCCAGTTCAAGGGATTCGAGGTCCAGGATTCCGCACGCGCGACGACAGGATAGCGTCCCATCTTCAAGAGCGACCCGCAAGCGGTTCGCGAACTCGCGGCTGAACCTCGGCGGAAGTGTCTGGGGGGGCTCATGGCTGGTCAGAGTCGCTCGACCACGCCGGAGGGCATCAGAAGCGCTGCCGCAAAATTGTCTGCGAGTTGCTCGCACCGAGGTCGCCCGTTCCCGCGAGGCCCAGAGCCTGTACGTGGCGATCCTTGGCTGAGCATTTCGACCCGGGGCGGTGGCATCCGGTCCCACAAAGAGCGTCAGCCAACGCGCGGCCTGAGCTTCGAACTCGGCCAGTTGTTTGGGATTGTTCTGGATTGCGCGGAACGCAAACGCAATCTCTTCGGCCGGCTCGAAGCGGTCCGTGAAGTACGTGACCGGCACCCCCAGCCAGGTAGCCAAACGAACCATCTCGGGCGCGGTCAGTCGATAGCTACCTTGCGATCAGGCAGCGCGCCAGACTCTCCTGATCACCCGCCGTCGGAGCCGGCTGCGCCGCCAGGGTGGGGCTCAGACCCCGCAGTGCCTAGGCCTCAAAGATGTCCGTATGGGTCCCCGTTCGAGCGAAGTGGATCTCGTTCCCAACGATCCGATAGACCAGAAGCCAGTCATCCGCGACGTGGCATTCGCGGAAGCCGACCCACTCCCCCTTCAAGGGGTGGTCCTTCTGTCTTCGTTCAAGGCGCTCACGGTGGATCAGTCGGCCCATAATGACGCGAATGGCATCCATGTCGTAGCCGCGAGCCTTGCATCGAACCATGTCCCGGCCAAACGCTGAAGTGCGGGCAGGGATCAGGGGCTGGTTCGGTGCAGGGTTCAAATTTCCAGATCCCGGAAGAGCTCTTCCGCGCTACCGAACCTTACCAACCCTTCCCCGGTCTCGGTCTCCTGCATCGCTTCGCGGGATTCCGCGTTGGGAACCTTCACATCGAAAGGCAGCCCCTTCTGGAGAACCACCTGCCGGTAAAACAGGTTGATTCCCTGGGTGGGATTGAGACCGCACTCCGCGAGAATGTCCTCCGCCTCGGCCTTCAAGCCCGCATCCATCCGTGCCCTGGCCGTCGCTTCTTTCGCCATGCTTGCTCCTGTTGGGTGTCGACAATCAAATGTAGCCCGTACGTGCTACACCGCAAGAAGCAGGCAGTGCCGCCCGGAGGAAGGCGCTCACTCCACCAGCCGCAACCCCGGCACGCCGGCGAAGTCCTTCGGATTGAGGGTCCACAGCGCGCCGTCCCAGGTGATCGCGCAGGCGGCGATCGCAAGGTCGATCTCGCGTCGGCGGGGGCTGCTCACCGTCCGGTAGAGCTCTGCGGCGAGTTCGGCCTCTTCGGCTGGCCCGTGATGGTGCTCATCGTCTTCGGAGGAATCGGCTTCCTCACCCTGGAAGAGATGAATGCCCGGTGGAAGGCCCGGCACACGGAACGCCGCTTCCGGCTCTCGCTCCACTCCCGGATCGTGCTCGTGTCGACGGCGGGGCTCCTTCTCG
>JBGTMU010000208.1:0-2615 GCA_041743405.1 Longimicrobiales bacterium | reverse complement strand
CTCGAAGCCGCCGAGGCCGCGGCGCTCGCAAACGGCCTCGCGGACCGGATCGTCTTCCACCGGGAGCTCTCGACCGCCGTCACCCTCCCGGAACGGGCCGATGTGATCGTGGCCGATCTCCGGGGGTGCCTTCCCCTGTTCGAATCTCTGATTCCCACGTTCATCGATGCCAGGGAACGGTTCCTCGCGCCCGGGGGCACGATCATCCCCCTTCGCGACACGCTCCATGTGGCCCCCATCGAGAGCTCCGAGATCTATCGGCCCTTCGAGGAACCCTGGCTCCGGAACGACCTCGGGCTGGAGCTCGGCTTCGGCCGGGACCGGGTCGTCAATCAGTGGGTGAATGCGAGGGCGCGTCCCGAAGATCTGCTGGCTTCCCCGAAGCCCTGGGTGACCCTCGACTTCTCGACCATCACGAGCCCGCATGTGGACCGCGTGCTAGAGTGGCGGCCTGAACGGCCCGGCACCCTGCACGGGTTCCTCGTCTGGTTCGACGCCGAGCTGGCGGAGGGGATCGGGTTCTCTTCCGGGCCCCATGCCCCGGAACTCGTGTACCACTCTGCCTTCTTTCCGGTGGAGAACGCCGTCGACGTGGGAGTGGACGACCGGATCGCGCTACGGCTCGCCGCGAATCTCATCGGGGGGAAGTACGTGTGGCGGTGGGAGACCACCGTGGGGGCGGGTACGCCAGGGCCAGCCCCGCGCGTCGTGGTGAAGCAGTCCACCTTCCACGCCCTCGACCTGAAGACAGCCAGCCTCAGAAAGCGAAACGCCGCCTCGATTCCCACACTCTCCGAGAAGGGGCGGGCCGACCGCGCCATCCTGGAGCGGATGGACGGCCGCCGATCCCTGGAAGAGATCGCTCGCGAGGTCTGCGCTCGCTTCCCCGGGGTGTTCCCGCGCTGGGAAGATGCGCTCGCGCGCGCGGGCGAGCTTGCAGCCCGCTACGGCGAGGACTGACGAGCTCCAGCCGCCTCCAGCCTCAGTGCCCTTCCGAAAGGGGATCCGCCGAACTCCTCCCCGGATTCCCCCCGATCGCGTCCTCGGGCGAAGTCACCTGCGACGGGGCCGCAAGGCCTTCCACCGGAGGCGGAAGGAAGCCGAGCCTCAGGAAGAGACCGTACGCCACCACATTCGGCGCGTAGATCTGCCGGAAGGCCGCCGGTGAACTGCCGTTCAGGTAGAAATCGAGCGGGATCGTCGAATAGATCACGAACCCGTGCCCGTGCGGATAGGAAAAGGTGACAGCCCGCCCCGCGTTGCCCGGTGAGAGAAGGGCGACCGCGCCCTCTGGGAGGGTGCTGATCTGGGCCCACCCGTGGAGGGAGAAGTTCCCGCCATCGAGGTTCGTGTTCGTGACCTCTCCGCCGGGGCCATTTGTGAGGTGCGTCGTGTTGTCCAGGATGTCGATGTTCGAACCCAGGTCCCGCACGATCGTGATCCCGCTGCCGCCCGGCAGGTAGGATGAGGCGGTCGTCACGTGCCGGTCGTGGAGAATGAGAGTGCCGCCCGCCTGCACCCATTCATCAAGTGCGGCGAGGTGGTTCAGGTAGCTGCTCGACATCCCGCTGTTGCTGGGGTTGTCGATGAAGAGCACGGAAACCGGCTCCAGCGCTTCGGCTGAAAGCGAAGTGAGATTGACGGGAATCCCTCGTCCGGTCTCGATCGGCGCGACCTGCGAGGTCGCACCGGCTCCGTTCGAGGTCCGGAAATACCCGACCTTCGTGTTCCCCTCTGGACGGGGCGGGAGGGGGATCGGCTCCACGATGAACCGGGCGCTTCCCTGCACGGCACCCGAGCGCGCCACGATCGTCGTCGTGCCGACCTGGAGTGCGGTCGCATTGCCGAACCGGTCGACCGTCGCGATCCCGGTATCCTCCGACCCCCACACAAACGCCTCACCCCCGGCTACCGGGTTGCCGTTCTGGTCGACGAGCGATGCCGAGAAGGTGAAGGTCTCTCCGGGGAATACGGTGGCCTCGTCGGGGGTGACTCTCACCTCCGTGACGACCTGTCGGACCGTCACATCCGCTCCGGCGCTCGCGTCTCCGGCCGTCGCAGTGATGCGGGCGGACCCGACGCCCTGAGCCGTGGCGGTGCCCGTCGCGTCTACCGACACGATGGACGGGTCGGACGAGTTCCACACCACTGGCGCCCCCGGGATCTCGAATCCGTTGCGATCGAGAACGCGGGCCACGAAGCTGTTCATCGCCCCGATCGACTCGGCCTCCCAGGCAGCGGGAGTCACCTCGACGCGGTCGATCTGCTGCGTGACCTCGACCCTGGCAGTCGCACTGATCCCGCCTGCGGTCGCGGTCACTTCGGCGGTCCCTGGCGCGGACGCCCGATAGCGTCCCGGCGCCAGCGCCGTGAGCACGCTCCCGCCCCCGGCCCAGCTCACCTCCGCACCCGGCACTTCGACCCCGCGCGGGTCCAGTACCAGAACCTCGAACTCCACCTCTTCGCCGAGTGCCGTGAGGAGCACCAGGTCCGGGGAAATCTCGATCTCCTCGATCCGCTGGGTCACCATGACGGTGAGGGTCGCCACGTGCATCCCCGCCGTCGCCCGGATGGTTCCGGTTCCAGGGAGGATTGCGGTGATGCGCCCCTCCGCG
>JBGTMU010000207.1:0-14708 GCA_041743405.1 Longimicrobiales bacterium | reverse complement strand
GCCGTGCAGCGTCGCCGCGGCCTCGAAGTGGCCGAGCTTGGCGAGGAGCACGACCAGAGCGGCTCGCCAGGCCGACACTGAAGCGATATCGGTGGCCTCGCCGAAGGACGCAAGCATGCGCTGGAAGCCCCGCAGTGCCGTCGCCGGTTCACCGCTGCGCGCGTGCAGAGCTGCGATCCGCGGCGCGATGAGCGCCTCCATGAAGCGATTTCCCGACTCGCGCGAGACGTCGACGCTTCGCTCGTAGAAGGCGAGCGCCGCCGTTGGGTCGGTCGGTTCGAGCGCCGCGCCCTTTCCCCCGTATGCGACCGCGATTGACATCGGCACGCCCGCTGAGGCGGCCTTCTGGACCACGTCGTCGGCGATCTTCAGTGCCTCTTCGGGGTGGCCGGTCGTGGCCAGCAGATAAAGGTGGAAGGCCAGCATGAACCGATCGTGCGCGTCGGTCGGGTGCTCGGCCCCCGCCTTGATGTACTCGAGCGCGCGATCAAGGTCGCCCTGGAGAAGGGCCACGAAGGCGAGATCCCCATACGCCCAGATGAAGGGGTCGTAGTCCGGGTTGTCCCGAAGCGCGAGGGCCTCGTCACCGAAGCGCTGGGCGTCGTCGAACCGGGAGAACGCCCACGCGCTGCTGGCGGACCAGGTAAGCAGGATGGCCAGACGATGGTGGTTGGCCTCACGCGCCAGATCCACAACCTCTTCGGCCCAGAACGCGGCCTCTTCACGCAGGCGGAAACGCCCGACGTCGCCCACGTCGGAAGCGATGCGGGCCGCGATATCCACCTCGCCGTTCTCCAGGGCCCACCGGAACGCTGCTCGGAGGTTGTTGATTTCAAGGTCCAGCCATTCGTAGGCGTCGAGTTCACGTGGACTGCGCCAGAGCTCAAACACCCGGTCCGACTGGTCGGCGAAGAACCGAGCATGCCGGCGACGGGTTTCCGAGTCCTCACCCGCGCCTGCGAGTGCCTCGCTGCCGAAGCTGCGAATGGTCTCGAGCATGCCATACCGGATCGATGCGCCGGTTCGTTCGACCTGGAAAAGGGACTTGCCGACGAGGGAGTCCAGCAGATCGAGCACCTCGAAGTCTGCGACATCGTCCCCCGCGCAGACCTGTTCGGCCGCCTCGAGGGTGAACCCTCCGGCGAACACCGTTGCCCGGTTCATCACCTCACGTTCCTGTGCGCTCAAGAGGTCATACGACCATTGAACCGCGTGACGCAGTGTCTGATGCCGCTGTGCGTCGGGGGCCCGGGATCCGCCGGTCAGGAGGCGGAATCGCTCGCCCAGTCGCTCCAGGATCTGGCCCGGGCTCAGCGACCGGGTGCGCGCCGCAGCAAGTTCGATCGCGAGAGGGATTCCATCGAGGTGGTCGCAGATCTGCCGGATCACATCACCCTCGGCCCCGACCTCGAAGTCGGGCGCCACGGCACGGGCGCGCTCCACAAAGAGGCGGGGGGCCGGTGCATCCGCACCCTTCGCGCCCAGCCCCGAGATCGACCAGACGCGCTCACCGTTCACGGAGAGCGCTTCGCGACTCGTGGCGAGAATCTTGACCTCCGGGCACGCCGCGAGCACCAGGTGGGCCAGCGCCGCCACCGCGTCCGTGACGTGCTCACAGTTGTCCAGCACGAGAAGAAGCCGGCGCCCGCCCAGCGCCTGGACCAGGGACTGCTCGATCGTCCTGCCCGGCTGCTGCGTGACCCCGAAGACACCGGCGGCGGCGTGGCCGACAGCCGTTTCATCGCTCACTGCCGCGAGATCGACGAACCACGTACCGTCGGGGAACGCCGGCGCTACCCGGGTCGCGGCCTCCACGGCGAGCCGCGTCTTTCCGAGCCCTCCCATGCCGAAAACGGTGATGAGTCTCGACGATTCGAGGAGCGACAGGATCTCTTCCAGCGCATCCTCCCGCCCGATCAGGCTGGTCGACTGAACGGGAAGGTTGCCGATGGCCCGAAGCGCCCGCACTTCGGCGGCCGACTCCCCGTTCCGCAGGGCGGCCGAGAACTCACGGAGGTCCGCGAAGCGATCCTCCCGCTCGACGGCCAGGGATTTCCGTATCACCTGGTCGATGTGCTCGGGCACCTCCTGGCGCATGGCCCGGACGGGGTCCGGCGCCGCAGTGATCTTTTTCGCCAGAACGGCCTGGTCCGAGGTCCCCTCGTGCGAGGCCCGGCCGGTCAGGAGCTCATAGAGCACGCACGCGAGCGAGTACTGGTCGCTCCGTGCATCGACCTCATCTCCGAGCATCTGCTCCGGACTCGCATACCGCATGGTGCCGATACGGATGATTTCCCGGGTCGTCCGCTCGTCTTCCGACTGCTGCAGGGGCAGGGCGATCCCGAGGTCGGCCACCACGGGCAGGTCGCCCGACATCATGATGTTGGCGGGCTTCACATCCCGGTGGATGATGCCCTGGTCGTGGGCGTACTGGAGCGCGCTGGCGACCAGGATGGTGAGGCGAATGGCCTCCGACACCGGCAGCGCTCCCTCCCGGTCGAGTCGATCCTGAAGCGACTCGCCGTCAATGAAGGGCATGACGTAGAAGAGGAATCCACCCGCCTCACCGGAGTCGAACAGCGGAAGGATGTGGGGGTGCTGGAGATTGGCCGTCGTGCGGACCTCGGTCAGGAAGCGCTGGGCTCCCAGGGCTTCGAGCGGCCCCGGCTTGAGCACCTTGAATGCAACGTTCCGCTGATGCTTGAGATCGTCGGCCAGATAGACGTTGGCCATGCCTCCCTCACCGAGCTTGCGCGCGATGTGGTAGCGACCTTCGAGGGCCGCGTTCAGGGCAGCGACTGGATCGTCCGTTCTCATGTCCGGGAGAGTAGAGTGCCGTCAGAGGAGGAAGTAGGAAATTCGACTGCCCCTCGATGGCGAGGAGCAAGGTAGTCAGCGGTTTCTGGCCAGGCAAGCAATGCGAGCGGGGAGGGCGGGAGGCGCTCGGCTGGGACGGGCGCACGCCTTGCTGGAATCCAGGAGGGACGCATACGTTCCCCCCTCGGGTCCCTGTTGGAAGCGCTCACGGGGTCGTGTACCGGTCGGCCTCCGCCGGCCCCCAGACCTCCCAACGCCGGAGATGTCGGTGCAGACCAGACCCCCCCCTGCCCCTTCTTCCTCACACGTGAGGCGCAGCTCGCTCCCTCCGATCCTCTTCTTCACCGCACTCCTGACCCTGTCCGGCGCCCTGGGAATCGACGCCCAGGACCGAAATGTCCTCTACTCGGTGGAGTACATCGAAGCGCGTCTGCGGGCCCCGGAACTGCTGATCGCCGGAATGGACTACGCTCGTCCCCTGGAGGGGGACCGGAGCCGTCGGGTGACCCTCGCCGGGCCGGATGGGGAGGTGCCGATGGATGCCCGCTGGAAGCCGGTGGCGGCCCCGGGGGACGGCTTCAACAACGCACCTCGCTATGAGCTGGCGGCATATGAGTTCCAGAAACTATTCCTGGACGAACCGGAGCATGTGGTGCCTCCCGTGGTGCTCCGGGCCATGCCGCTCGAGGAATACCAGGAGATTCGGGCCGTCCCCGGACCCACCATCCGGGGAACCGCGAGCGTGCTCTTCCTCCTCTCCTACTGGGTCCAGGAGCTGGCGGTGGACACCGTGGATCCCTTTGACCCCGAGATGTTCGACAGAAACCCGGGATATGCCTGGTACTGGGGAAACGTGAACCTCTTCACTCATCTGATCGGTCACCGGGACTCGAACCACGGAAACATCCTGGTCTCCATGGACGGCGGGAATACCCGGGTGTTCTCGGTGGACAATGACGTCGCCTTCCGGAGTCGGGTGAGCGCGCAGGGGGATCGGTGGAGCCGACTCCTCGTTGACCGCCTCCCGGACCGGACCGTCGAGCGCCTGCGGGAGATCACCATGGAGGATCTGGAAAGGGCTCTGGGAGTGGTGGCGGAGTTCGAAATCGTGGGCGGCAATCTGCATCCGGTGGAGCCGGGGGAGAACCTGAATTCGGGACGCGGACTCAGAACGACCGACGACCGGGTACAATTTGGCCTTACCGAGCGGGAGATCCGCGAAGTCCATCGCAGGATAGAGCGACTCCTGAGCGATGTGGACAGGGGGCGGATCACCACTTTCCCCCGCCACGGGGCCGACCCCGCGCTCTCCTTCTGACCCGCTCAATGGAAGCTGATTCCTTCGCGTTTCGGGAGTCGCGATCCCGGTGAGTTCGGACGCGAGGTCGGAACCCGGAGCTGCCGGGGAAGGAGGCCACCGGGGCACGGCGGCCCTGGTCGCCATGATGGGGCTCTACTTCCTGGTCCTCCTCTCCGTCGGGATTCTCCGCCCCATCCGGAATACGCTGGCCCTGGATGGCCTGGCGCAGACGGATTTCTACAAGGTCTACCTGATCAGCGCCCTGGTCATCTTCTTCGTTCCCCTCCTGAACCAGCTCTCTGATCGGATCTCCTGGCGGCGGCTCATTCCCTCCGTGGCCTTTTTCTTCGCCCTGAACCTCCTTCTCTTTCGCGCGCTCTACACCGAGGGGAGCACCCTGTTCGGGCTCCTCTTCTACGGCTGGTATGATCTCTTCGCCGCGACCCTGGTGGCGCAGCTTTTCATGGTGACCCAGCTCTTCTTCCACGCACGGCTGGCGCGGAACGCGTATCCCCTGGTGATTGCCGGAGGTTCACTGGGAGCCAGCGTCGGCGGCGCGGTCACGGGATTCCTGGCCGAGTCCCTCGGGACCCCCAACCTCCTCCTGGTCGCAGCCGTGCTCATTGCGCTCTTCAGTGTGACCGTGATCCTGGTCTGGTCCATGGAGGGAATGGTGCCGGAGGTGTCTCCCGCCCGGAGGAAGAGGGAGCCGAAATCGGGGAAAGGGCTGGGGATCAGGGCCATCTTCAGCAATCGCCAGGTTCTCCTGATCACCTCACTGGTGCTCATCACCATCCTCGTGAAGCAGTTGGTGGACTACCAGTTCAACACCATCACCAAGGAGGTCTTTGTCGATCGGGACGCCATCGCCTCCTTCCAGGGGAAATTCGGAGCCGCCACCCAGTGGCTTCCAATTCTGGTCCTCCTGGGAATCCGGAAGCCACTCAAGCGCTGGGGAGTGGGATTCGCCGTTCTGGTTCTCCCGGTGGCCATGCTCCTGACGAATGTGGGACTCCTGCTCTTCTGGGGACTCTGGGCCGCGGTGGCGGCCAAGGGCGCCGAGCAGAGCTTCCGCTACTCCGCGGAGCGCGCCGGCCGCGAGATCCTCTACGTTCCGGTGCCGGACGAGATCAAGTTGAAAGCGAAGGCCTACATTGACGTGGCGGTCGAGAAGGGGCTGGGGAAGCTGCTCTCCGCCGGTCTCATCTTCCTCCTTCTGACCCGTCTGGAATACCGCCAGGTGGCCTGGGCAGGTGCGTTCCTGGCGGTGGTCTGGATCACGCTGGCGCTGGCAGTTCGGCGCGAATACATCCGCTCCCTGGCGCAGGCGGTCGAGAATCGATTTGCGAGCCTCCACGGCGTTTTCGCCTCTCTGAGTGATCCCGGTTCTCAGCGGGTGATCCGGGAAGCCCTGACCGGGGATGACCGGCAATCCGCCTTCGCCCTCGACCTGCTGGCGCAGGCGCCCGCCGCAGACAGTGAAGCCCTGGCCCCGGAGCTGGAGGGGCTTCTGGAAAGAGATTCACCGGAGCTGCGGCGCCGGGCCCTGGACCTCCTGGCCCGGGTCCCGAAGACGGCCGCTCCATCGGTCCTGAGAAGGAAGTTGACCGACCCGGATCCCGAGGTGCGCGAGGCGGCGGTCCGAGCCCTCCACGCAAGCGTCAAGGGTGACGAGGAGGCGCTCCTGGTGGAGCTGCTGGACTCCGCCGATCCCGCGGTGCGTACGGCGACCCTCTCGTGTCTTGCCCGCGGGGAGATCTCCACGGAATCCCTGGACCTCCCCAGCCGACTGCGTCAGGAGCTCGCCCCCGGGCGGGAAACAGCCGGAGGTCCGGACCGTCGGATCGAGCGGGCGCTCGTGGCCGCCGCCCTCCGTCCCCCCTCCGCCGCGGGCATCATCCGGGAGCTGCTGGATGACGCCGACCCCCGGGTGGTCGAGGCCGCGCTCCGAAGCGCTGGACTCCTGGGTGACCCTTCCCTGCACCCCGCGATGATCGCAAAGCTCGCGCACCCCGCCCTCCGGGATGTCGCCCGGGAAGCCCTCGCCAGCCAGGGGAAGGAATGCCTCCCGGCTCTGGGGAAGCTCCTCCTGGACGTGACCCAGGACGCCGCAGTGCGACGACACATCCCCTCGGTGCTGGCCCGGATTCCTCACGAAGAGACCTTGAGCCTTCTCGTCCGTGCCGTGGTGGCGCCGGAGACCGATCAGGTCCTGGACCACCGGGCGATCAAGGCGTTGAACAAGCTCCGAGCCCGGAACCCTGGTCTCGAGTTCGAGCGGGAGGCCGTTCAGCGCCTCCTCGATCGGTCGCTGGAGACCGCACGGCGTCTGACCCGAACGCGCGAGTTCCTGCGTCAGCAGGAGGAAGGATCCCCCACCCTGCGTCTTCTGGACCAGGCGGTGGCGGAGGCATGGGAGGTGCGCCGTGAGGAGGTGTTCCGCTGCCTGGGGCTCCTGCATCCGCCAAGCGACGTCCACCGGTCTTACGTGGCCATTGCCCGAGGAGAGACGGTACCGCGGGCGAATGCCCTGGAGTGGTTGGAGAGCACGATCGGGTACGAGGCGTTCCAGCGCCTTCTCCCCCTGGTGGGTGAAGGAACCACGCCTCCTTCCTCGGATGATCCCATCCCCGTACTCGAGGGGCTGGCCGGGGACGAGGATCATTGGATAGCCTGTCTGGCGGTCCGGGCCATCGCCGAGCTGCGCGGCAATGACGACGCGACCCATTCCCCTGTCGGGAGAACGAGCATGGATCTCATCGAAACGGTGTTTCTTCTTCAGCAGGTGGATGTGCTCCGGGATGCCCGCACGTCGGACCTGGCCCTTCTTGCGTCCATCGCCCGGGAGGTGGACGCGGATACCGGGGCCGTTCTGATCCGGAAAGACGATCCATCGGAAGCCCTTCACGTGGTCGTCCGGGGGAAGGTCGAGCTGGAGGGGCCCGGCGGAAATCTCACTCTTACGGACGGGATGGCCTTCGGCACCTGGGCCCTTATCGACGCTGTCCCCAGCCTGGTGGAAGTGCGGGCCGCTTCGCCCACCCGCCTCCTCTGCATCGAGCGGGCCGAATTCCACGACCTGCTCTCGGATCATCCCGAACTGGCCATCGGAATGCTCCAGGGCCTGGCACGCCGCGTGCGCACGCTGGTTACCTGAAACGGACTGGAGGATACCCCATGCTCGAGCGACGAGTCGGTACAGTGTTCCTGGTGGATGACGAGGAGATGGTGCTTGCCGCCCTCCAGACCTTCCTGGAGCTGGAGACCGCCTACACGGTGCGGAACTTCACCTCGCCGGAGGAAGCGCTGGAGGCGGTGAAGTCGGAACCGGTGGATGTGGTGGTCGCGGACTTCATGATGCCGGACATGGACGGCATCAGCTTCCTGAAGGAGGTTCGGGCCCTGAAATCACACGTTTCCCGGATCCTCCTTACCGGATACGCCGACGTGGAGAACGCCGTCCGCGCCATCAACGAAGCGGGACTCTATTACTACCTTGAGAAGCCCTGGGACAACGAGCACCTGCGGATGGTCATCCGGAACGGCATGGAACGCTCGGCACTGGTCAACGAGCTGGACGCCCGGATCTCAGCTCTGGAGAATGCGAACGAGGAGCTCTCCGAAGTCCGCAAGCGGCTTATCCGGATGTTCCTTTGAGCGGGGGAGGGGACGCGGTCCCGGGCGAGGAATCGGGAGGAGTCCCGGGATTCGAGATTGCGGAGGCCATGAACGCCGCCCGCCTCGCTACGCTGGGCATGCTCCTGGCGGGCGTCGCTCACGAGGTGAACACCCCTCTTGGAGCTCTTGCGAGCAATCATGACGTATTGAAGCGGGCCCTGGAGAAGTTGCAGGACATCCTGGCCGACGAAGTGGTGGACGAATCGGAGTTGGTGGAGGTGCGCAGAATCGTCCGGGCCCTGGCGGGAATCATGAGGGTGAACGACCTGGCCATCGAACGGGTGGTGGGGCTCGTCGCGAGCCTCCGTACCTTCGGTCGCCTGGATCGATCCCAGGTGGACCGGGTGGATCTCCATGAGGGGATCGACACCACCCTCGTTCTCCTGCGTCATCGACTGGAGGATCGCATCGTCATTCGACGAGAGTTCGGCGAGCTCCCCCTGGTGGAGTGCTATCCCCTGCAGCTCAACCAGGTCTTCATGAATCTTCTGATCAACGCGGTCCAGGCCATCGCGGGCCCGGGGGAGATCCTCATCCGGACCCGTCCGGCAGGCCAGAGCTGGGTGGAGCTCCTGTTCCGGGATACGTGGTCGGGGATGGATCCGGAAACGGTGCAGCGGATCTTCGAGCCCGGCTTCACCACCAAGGACCGACGGGTAGGCATGGGAATGGGCCTCCTCATGAGCCGTCAGGTCGTGGACCGCCACGGGGGAACGATCGACGTGCGGAGCGAGCCCGGGGGGGGGAGCACCTTTACCCTTCGACTTCCGGTGGCGCTCCCGCCCCACTCCGACCCGGCGGGAACCGGGGGAGGATCCGGATCGTAACAGGGAAGGCCACGCGGCTCGCGACGCGGGGTCTCCCCGACTCCCCGCCGAATCACTCCAGCCCCAGGATTCCATGAGCTTCCAAAAAAGGAAAGACGCGGGCCTGGCCCCGATTGTGAGGGCAATGTGCGTCCTTATTCCCGGGCTTTTCGTCCTGATTTCCTGGCCAGCGCCCACGGCCTCGCTGGCATGGGTCGGGGGTGCCGATTCCCTCCGCGTCTACGGGGAGTTCGGGCTCGCTGTGCACATGGACCCGGATTCGGTGGAGGTGCGCTGGATGACCCGCACACCTGCCCCCGGGTTCCTCGAGGTTTCCGTGGACGGTACCGTGATTTTCGAGGTCTCCACAGAAGCCTGGTCTTCCCACCGCGCCGCCTTCCCCCACCCCGGAGCGCTGGACCCGGACGTTCAGTCTTTCCAGCTCACCTACGGCGGGTCGGAGGATCCCGAAGATCGACACCGGACCCGGATCCACCTGGACAGGGAGGAGCAGGCGCCCACGATCCGAATCCAGGGGGTGGACTCGCTTTTCGTGGTCTCGGATATCCACGGAGAGTACGACAACATGGTGGCGGTCCTCACCAACGCAGGCCTCATCGACGAAACGCGTCGGTGGGCCGGGGGTCGGAGCCACCTGGTCGTCCTGGGAGACATGATGTCCCGGGGGCCCGATGTGGGGGCGGTGCTCTGGTTTCTCTACCGGCTGGAGCGGGAAGCGGAAGCAGCCGGAGGAGGGTTGCACATCACGTTGGGGAACCACGAGATCATGGTGATGCTGGACGACCTTCGATACGTGCACCACAAGGAATCGTGGATCGCGGAGGGTCACGGCATGCGCTACGATCGGATGTACGACCCTCGACGTTCGGTTCTGGGACGCTGGCTCGCATCGAAACCCGGGGCGATCCAGGTGGATGACGCCCTCCTGGCCCACGGGGGCATCTCCGCCACATACCTCGACCACTCGCTGGAGACCCTTCGGGACTCCCTCCGGGCCTTCATCGACGAGGATCTCTTCTACCACTGGGCCGACACCACCCGCCAGTTCATGCTGGATGAGGAGTCCTTCCAGAGGAGGGTAGACTATTTCTGGGACACGGAGAGCATTTTCTGGTATCGGGGCTACGCCCTGTCCGACACGCTGAACGGGGAGCTGACCGCCGTGCTGGAGGCCTTCGATGCCCGGCTCCACATAGTCGGCCACACCCCGATCTCCCAGATCCAGCAGGCCTATGACGGGCGATTCATCATGGTGAACACCGTTCCGTTCGCCGCCGAGATTCTCCGTCGCACCCGAACCCCGCACGGCTTCGAGAACGCGCGGATTCCCATGGAGGGAGGGCCGGAGGCGCTGGTGCCTCGTCCGCCGATTCCCCCGGTGGCGGATTCTTCGGGGGCACCAGGGAAGCTTTGAGAAGTCGTTCTTCTATGTGCTCGCCCTGTCCGGTTTCCACCATCCACTCAGGGCCAGCCCGACCATGAGCAGAAAGAATCGCAAGGAGCGCCATTCCCAGATAGGCCCACCCGAAGAAGAGGGCGAGCTCCCGGGAGTGGTCGAAGCCGAAGTCGGCGACCGTGCCTGCCGGATCGAGGAGGAGCCGCGTCGCCACCCAGGCCATCGGGAGCCCGCAGTAAACGACCAGGACCCAGAGCAGGAGAAGGCGGCCGGCGCGACGGAGCGTGCGCTCGGACGAGAGCCCGCTCGACCTTCTACTCGCACTATAGCGACAAGGAAGATCTCCTATTCGCTGGCTTCGACCGATGGCTCCTTTCCTTCCGCGAGCCGGTCGACCCCCACCCGGAAGCCCCACACTCCTTCCACTTCTCCCTTCCCCTGCTCCGGCACGCGGCCTCGCAGAAAGCCTTCTTCGAGAAGACGATCGTGCGTGGACCGAGCCACCGGGTCCGGCGACGTCTGAAGGAAATCCTGGCTACGGTGGCGGAACGGGAACTTGCCGCCAGCGGGCGGGCGCCACCCGCCGAGGGGACCGTCGGCGCCCGGGGCCGGACCGTCGCCGGGGCCTTTCTGGGCCTCGTCGAGTGGTGGTTCGACGAGGGCTCCCGGCTCTCTCCCGAGGAGGTCGACGGGATCTTTCAACTGACGGTGGCTGGAGCTGGCCCTCGCTGCCTTTCTACCCCTGGCGCGTGAAGTTGAAGTTGCCGCGCATGGTTCCAGTGCAATCGTTCGCCTCGAAGGTGCCGACCAGACGCTGGCCCTCGTCTTCGATCCGGCCCGTGAAAACCGCGTTCCCCGGACATGTCATCGAATAGGGCACATCGGCGCGGAATCCCGACTCGGTGGGGCCCCCGGTTCCATTCGCCACGAGACCGACCTCGGGGAACGTGAACGTGAAGGTGTGGTTCGCACCCTGACCCTCGATCACCAGCGTCCCAGCCAGCGCCTGCCCGTCCACGGTGAGCGTGCCCGAGTAGGTGCCCGCGAGGGTGGGGACCTGCGGTACGGGGGGCAACGCCACGGGCGCGGAGGCGCAGGAGGCCAGGAAGAGGAGCATGGCCGCTACCGAAAGGGAGATGGTGGTTCGCACGGGTTGGAGCTTCATGAGGGCCTCCTCCTGCAATGTGGACTGGCGGGCCCGCACCGGTGCTCGATACGCTGGGTGCGCGGGACGGGAAGGCGAATCGGCAGAGGTCGCCGGACCGCGACGATAAAGTACATCGGAGGACGCGCACGGAGCAATCCGGCTGCCCTGCTCCCTTTCCGGGGAGGGTCCCGCAAAGAGAAAGCATCAGAACGGATCCCAGGGAGGGAGGACAGATGCGGGCGCCCCCACACGCGGGCTTTTCCGCGGGATCCTGGCGCCGTAGGTTGCCCGGACGTTCACTCTTCCGGGAGGTCTCATGTTCAGGACTCGGGTTGGTTCGGTCACGCCACTCGCACTCGTGCTCGCACTGGCCGGCCCCGCGTCCTGCGGGGGCTCGTCGGATGGGGCGGACGTCCCCGCCGACGTCCCTGAAAGCGCCCCCGCCGCCGCAACCCCCCAGGAAGCGCACAACACCCTCTCTGCCGAAGAGCGCGCGGAGGGATGGCGCCTCCTCTTCGATGGTCGCTCCACCGAGGGGTGGCGGGGATACGGGCTCGATGAAGTGCCCGATGGATGGGCCGTGGAAGACGGCACGCTGGCCCGGGTGGGCCCCGGGGGCGACCTCATCACGGTGGAACAGTTCAGCGATTTCGAGCTCTCCATCGAGTGGAAGGTGGAGGCGGGCGGAAACAGCGGCCTCTTCATCCGCGCCACTGAAGACGCGTCGATGATCTACTTCAGCGCGCCCGAGATCCAGATTCTGGACGACGACGGGCACGCCGACGGGGGCTCCCCACTCACATCGGCCGGTTCCAACTTTGCGCTCCATCCCGCCCCCGAAGGAGTCGTTCGCCCTGCCGGGGAGTGGAACCACTTCCGCATCGTGGTGGACGGCGCCCGAGTCGAGCAGTGGATGAACGGCGTGCACGTGGTGACGTACGAACTCTGGAGTCCCGAGTGGGAGGAGCTTGTCGCGGCGAGCAAGTTCGCCGAATGGCCCGAGTATGGACGAGCCACCCGCGGACACATCGGCATCCAGGACCACGGCGACGTGGTCTGGTTCCGCAACATCAGGATCCGGGAACTCCGTTGAGCGACCAGGCCGTGAGCGCGCGGCTCTCCGTGATGATGTTCCTCCAGTTCTTCATCTGGGGCGCGTGGTACACCGTGATCGCGGTCTACATGACGCAGGAGGGAATGGAAACCCTCACGCACTGGCCGTATACCGTAAACCCGATCGCCGCGATCATCGCCCCGTTCTTTCTGGGGCTCGTGGCGGACCGCTACTTCGCAACCGAGAAGGTGCTCGGAGTGCTCCACATCCTGGGGGGACTCGTGATGTTCTTCGTGCCCCAGGCGTCGGGCGCCCCCGCACTGTTCATCGCGCTCCTGCTTCTCTACAACCTCTGCTACATGCCGACGCTCGGACTCGTGAACACGCTGGCTTTCCACCACATCCATTCGCAGGAAAAGCAGTTTCCGCTCATCCGCGTGTTCGGCACCCTGGGATGGATAGCAGCGGGTCTCTTCATCAGCCTCGGGCTCGGGGCGTTTACTGCCGAGGTGCCGGAACGAACCGCGCTTCCCCTGTATACGGCAGCCACGGCCAGCATTCTGCTCGGGCTGTTCAGCTTCACCCTTCCCCATACGCCCCCTCCGGGCGCCGGGAAACGAGTCGACCTGAAGAGCATCCTGGGGTTGGATGCCCTGGCACAGCTCGGAAGCCGTTCGTTCTATGTCTTCATTGCGGCCTCCTTCCTCCTCTGTATCCCGCTTGCGGCCTACTACAACTTCACTCAGGTCTTCCTGGCGGACTCCGGGGTGACCCGGATCGCCGCGACTCAGACGCTCGGGCAGGCGTCGGAAGTGGTGTTCATGCTCCTCATGCCTCTCTTCTTTGTCCGGCTGGGCGTGAAGAAGATGCTGATGATCGGAATGGGGGCATGGGTGCTCCGCTACCTGCTTTTCGCGGTCGCGGCTCCCACGGGCATGTTCTGGCTGATCGTCGGAGGCATCCTGCTGCACGGGATCTGCTACGACTTCTTCTTCGTGACCGGCCAGATCTACGTCGACAAGAAGTCCACTCCGGAGGTCCGGGGGCAGGCGCAGGGGTTCCTGGTGCTGATCACCTACGGGGTGGGGATGCTGATCGGTGCGCAGGTCGCGGGGAACGTGTTCAACCGGTTCCTTGGGGGCCAGGCGGCTCTCCAGCCGGAGCAGTGGTCTGACTTCTGGCTCCTGCCCGCAGCGTTTGCCGCGGCGGTTCTGGTGTTCTTCGCGGTGCTGTTTCGGCCGTCGTCGCGCGAGGTCGGGTAGGGGGCTGCGGAAGGCGTAGACGGACCGCTTCGACGGGGTCGAACCACGTCCGGTGGCCGAGGGGACCGCACCAGTGCGAAGCCCCTGGCCCCTACCGGGGCTCCCAGGTTCCCTTCGCCACCGCCGGCACGAAGCCATCCACCCCGTGCGGCGGATACTCGAGGGTTCGGCCTTCCTCCGCGCTCATGTAGGCCGCCATCAGGAGCCGAACCACCTCTTCACCATCGTGGAAGGTGAGCTGGGGAGGGGTACCGTCGAGGAAGGCCCGCACGAAGTGCCGGTTCTCGGCCTCGTATCCGTAGGCCACCGCCTCGTCCGCGACGACCGGCATGAGCCCCGTTTCCGCGTTCTGCTTCTCGACCAGGTCTTCGCCCTCCGGCCCCTCGACCCGGCGGCTGAAGAAGAGCTTGAGCGGGCTCTGGAGCGAGTTCCACGACATCGAGTACTCGGGGCCAAGGAGCTCGGCCGAGAGCCGGAGGCCCGCGCCGACGAAGCTCCATGAAGTGGTGGCCTCGCCGATCAGGGTATTCCCGTCGGCGTCCTCGTACTCTACCGTGACGCTCGCGAAGTCCTCGGAGGGACGGCGCGCGTAGTCCACCTCGTCGCCCATTTCCGCCTTCAGGCGCGCCACGTACTCCGGTCGGGTCCACTTGAGGCTCGCGATTCTTCCGGTGATCCGGAGCGGACGGATCGTGTCGCGGGGGGCTCCGGGTGGCGTCAGCAGGTGCCGCACCACCTCGATCGAGTGGCACATCATGTCGTTCAGGACCCCTCCCCCCTGGAGTTCGCCCTGCCAGAACCAGGGCACGTGCGGGCCGCTGTGTTCCTCCGCCGCGCGGGCCAGATACGGACGTCCGGTGAGGGCGGCGCCCCGTGCCCAGGCCAGGGCGTGGCCGCGAACGATGTCGGGGGAGAAGAGCTGGTTCTCCAGGTATCCGTGGGCCAGGCCCACGCTCTCGACAAGCTCGACGACCCGGGCGGCCTCGACGGAGTTCCGAGCCAGGGGTTTTTCGCAGGCCAGCCCCTTCAGCGTTCCCTTCCCATCGGCGATTGCCTGCACGATCTCCTCCACATTCTCGATCCGGGCCTGGTTCGGCCCGCAGAGCCAGAGCGCGTCGATCGCGGGGTCGGCCACCATGTCGGTGATCGAGGCGTAGGCCTTTGCGGCCCCGACCCGCAGGTCGCGAGCCAGCTCCGCAGCGCTCTCGGCGCGGGCCTTGCGGGGGC
>JBGTMU010000206.1:0-17160 GCA_041743405.1 Longimicrobiales bacterium | reverse complement strand
GGCCGGCAGGAGCTTGAGGGCCACGGGGCGGTCGAGCGCGACGTCGTGCGCCAGGTAGACCACGCCCATCCCACCCCTGCCGAGCTCACGCTCGATGGAATAGCGGCCGGCCAGGGCGCGCTGGAGGGCGAGGAAATCGGCGTCTGGCTGCTGGTGTTCGGGCATGGCGGGGCCTCTGATGGGAGGTCGCTGCTGCCCCACGATTCGACCGTGTCCGGCCGGTTGTCAAGGTTCTCGCTCCAGAAACCGACGCTACGATGTACCGAGCCTCCCGGGCCAACAATGGGAGAGCTGCTTAGCGCAGAGCTGGACCATGAATTGGAATTCCAAGGCCCCTCCGAGCGTGGGATCGACGGTAGGACGCGGCTTCTGGCCGTGCAAGCAGGCAGAGGTTCTGTGAAGGCGAGGGGAGAGAACCTTCCCCTGCTCGATCGCCGCCTCCGGTGAAATGCCGCTTGATCACGTCCGAGAACGACTCACCTCGCAGGTGGCGGTGCGCCGTTGGCATTCGGGGCGGCACACGCCTCGGCGACGCATCGACCCCCGGCGTCTCGCGACGCACGCCCTCGGTTGTCCACTCGAAGGCCCAGGAAAGGAACACGGCGGGGACGATCCTGTGCGCCGCCACGAAAGGTAGGATGGGCGAGCCCTACCGGGCCAGATCCATGGCCGGGTTCCTTTCGAAGAACGCTGCGGGCTTGATGTCGAAGCCGTGGAGCTCCAGGGGCAGGATGGGCCAGTCCTCAGGCCGGGGGATGTGGTGGAAGCCGATGGTGTACCAGAGGACGATGTCCTCGTCGGCGACGTTCCGGTTCGCCTGGGTCCAGATGGGAAGTCCGTCGGGCTCGCTGGCGTTGGTGGGGTAGGCGCCGGCGGCGTAGATCTCATCGGGCCGGAAGGGAGTCACCCATATGGTGTGTTCGGTGAACCCGGCGAGCTTTCGCATCCAGTCGTCCTCCGAGAGCATCAGGCGGCCGCCGTGCCCCTCCAGGAGGTATCCGCTGGGGTAGCCCAGAGGCCCGATCCGTGAGGGATTCACCACGCGCCAGTGTTCCGGCTGAAACAGGGTGGAAGTACGCCGGGCGTCCAGCTCCCGGTGGGGAACATCCGTCTGGACCCTCCAGACGCTGCGCCGCGGGTTGTCGGCAGGCTGCTCCTCGGTGATGATGCGATCCACGGCCAGGGAGTTCCCCGTCCCGTCCACGTCGAAGTCCAGGCGAAAGTTGAAGAAGTGGGAGTGGTTCACCGCAACCGTGTGCGGCGCCACGAAACGGCCGTACGCTTCGTCGTGGCCTCCCCCTTCCGCCGCCGCAGATTCGGCCTCAACCACCGTGATCTGGTCGATCCCCGTGGCCGCCAGGACCACCCGGATGGAGCCGTCCTGCTTGAAGATCCAGTCGAAGAGGTAGTCGTAGTTCCCGGCCTGGACGATCATCCGCAGCACCAGGTCGGTGCGGGCCCGGCTCTCGATGTAATCCCCGGTTCCGTGACGCCAGGCGGGCTCGGCCCCGGGACGCTCGAAAAGGCACGCCGCCTTCGCCACCCGCTGGGGTGAGCCGTCGGCGCGCATGATGAAGGTGTCCACGTAGTGGGCATAGGCCGGGCAGTCCGCCCCGGGCTCCAGGGAGCCGGCGATTCCCTCGAAGGCGAAGGCATAGGAGGCCAGGTCGTAGAACGCCTGGTGGCTCCAAGGCTCCATGGGGGAACTGTAAGGCACGAACAGCTCTGAAAGGGCCGCCGAGTAGAGGACCGAACGGAACGCCCCGTTGTCTTCGTGCCCAACCCGGGAGAGGACGATCCCCCGTCGCGGGTCCAGTCGGAAATGGAAGCGCCACGACTCCCAGCTCACCTGGCCCCCGTCCAGTGTGAAGCCGCGCCCCTGGGGCTGGCTCACCACGATGGGAGGCAGGGCCTCGCGGGTGGGACCCAGGGCTTCGGGGTGGTGCTCCGCCACGGGGCCGATGCGGGGAAGGATCCCCTGGTCAATGACCTCCAGAACCTCCTTCGTCTCCATGTCCACCACCACGAGAATCCCCTCGATGGGCTCGCCGAGACCGTTCACGGAGCCGATCCGGTAGCCGCAGCCTCCGCGACCGATGCGCCGACCCCGCTCATCCTCCTGGCCCATGTAGGCCGTGGATCCGGCGCCGCATCCGACCATGGTCAAGTCCGTGATCCCCCGGGCCGCCAGGGCGGCCTGTACCCGCTCATCTTCCTTGATGGCCGACCCCACACCGAAGTCCTCCGGGCCCAGCATGTAGGAGGTCTCCGACACGGCTTCGAAGCGGAGGAGGCGCTCGCCCAGCAGGTCCACCACCGCCTCATATCCCTTCCCTTCGTC
Source organism: Longimicrobiales bacterium (assembly GCA_041743405.1). Classification (GTDB taxonomy): domain Bacteria; phylum Gemmatimonadota; class Gemmatimonadetes; order Longimicrobiales; family Gaopeijiaceae; genus JBGTMU01. The sequence continues at coordinate 14,819 of JBGTMU010000206.1, read as the reverse complement.
CACCAGGTGGACCATGGCCTCCCTTCGGAAGGACTGCCCAGGGCGCCAAGCAAGCACTTCGGCCTTGGGGGGCTCATTCAGAGTGGCGAAACGAAAGCTGGCCTCATCCCCGATCTCCCCCGACGCCCGGATCACCTGGTACGCCGTCCAGTGTTCGGCCGCCGAGAGGTGGTCCAGAGGGTGGGTGGGAACCTGAGCACCTCCCGGGGCTGGGAGGACGAGGAGAAGAAGGAAAAGGAGGCGGAGAGACGCCGGGGGACGGATCAAGGAGACACCCGTTGTAAGGTGGATGCACAGGGATAGGTAACAGGCGGTCCAGACGCCCTCCCGGGCGCGGTGACAAGGTAGAACGGCGGTTCTGGGCCTGCAAGCAGCCGGAGGCTGGGCAAATGGGCGTGGGAAGGTGGCCTGACGCGACCCGGCGTCGAACTCTGGCCAGGCCGGACGCGCGGCCTTATCTCGTCCACACGATGGAATTCACTCTGCCTCCCACCCATCCCGCTCCCCGGAGTTCGCCATGTCGCCCTCCCGCCGAAGCTTCCTGACCGCCTCCGCCGGAGCCTCCGCTGCGGCCCTGGTCGGCACCCTGGTCCGCCCCCTCTCCCTGGAGGCCCGGGGCGTTCAGGAGGTCGAGGGGCTCTTCACCCCCATCCGCAGGAACGTGGGGCACTTCACGATGCGGGGCGGGACGATCGGCTGGCTCGTGAACGACGACGCCGTGGTCGTGGTGGACAGCCAGTTTCCCGCCGAGGCGGAGGTATGTCTGGCCGGGGTGAATGCCCGCTCGGGCGGCCGCCCCGTGGACGCTCTGATCAACACCCATCATCACGGCGACCATTCCGCGGGGAATGTGGCATTCCGAGATGCGGCCCGGACCGTAGTGGCCCATCAGATGGCGGCGGAGCACATGCGAAACCCTCCCGGGGCCCAGACTCCCGCCGAGGGCCACTTCCCCGACACCACCTTCGACGCGAGCTGGACCCTCCAGGCGGGGGATGAGCGGGTAACCGCCCGTCACTTCGGCCGGGCCCATACCAGCGGCGACGCCGTCATCACCTTCCATGAGGCCAACGTGGTCCACATGGGCGACCTGATGTTCCACCGCCGTCACCCGGTGGTGGACCGGGCCGCCGGGGCCACCCTCCGGGGGTGGATGTCCGTGCTGGACCGCACGCTGGCCGAGCACACGCGGGAGACCGTGTACATCTTGGGCCACGCCCGCGCGGGGCTTCCCATGACCGGAACGTTCACGGACCTTGCCCGGTTCCGGGACTATCTGGGAGAGGCCCTGGCCTTCGTGGGCGCCCGGATCCGCGCAGGCCACTCCCGGGACGAGATCCTGGCCCTCTCCGGGCCCCTTCCGGGCTTCGAGGACTTCGGGCCGTTCGGGAATCCCGGCGCCCGGGAGATCCGCACCTGCGCCTGGGAGGAGATCACCGAAGAGGGGTAGGAAGGGTGGATAGAAGCGGCTACGCCCGATCCACCAGCACCTCGGAGAACGCCAGCGTCCCGTCGGCCAGAACGAACGCGGTGGGGGGCAGCCCTTCCGACATCTCCTGCAGCCGATCGTAGTAGGCGCGGAAGTCCTCTTCCGGGGCGGCCATCCCGAGAAACACGATGTCGGCGTCGGCGGAGGCCAGCTTGAGGACTTCGGGGAACGGGCGGTCGCCGGCCACGATGATGTCCAGGCGGACCTCGCCGATGCGGAGGTCTTCGAGGAGGGCCTCCAGGTTCCGGCGCGCCTCCTTCCCGGCCTCCCGGGTACGCACTGCCAGCTTCAGCCGAACTTCGGCGTTGTCCCATTCCACGTTCGTGCGCAGCAGGTAGGCGAGCAGAAGCATGAGCCCCCCGTTCGCCTGCAATCCGCCCCACCAGACATCGATGGTTTGACGGTCCCCGAAACCCACGCGATCGGGGTCGCGGATGAGTACCACATTCCGCTTCTTCCGATGGAAGCTTTCGATCATCTCGCAGAAGCGGTCGCGGCGCTCCTCGTGCTCGCTCGTGCCCAGGATGACCGTGTTGGGGACGAGGCGGCCGAAGCCGTAGGCTTCCACGAGCCGTTTGGCACCGGTGAACGGATCGGGAGCGGTGACCAGACGCACGAACGCCTCCACTCCGCGCTTCGCCAGATACTCCTCCACCCGAGCCTCCGCCTCGGCCTGCCGTCCGCTCGACGCAGCCTTCTCGGGGAGGACGCTCGCCACCGTCACGAGCCCCCGATTGTGGGTGATGGCGTTCGCGAAGTCGATGAGGGGCCACCGCCGCTTCGGGTCGCCGGCCAGGACCAGAGGATGTGGCCGCCAGTTGCGGGCGTCGTTCCTTTCGCCCATGCGCAGGAGCCCCATTCGCACAAGGGCGAGCCACATCCCATTCCGGACGTCGCCCCAGGTACCCGCGAGCCCTCGTCGCTGGAGCCAGACGAAGACGCCGATCACCACCGCGAGTGCGGCGATGGTCGCGACGGCGTTGATCAGGAACATGATGAGGAGGCAGGCCAGCGCGCCGCCCATCGACACGCCCCAGGGGACGCGCAGGGCGGGGCGGAACGAGGGACTCTCCAGGAATCCTTCCACCCCGGCCACGAAGTTCACGGTCATGTAGGAGGCGAGGAAGAACATCGTGAGGATGGGCGCCACCATGTTCAGGTCGCCGAGCACCACCGCCGCGATGGTGATTCCCAGGGTGACCACCGTGCCAACGCGCGGAGCGTCGTCGTCCCCACTCCCCTTCCCCAGAACGCGGAGGGGGCCGGGCAGGACCCCGTCGCGAGCCATCGCCTGGAGCACCCGCGGCGCACCCAGAATACTCCCCATCGCGCTCGAGAGGGTCGCGCCCATGGCGCCCAGGATGATGAGCGGCCCCCAGCGAGCCATGCGGCGCATGATGAAGGGGTCTTCCACGAGGGTGGTGCTGTCGGCCCAGAGGCTGAAGAAGAAGGGCATGGTGGCGTAGACGAGGAAGCCCACACCCAGGGCGGCGAAGGTCCCGAGCGGGATGGATCGGGCGGGGCTCTTCAGGTCGCCCGACATGTTCACCCCGGCCTCGATCCCGGTCACCGCAGGGAAGAAGACGGCGAAAGCGACCCAGAACCCTACTGTGATTGCGTCCGGGGCCGAGCCGGTCAGGTCAATCTCGGAGGCCTCGACAGGGCCGCCGAAGAAGAACGAGAGGAGTGAGAGGACGATGACCGCCATCACGATGTACTGCGAGCGGATGGCCAGCGCCGCGGAGCGAAGGGCCAGCGCTGCGACCGCGACGGCAGTGACGACCCCCACCGCCCGCTGGTTCACGCTGGGGAAGACGTCGCCCACGATCTCGGCGAAACCGATCACGTAGAGCGCCATGGAGAGAGCGAGCGCGAAGTACAGCGGGATTCCGACGGCACCCCCGGTCTCCAGCCCGAGGGAACGGCTGATCATGTAGTACGCACCCCCCGTCCGTACCCGCCGGTCGGTGGCGATCGAGGCCATCGAGAGGGCGGTGACGAGGGTCACGCTCGTACACATCACCACGATGAGGAGAGTGGCAATCAGCCCTACATTCCCGACCACCCACCCGAACCGCAGGTACATGATCACGCCGAGAATGGTCAGGATCGACGGCGTGAACACCCCTCCGAAGGTGCCCAGGCCGGCGCCGCGCTCCTCGGGCGCGTCCTGTGGATCGGCAGGGGTCAGGGCTGAGAAGATCGACTCCGACGGGGACGGCTGCTCACTCATGGGGAGCGATCCTGTGTGAAACGGTGCACTGGGTTACGCCACATTCCCATTGAGAACCATCCCGAGTACCCCCGGATCGTCGTCGATTCCAGCTTTCATGGCAGCCTCTCACTGGACGTTACGCAGGGCGCATTCGGCTAGCAAGGTGGGGGGGGGTGGAACGAGCATCCCCTGCTCTCCCGTTGGACGAGCTGCCTGTCGTCGACGTAACTTGGCCTCCCCCGCGGCGCCGCAACATCCATACCGAGGAGACGGCAATGGCATCGACAAATGAATCCCAGGAAGGCGTGGCATGGCTTCAGGCCACGAGCATCTCCCCCTCGATCACGGCGAACGACCTTGAGCGAAGCGTGCGCTTCTACACGGAGGGGCTGGGCTTCGAGGTCACGGAGAAGCACGAGTACGAAGGCCGGGTCGTCTTCTGCGGTCTGAAGGCGGGCGCCGCGATTCTCGGAATCGGTCAGGACGACGGGGCCAGGGGCCGCGACCGCGTGAAGGGCGTGGGGATGCGGACCTGGATCACGACGGATCAGGACATTCACGAAGTGGCCGAGCGCGCGAAGGCCGCCGGAATCACGCTGGATGCCGAGCCCGCTCCGCTCCCCTGGGGGCCGATGGCTTTCGCGGTGAAGGACCCGGATGGCTTCGCCGTGACGATCGCCCAGTCGGGTGGCTGAGGTGCCCAGGGGGACCTCGACCCCCCATCACTTCCCCGGAAGCACCCCCGCCCCCACCGCCCTTCGCGCCCTCCTTTCGGGCGCGGGCATACGGGCCCCGCACACGGGCATGCCCTTCAGCGAAGCGATGGTGTTCGGGATCTCCGGAGGGATCGGCGCCGGGGTCTTCGCCTTCCACTACGCGAAGGAGAACTTCTCGTCTTTCTTCATCGCAGGGCGACACCTCTGGCACGATAACCAGGGCTGGGCCTCGTCCGCGATCGAGAGGTTCGGCGCGACCCCGGTGAAGCGCGAATCCACCAGTCCGAAAGCGGCCGAGAAGCAGCTCCGCGAGCTCCTCGAGGGGGACCGGCCCGTCATGGTCTGGCTCACCTTCCGCGGGCGCCAGTACCACGTGGCAACGGTCCATGGTATCGATGACGAAGCGGGGATTGCCCTCGTCGGAGACCTGGGGGATGAGCTCCTGCGGGTCCCGCTCGAGGACCTGGCGGTCGCGCGTGCCACCACGAATAAGGACAGGAACCGGGCCCTCGCGCTGGAGCCTGCGCACGCCGAGTTACCGCTCGAGACGTCGGTGCGTGAAGGAGTGGGCGCCTGCGTCGCATCGCTCGCGCATCCGAAGCAGGTGAACTTCGGTCTCGAGGCCTTCCGATCCTGGGCCGAGAGGCTGGACGGAAGTTCAGGTGCGAACTCCTGGGAGACGATGTTCCCCCCGGGGCCCCTCATGTACGCCGGGCTCCGCTCCGTGTGCGACTTCATCGAGCACTACGACACGGGTGGCGGGCTCAGCCGCCCCCTCTTCGCGGAGTTCCTGGGAGAAGCGGGGGATGCCCTGGGAGATGCGGAACTCAGGATGCTCGCGGAGCGGTACGCCGAACTGGGGCGCGGGTGGACGGCGCTCGCGGATGCGGCGCTCCCCGACGAGGTGCCCGCATTCCGGGAGGCGAAGGAGATCCTGGTGCGGCGTGCCGAGGCCATGGCCGGAGCCACGACCACCGACGATGCCGAGACCGCCTCCTGCGAAAGGGCGCTCACCGATGCGGAGTCGCTCTTCAAGGACGGGTTCCCCATGGATGACGCGGCGGCCCGGGCCCTGCGGCGGGACCTGAAGTCACGGGTTCTGGCTCTTTACGAAGCCGAACGAGGTGCACTCGATGCGCTCGGGAGGTGGAGCGGGGCGAGATAGCCCCTCGGCTCAGCCCGCACGAGGCGGGCAGGGTGGGGCTCCTACCCGCGCGCGATGAACGCCTCGTACCCGGCCATGAACCGTTTCAGCCGTTCCCGCGCCTTCTCGTCGACGAGCCGGCCCTCCTTGTCGATCGCATCGCCGGCCCGGCTGAGCATCATCCGTTCGCCGAAGTAGGGGCGGGTTTCCAGCGTCCGGAGCACCGGCAACCAGGCAGCCTGCGCGAGGATCGTTCCGCCTCTTCCGGGCGTGGCGCCCATCACGGCGACCGGACGATCGCGGAACACACGGCGGGTTTCCGCGTCAGGGCGTGTCAGCCAGTCGATCGCGTTCTTCAGCACGCCCGGAATGCCGTGGTTGTACTCCGGCGTCGCGATCAGGAGACCGTCAGACGCTACGATTCGGTCCTGGAGGGTCTTCACCACGGCGGGGATTCCCGAGTCGCTTTCGACGTCGGCGTCGTAGAGCGGGATCTCCCGGATCGAGGCAATCTCCAGCTCGGTTTCCTCCGACACCATCTCCTGGGCCGCGCGCAGGAGTGCCGTGTTGTACGAGCGATGACGGAGGCTTCCGGATATTCCGATGATGGTGCGCATTGCGATCACTCCTTTGAACAGGGTCACCCGGGCGTCACCCGGTCGGGATGACCCGCGTCTCCATCTCTTCGGCCTGTTCACCCATGGCCTCGCTACGGCCATAGATGTCGTGATGGAAGCGGACGGTGCCATCCTGCTGCGCCCATGAGGTGAAGTACAGGAGGAAGACGGGGAGGGGTCGATCGAGCGCGAGCCAGCGCTCGGAGCCCTCGGAACGAATCTCGTCGAGCGAATCGGGGTCGTGGTCGGACTGGAGCTGGAGGAGCATCCTCGCGAAGTCCCGCGGGCGTTCGATCCGCACGCATCCGCTGCTGAAGGCCCGTGAGGTGCGCGAGAAGAGGTTGCCCTGGGGAGTGTCGTGAAGATACACGTCGAACTCGTTCGGGAAGATGAATTTGTAGCGGCCGAGCGAGTTCAGGGCCCCCGGGCGCTGCCGGACCCTCCCCTCGAACCACTCCATCTCGTTTTTCGCGAGGTAGCCCGGATCCTCTGCGATCGCCGGGAGGATCGTGCGCTCCATGATCCCGTCCGGCACGTTCCAGTAGGGGTTCACGACGACGTAGCGGATCGAGTCCGCGAAGATCGGCGTTGCCGTGTCCCGCTCGCCGACCACGACGTTCATCGCCTCGATCACGCGCCCGTCATCAACCACCTCCAGTTCGAAGCCCGCAATGTTGACCAGCACATAGCGATCACCCAGGGTGTTCGGAAGCCAGCGCCACTGGTCCAGGTTCAGTCGGAGCTCTGCGATCCACTCCGCCAGCGTATGGTTCAGCTCCCGCAGAGTGGACTCACCGAGCACACCGTCCGCCTCGATCCCGTGCCGCGACTGGAAGAGCCGGACGGCTTCCGCAAGCTCCGGGTCGAAGAGGGTCGGGTTGGCCGAGCCAGCCTTCGCAAGCGCGGCTTCCGCCGGGTCGACCCCGGCTGCGAGCCGCTGCCGGAGCTGCGCCACCGATTCGTCGAGATCGCCCTCTCTCAGCGTGGTGTCCGCTGAGACCAGCAACCAGGGGCCGCGCGACTCCGCTTCGCGGTAGGCAGCCAGAGCCGTGCGCATCCGCGCGTACTGTGGCATCGCGGGTCGGAGCTCCTCGACGAGCGCGGCCGGATCCTCGCCATCAACCACCCGGTTGAGGATCATGGGATCAGGCGGATCGTCCCCGGGGATGCGGAAGTCGAGCCCGGCCTCAACCGGATCAAGCATCCCCATCACGAGATCCCGTGCAAAGCGGTTGAACCCTTCCGTCAGGAGCACATCGAGGTCGGCCAGGTGGCGGACGACGAGCGAGTCACTGAGGCGGGAATCGCCCGACCCCGGAACCCCGGCGAGGACCGACGTCGCAACGTCATGCCGGTATCGCTCGAGGGGAAGACCATCCTCTCCGGATCGCCCCAGCACTTCGAGCAGAGCCTCGCCCTCATCGAGCGGCGCCTTCGAACCCACCCACGCGGACTGCCAGTTGCGAGCCCGGTAGAAGTCGAGGGTCGCCGCCGAAATGTGCAGGGTGTCACCACTCGTCAGGGTGACGGCCGCGCCTCCGGTAGCACTCCCCAGCAGCGTTCCCACTGCCTCCCCCCTCAGCGCCTTGATCTCCGCGCTGCCTCCACATCCCGCCGCGAGGAGGCCGATGGCCAGCGCCATGATCACCCGTGAATACCGCGCGCGAATGCTCGATGAGTCGGTCATGTACTGCATATGCTTCATTCCCGGTCGGGATGGATGGATCGGACGATCAGAGCCGGTGGGGGCTCCGAAGTAAGTTAGCGGAGATCGCGCGCGGAGGTTCTCCCCCGCCGGGGCGAAAAAAGGGGTAGCGGAAGGGGACCGAAGTGATTAGCCCGCTGGGGAGATTCCGGAAGCCCTCGCTACCGAACCCCTTCTGCGCGAAGGAATTCCAGGAGTTCGCTCACGACGGTGGGCCACACCGCGAGACAGTCATTGTGGGCACAGTCGAGCGGGATCACCGCGAGCGGATCTCCGGTTGCGGCTCCACTTTCGTTCCGGAGGGCGGCCAGCCGCTCAGCGTGCCTGAAGGGGATCAGGTCATCGTCGCGCCCATGCATGAGGAGGACCGGCCCCTCGAAATCGCGCATTGCCGGGCGGGTGTCGAATCGGTCGCGCAGCAGGAAGGGGGGCGCCCGGAACCCCTGCCAGGCCATGTCGCCAGCCGAGGTGAAGGTTGAGAGGAGAATGAGGGCCCGGAGCTCGCGCTCGAGCGAGAGCTCCGCGACCGCTGCGCCACCGAGCGAGCGACCCATCGCGACGATTCGGGACGGATCGACGCGTGCGTGCGTCGCAAGGCGGTCGAACGCCGACTCGAGGGTGCTCCGGATCGAGCTCCGGGTGGGTCGTCCTTCCGAGAATCCATACCCCGGAAACTCCACGAGAAGCACGTGGAATCCGGCCTCACGGAGGGCCTCCATGGGCTCCCGCCAGTCGTCGATCAGTTCGCCGTTGCCGTGCGCGAAGAGGAGGGCTGGCCCGGGCCCCGGGGTGTCGCCTTCCAGAAGCCACGCCTCGACCCGTCCGGTCGGTGTATTGAGCCAGAGCTGCGCAGCGCCTCCGGGGAGAGCGTCCGACGAGGCCCGCGGGGGCACCCGGCTCTCTCCAGGGAAGAGCGCCCGGCGCTGAACGATGAAGAGGAGCCCCAGGTAGCAGAGGTAGACGACTGCGGCGATCCGGAGGAGAGTCAGGGCGCGCTCCAACCTGCCCCTCCCCCGGGAAGGCCGTCGATGCTCACCGCGTTCTTCTCGGCCCGATAGGCCGCGAGACCTTCGGGTCCCTTTCGCTCCGCCCAACGGATGAGTTGATCTCGATCTTCCTTCAATTCCATGAGAGGGACCCCGAAGCCACAGGATGAGGGTGATGCGGCCATTCTCCTGGAGGTGGGCCGCCGTCTCGTTGCCACTTCCCGTCAGGTCCAGGTAAGCCACCCGTGAAGGAGAGAGTACCCGGAAAGTGTCCAGCCCCTTCGGCGAGAGGTTCACATGGCCTTCGCGGGCCAGCGGGGCCGTCGCCACGAAATAGACGGGCTGGGCCTCGATGAAGGAGCGGAGTTCGTCGGTGATGTGAGGTAGAACCGCACCCATGGCGGGGCCTTTGGACGGGGGAAGTCATCAGCGTCTGCTTCCGTAATGTGAGCCCGGGGGCGCGGGGTGTCATCCCCGCGCCTCATCCCCCTTCTCACCCATACCTCCCCCTTCCGAGCGATGGCTCCCCGAAGGGGGCTCCGCTATCGTCGGGTTCATCGCCCAAGCGGAGATCGTTGCAGGAGGGTCCGTCCCACCTTCGGTAGCTCGGATCCTGAGGCTCCGCAACGTACAAGGTACGCCAACGGTCCTGTCACGGGGCCGGAATCGGATGATCCGAGCTCGGTGCCCGGGGGCCACCCGCGATTCCCGGGCTTTTCCTCGATGCGGGTCACGCTACGTCCCCGTCAGTACTCTCGCTCCCGGTACCCAGGTGTATCTACCCCATTCGGGTGACCCCCGGCAGTACCACCAGCCATCCCTCGGATTTCCTCCGATCGCCTGATAGGTGCCTCCTCCCCCTTGCGTGAGCTTTCATGACAGGGGCGTCCCGGATCCACAGGTCCGTGATCCCCTCTCAGGATGTTCAGCACCTACGCAACGCCTCACACTGTTTCAGGAGAACTTCCGTGAAGCTCCCAACGATGAACCGCTCATCAAGAGCGCAGTCCCCCCCCTTCAACGCCATTCGATGGATCGTCGCTCTGGCGCTCGTCGCGGGGATCTCCGGAGCGTGTGACGTACACGACCCAGTCGGACTCAGCGAGATCGCCAGCATCACCGTATCACCCAACCCGACCCTGACTATCAACGCCACGCAGCAATTTACGGCGATAGCGCTGGATGCGGACGGCCGTGAGGTCGACTTCTCCCCCGTGTGGACGGTGGAGGTGGGCGGCGGGACCATTAATCCGACCACCGGCATGTTCACAGCGGGCACGACGCTCGGGGTGTTCACGGCCACGATCCGGGCAACCGATAACGGACGCTCGGGTTCGGCGACTGTCACCGTAATCGCGGGTGCGGCCGTGTCCCTCACGGTCACCCCGAATCCGCATTCCATGGCGATCAACGGGACGCAGCAGTTCACCGCGACCGCCGCTGACGCCGGCGGCAACCCCGTCTCGATCACCCCGAGCTGGACCGTGGTGAACGGCGGTGGCTCAATCAACCCCGGTACGGGGATGTTTACTGCGGGGACGGTGTCCGGGACCTTCGCCAACACCATCCGGGCCACCAGCGGCAGCCTGTCGGGCACCGCCACCGTAACGGTCACCGCTGGTCCGGCCGTCTCCATCACGGTTCTGCCGAACCCGCAGACCCTTCCCATCAACGGAGTCCAGCAGTTCACCGCGACCGCCGTCGATGCGAGCGGTAACTCTGTTCCCATCACCCCCACCTGGTCCGTGGTCGCGGGCGGAGGCACCATCAACGCCTCCAACGGGACCTTCACGGCCGGATTGGCGACTGGAACATTCACCAACACTGTCAGGGCGACGAGCGGAAGCCTGTCGGGCTTTGCCACCGTCAATGTGGTGGCAGGTCCGGCGGTGGCCATCACTGTCACGCCGAACCCGCGCTCACTCCCCATCGGTGGTGTGCAGCAGTTTACGGCAACCGCCGTTGATGCGGGTGGCAACTCCGTTCCGATCACGCCCGTGTGGTCCGTTGTGAACGGAGGCGGCGTCATCACCGCAAGCACCGGAATCTTCACTGCCGGGACTACGACCGGGACCTTCGCCAACACCGTCCGCGCCACGAGCGGCGGGCTTTCGGGCTTCGCAACCGTTACGGTCACGACCGGTACGGTCGCCACCATCACGGTGACCCCGAACCCGCACTCCATGCCCATCAACGGAACCCAGCAGTTCACTGCCACGGCTGTGGATGCTCAGGGTAACCCGGTTGCGATCACTCCCACCTGGTCCGTCGAGAACGGTGGTGGGACCGTCAACTCCATCACCGGCGTGTTCACTGCCGGGACCGCCGCCGGGACCTTCAACAACACCGTGAGGGCCACGAGCGGGGCCGTCTTCGGCTCCGCGACGGTCACCGTCACACCCGGGCCGGCTACGACCATCACGGTCCTGCCCAACCCCGCGACCATGGCCATCAACGGGACCCAGCAGTTCACAGCCACGGCCGTCGATGCGGGCGGAAACCCCGTCGCCATCACACCGGTCTGGTCCGTCGTCGCGGGCGGAGGCACCATCAACGCCGCCACCGGCATGTTCACGGCTGGCACGACCGCCGGGACCTTCAACAACACCGTGAGGGCCACGAGCGGGGCCGTCTTCGGCTCCGCGACGGTCACCGTCACACCCGGACCGGCCACGACCATCACGGTCCTGCCCAACCCCGCTTCCATGGCCATCAACGGGACCCAGCAGTTTACGGCCACAGCCGTTGACGCTGGTGGAAACCCCGTTGCGATCACGCCCGCCTGGTCCGTTGTCGCAGGCGGAGGCACCATCGTCGCCGGCACGGGCATGTTCACCGCCGGAACCACAGCCGGAACCTTCAACAACACCGTGAGGGCTACGAGCGGTGCGGTCTTCGGTTCCGCGACGGTCACCGTCACACCCGGACCGGCCACGACCATCACGGTCCTGCCCAACCCCGCTTCCATGGCCGTCAACGGGAACCAGCAGTTCACGGCCACAGCGGTCGACGCAGGTGGAAACCCGGTCGCGATCACACCGGTCTGGTCGGTGGTCGGAGGCGGAGGCACGATCAACGCAGGCACCGGAATGTTCACGGCCGGAACGACCGCCGGGACCTTCAACAACACGGTCAGGGCCACGAGCGGGGCGCTCTCCGGCTCCGCAACGGTCACGGTCACCGCCGGGCCCCTGGTGACCATCAGGGTCCTTCCGAATCCCGCCACGATGGGAGTTACTCAGACCCAGCAGTTCACCGCGAGCGGGCGGGACGCAAACAACAACCCCGTCGTGATCGCAGCGCCCGTCTGGGCGGTGGTCAATGGCGGAGGCACGATCAACGCTGGCACCGGACTGTTCACCGCAGGAGCGGCAGCGGGAACCTTCAACAATACCGTCAGGGCGACCAGCGGGGGCATTGATGGCTTCGCGGACGTGGTCGTGACGGCCGTACCCCCGCCGGTGGGACCCCACCCTCTGCTCTCCGCTGAGAACTTCGGCATCCTTGCAGGGGCGGGCATCGACTGCGCCGTCTCCGGGTCTGTCACGGGTGGCGCGGTCACCGTCTCGGACATCGGCAGCTCACCGACCCTCACGATTACCGGCTTCCCCATCCCATGCACCTTCGCGGGAAGCATTCCGGCGCCCGGAGTCGTGGCAACGGCCAAGGGCCACCTGACCGCGGCGTACCTCGCGGCGCAGGGGCAGGTCTGTGACCTCAACCTGAGCGGAGTGGACCTGGGCTTCTATCATGCCGGGAACCCGCTCCCGCCGGGCACCTATTGCTTCAGCTCTTCCGCCGCCGTCACTGGAACGCTGCAGCTCCACGGCAGCGCGGCGAGCACCTGGACCTTCCAGATCGGGAGCACGCTCACCGCGAATGTCGGCTCTCAGGTCCTTCTGAGCGGAGGCGCCATCCCGGACAACGTGTACTGGGCAGTCGGCAGCTCCGCGACCCTGGGCACGAACTCGGCCTTCCAGGGGACCATCATGGCCTTCAGCAGCATCACCCTGAACGGAAACGCCACTCTGCTCGGCAGGGCGCTGGCCCAGAATGGCGCCGTGGCCATGATCGTCGGGGGTGCGAGCATCGTGAAGCCGTGACGAACCGGGCGGGTCCGGCGCGGATGTTCCGTGTCGGGCCCGTAAGCCGGAGGGCAGGAAGTCGCCAGTGTCGGATCAGAGGTTCACGAACACCCAAGGAGATTTGAAATGTTGAATAGAGCCATCATGATCGCAGCCATGGGGATGGCGGTACTCGCCGCCCCGGGGGATGCGCAGGTAAGGGGGACGATGGAATTTGGTGCATTCGGAAGCTTGTCGTCCTTCGACAACCTTCACAACGTCAACAACGCCCTCGGCGGCGGCATCCGCATCGGGACGTTTCTCGTGCCGAGACTCGGAATCGAGTTCGATATCGGGCTCAAGCAGGCGGACCGCCCCGACGGGCTCGCCGACGTGGACGTTGAATCGTTTGTCGCGCGCTTCATCGCCACCCCCCTGGTTTTCGGGCCCCTCTCGGTCCTCGTGGGTGCTGGCCTGGTGCACACCGACATTCAGGATCTGAACGAGACGGACGGTGCGCAGGTGCTGCTCGGCCTTAGGCTGGCGATGGGTCCCTTCGCTTCGCTGCGGCTGGACGGCCTCAAGGACTTCAACTTCGACGGAACGCGCAACCAGGGGCTCCAGCTCGGCCTGAGTCTCTATCGCACTCCGGGCACGACCACTGAGATCGTAACCCGGAACGTCCCGGGTCCCGCGGCGGCTCCGATGACTCAGCGTCCAGACTCCGTGAGTGCCGCCGAAACCGCGCGGCTCAGAGCCATTGAGGCGGCACATCGGGCAATGCTGGCTGACCTCGCTCGCGCCGATGCCGCTTCGACGACGATGGAACAGACCGTGCACTTTGCTCACGATTCTTCGGAACTGGATGGAATGGCCACGCTGATTCTCGATCGAAAGGTCACCGGGCTGCGTGGGAGCCCCTCCATCCGTCTGGTCGTCACGGGACACGCGAGTGAGCCCGGGACCGACGAGTACAACATGGCGCTGGGCTTCCGCCGGGCCGAAGCCGTCCGCGACTACCTTGTCTCGCGCGGCATCGCAGCCAGCAGAATCGACATGGAGTCTGCAGGGCGTGAAGAGATGGTCCGGACCGGACCGACCGAAGCGGCCGCGACCGCGAACCGGCGGGCAGAGTTCCGCGTCCTGAACGAGAACTAGAAGCAACACAACGTGACGTTGGGCGGCGGAGCCGGGGAGGGGAAAGCATCCACTCTCTCCCCGGCTCCGCGACCCCAGATCGACCCGCACACCGGCAACCGGCCCCCCCCCCGATCCGCAGTTCCAGGGCAGGTCTACCCCATTTGGTTGACCCCCATCAGTGGCATCACCCATCCCCCTGATTTCCACCGATCGGCCGATGGAAAGCCCCCGCCCCTTGAGAGAGCTTTCATGCAGGGAATGTCCTGAATCCGGAAATCGGCGACCCCCCCAGGATGTCTTGGCACTTACGGATCGCCTCACACTGCTTCAGGAGAACCCCCGTGAAGTCACCGATCATGAGCCGCTCGTCAGGAGCGTTGCCCCTCCCCTTCAACGCCGTTCGCTGGATCGTCGCTCTGGCGCTCGCCGTGGCCATGACCGTCGGGGGCACGAGCATTGTGAAGCCATAGCAGACCGGCGCGCCGAGTTCCGCGTCCTGAACGACAACCGGAAACGAACTCACCCCAATCACTACGAACCCAGGAAATCACAAATGAATGCAGCAGAGCTGATCGACCCGACACATGACAGGACGAAACTCGTTCTCACCTCCACCCCGCAGAGCGCCGCAACCCGGATCGTCCGTGCGGTGTGCGTGTTCTCCGTTGCGGTCACCGTCACGGCCGGTTGCGGATTGAGCAACCAGACCCGCGGCACCATCATCGGTGCGGGCGCTGGCGCGG
>JBGTMU010000205.1:0-20668 GCA_041743405.1 Longimicrobiales bacterium | reverse complement strand
CTCTCGAGCAGACAGTCTACTTCGACTACGACGAGGCCGCGATTCGCCCCGACACCGAGCGGATGCTGCTCCAGAAAGTCGAAATCCTCAGGGCGAGCCCGGGAGTCCGGATCCGGATCGAGGGACACACCGACGAGCGGGGCTCGGTGGAGTACAACGTGGCGCTTGGCAGTCGGCGCGCGGAGAGCGTGCGAGCTTTCTTCGCACAGTACGGGATCTCCGGCGATCGCTTCCAGACGACCTCGTTCGGGCAGGAGCGTCCGGCGGTCAATCGTAGCGACGAGTCGGCCTGGGCCATGAACCGACGGGCCGAGTTCGTCATCACGGCCGGGGCCGATCAGATCAACCCGGCGAACTGATCCGAGTGCAGTGCCGCAGCAGCCCAGCGAGCACCGGGACCGCCGGAGCGCCGCTCCTGCGCGCATGAAGTGGAACAGGGGATGGGTCCCCCGGCATCGCCGGGGGACCCTCCCGCTTTTTCGGGGGGTACCCTGCGAAGTGCCCCCGTGGGATCAGCCACCTCCGGAACCCTGAGATCCATGTCGAAGTTCGATCAAGCCGAGCCCCCTGCCTGCCTCTCCCGCTCGTCGAGCGGTGCCGCGCGACTCCTGCGCTCCCTTGTGGGAATTGCGCTTCTCATTCCTCTTGCGGCCTGTGCTACGAAGAGAGATGTGCGCGATCTCCAGACGGAAATCCGCGAGATCAGTTCAAGACAGGAGGCGCTCCTCCGGGAGCTCCAGCGCGACCAGTCTGCCATCGGTGATTCGGTGCAGCGGCTCTCCCGGGCCTTTGAGCAGCATCGCGGGCAGATTTCCGGGCGTTTCCAGACCCTGGAGGATCTGATCTTCCGGGTCCAGGAGCTTGCCGGGCTTTCCCAGCAGGAGATGGCGGCTCTCAGAGACCAGATGGCCCTTCAGCGCCAGGCTCCGGTCCGATTCGATCCGGGGTCGCCCGCGGCAGGCGGAGGCGTTGCGAGTGACATCTACGATGCCGCCATGACACAGCTTCGGCGGGGGAGCCTCACCTCCGCCCGCATGGGATTCGAGGACCTCATCGATCGTTTCCCGAACCACGAACTCACGCCCCACGCGCGCTACCACCTCGCGGACATCGCGGTGCAGGAGGGCGACAGGGAGGCCGCGATCGAAGCGTTCGAGTCCGTGGCCCGGTTCCATCCCGACTCCGAACGGGTTCCCGATGCTCTATACCGTGTGGGGATGCTCTTCCTCGAGGCGGGCGAGAGCGCGCGGGCGAGGGAATACCTGGACCGGGTCGTGAACACCTGGCCCGAGAGCGGCGCCGCCGATCTGGCCCGGAGCGCGCTCCGGCAGATCCCCTGAGCCCGCTTCCGGTCCGCGTTCCGAGAGCCTTCCCCCCCAGCGCCCTGCTCGCCGATGCGTTGCCCTCAGTGTGATTCGCTTGAAAACCGGGTTGTCGACACCCGCACCAGCCGAGGCGGGAGAGCCGTGCGCCGCCGCCGCGAATGCCTGACGTGCACCTTTCGTTTCACCACCTACGAATACGTGGAGGAGCGCCCGCTCCAGGTACTCAAGCGCGGTGGAGATTCGCAGGAGTTCGATCGGAGCAAGCTTGTTCGTGCCGTAAAGACGGCATGCGCCAAACGGCCGGTTTCGCTCGCTCGCATCGAGACGATCGCGGACGAAATCGAGGATGAGCTGTCGGCCCTCGCCGGCGTCGAAGTGCCGAGCTCCAGGATCGGAGAGCTGGTCATGGAGCGCCTCAAGCCGATCGACCGCGTTGCGTACGTCCGTTTCGCCTCGGTCTACCGGGATTTCCAGGACGAGGATGAGTTCCAGAGCTTCGTGGACGAGATGAAGGAGCGTGGCCGCCGCGAGCTGGCTCATCGCAACCAGCCGGAGCTCCCCCTTTGAAGAGTCGGTCGCCCGGGCGGAGTCCCACGGGTGAGATGCCCTTTCTGGACCATCTCGAAGAGCTCCGCTGGCGCATCTTCAAGATCATGATCGCCGTCGCGGTCGGCACGCTCGTCGGATTCGTGATCGTGCATTACCTGGGGGTGCTGGAAATCCTCATGCGCCCGATCCGCCCGCACCTGAACGAGGAGGGGCTCGTGTTCTTCAACCCGAGCACGCCCTTCTTCATTACCCTCAAGCTGTCGCTCATCGTCGGGATCATTCTTGCCCTTCCGATTGTAGTCTATCAGGTGTGGGCCTTCTTCTCCCCGGCGCTGGAGGTTCACGAAAAGCGGATCATCGTGCCGAGCCTGTACTTCGGGCTTGTACTCTTCGCATGCGGTGTGACCCTGGCCTATTACTGGGTGCTTCCGCTCGCGCTGCTCTTCCTGATGGGATTTCAGCAGGCCTTTCTCGTGGCGGCGATCGAGGTCAGCGAATATCTGAGCTTCGTGACCACGCTGCTGCTCGCGTTCGGCGTGGTCTTCGAGCTGCCGGTGGTGGTGATCATCCTGACGGCCCTCGGGCTCGTCACCCCGGCCTTCCTCCGGGACAAGCGCCGTCACGCGATCGTGGCGATCACCGTGATCGCGAGCCTCATCACGCCGGGTGATCTCGCGTCGACATTCCTCATGATGGGCCCGATGTTATTCCTCTATGAAGTCAGCATACTCCTCTCCGCCGCAATCATCCGCAGGAAGAAGGAACGGGAGGGAGCTCCGTTGAGAGCGGCCCCCGAGCCGCCGGATGGCACCGTGGAGGTGAATGGATGAAGACTCCCAGGAGCGCCGATCCGCAGGGCCGCGCCCGTCGGAACGTCGGAGGGCTTTTCCTCCTTGTCGTTCTCCTGTGCGGAGCGGAGGGAGCGGACGCACAGCGCCCCGGCGCTGGCCAGGTGAACCCGGATACCGCCCGGGCGCGAGTCCTCGAGCGGCTTCGGGAGACGAGCCGGGTCTATCGGGACTCCGTTGCCGCGGCCGATTCGATCCAGGCGGATTCGATCAGGGGCGACTCGATTTCCGGAGCCGGAGCCCCACTCGGCGTGCAGGTCGGATCCCAGGGGACCACTCAGGTCGAGCTGCCCCCCCGAGCCGACTCCGTGATGCGTGCCCTCTTCGCACTGCCAGGCTACACCCTCGCGAGTTACCAGGCGGGAAGTGCCGACTACGATGCGAACGGGCGCCGTCTCTTCCTCCTCGCAGGCGACTCGATCCGTCCCCGCTTTTCCGGACAGGGGGTGCGGCTGGAGGCCGACTCGTCGATCATCTATGACGATGCCCTCGGAATCGTGCGCACCACCGGCCAGACCTACCTCATCCCCGATCAGGGCGAACCCGTCGAGAGCCGAACCCTCATCTACGACGTAAACGCGGCCCGTGGAACCGCGCTCGGCGCCCGAACCACCTATTCGGAAGGTGCGAGCTGGATCGTGGACGCCGACATGGACTGGGTGTCGGACGGGGTCCTCTTCGGGAGTGATGCGCGCTTCACTTCCTGTGACCTCCCCGAGCCCCACTCCTACTTCGAGGCGAAGAGCCTGAAGGTCCTGGCCGGGCAGGTGCTCATCGCACGCTCGGTGCGGATGTACGTCGACGACGTCCCCGTCCTGTGGCTTCCCTTCATCGCCCAGAACCTGGGGAGCGGGCGGGCCAGCGGAATTCTGACGCCTTCGTTCTCGGTGAATGACATCGTCCGAACCTCCACGGGATACAACCGGAGGCTGTCGAATCTGGGGTACTACTGGGCCATGAGCGAGTACTCGGATGCGACGCTGGCCATGGACTGGTGGGCTAACAATTACACCGCGCTCGAGGGGTCTTTCCGATATCGCTGGGCCCGTCGTTTTCTTTCCGGGGGCGCCGTGGCCAAGCAGTACTGGCGTGAGAACGGGAACCGGGAACTCTCCTTCAGGACGCAGCATAGCTGGGATGTGTCCGAACGCACGCAGGCCCGGGTGAATGCCACCTACGTCTCCAGTACCTCCTTCGTGACCCAGAACAGCTTCACCCCCACGGAGCTGAACCAGACGATCGACTCGGACGGGGGGATCAACCACCGCTTCGGATGGGGCTCGCTCTCGCTCAGCGCCAACCGCCGACAGTATCTCAGCGATGAGCGGGTGGACATGACCCTGCCCTCAGTGAACCTCAGCCTTTCCACCCTCACCCTCTTCGACGCCCCTCCCTCCGAGGCCTCGTGGTACAACAACGTGTCGCTCTCCGGTTCGATGGGGATGACGCGCAACGTGAACGAGAGGGCATTTCAACCGGACACGGCCTTCACCCTGAACCAGGCATCCGGCACTCGCACGGTCGGAAATGCGAGCGGCCGCGTCGGGGTCGGGAACCTCAACCTCAACACCCGTGTGGAACTCGAGGAATCGGTCCTCGAAGATGTGCCGGGTGCGCTCCGTGGGGGCACCGTGAACACCGGGGAGGTGCTCTCGGGGCGGTGGAGCGGGAACGGGCTGTCGCTCCCCTGGGAAGAGGGCACCATCGCCGCCCAGGAGGCGTTGGACCGAGCGGACTTCCAATCGGGGCGAGCCCGCTGGTCCGCCGATCTCAGCTATCAGCAGCGCCTCATCGGGAACAGCTCGATCACCCCCAACGTCTCGTTCTCCGGTGATTTCCTCCGTGTCGACTCCATCCCGGAGGCGCTGGACTACGTGGCGGGCCCCCAGCGCGTGAGCGTGGGCGTGGGATTGCAGACGGAGATCTACGGGTTCTATCCGGGCGTGGCCGGTTTCGAAGCGATCCGCCACAAACTGACGCCGAGCGCGAGTTACGCCTGGTCGCCCGAGGTTACTCCGACCGAACTCCAGAGGCGCGTCTTCGGTGCGAGGGTCGCCCGCCCCACTCGCCTCATCAACCTGACCCTCAACCAGACATGGGAGGCGAAGGTGCCGGAGCCGGAAACCCCGGTTGGAGAAGGTGAGCCGGGGGAGGGGCCCCCGTCGGTCCCGGAGGATGAGGATCTCCCCGGGGACATCATGGAGGAAGAGGAAGCGGAGTTCGCGGAGGCGGACGACGAGCGGGTGATCCCGACCATCCCGCCAGCCCGGAGCCGGGACGAGGATCCCGACGGACCCCGCCGTCTTCCCCGATCACAGGTGGTCACTCTCCTCGCCCTCCAGACGAGCTCGATCACCTACGACATGGTCGAGGCGGACTCCACGGGGATGTGGCTGGACGGGTTCACGTCTACCCGCCTGCAGAACACCATTCGGTCGGACTACCTGAGGGGGCTGGATCTGTCATTCGAGCACGAGCTCTTCCCGGACCGTGGCTTCGAGCCCGAGGAAGCGAGGAGCTTCGCCCCACATCTGTCACAGCTTTCACTCGGATTCGCCCTCAGCGATCAGTCCGCCTTCGTCCGTTTCCTGGGCCGACTCCTGGGGTTCGAACCCCCGGTCCGCGAGCAAAGTGACCCACCGGAGGGAGGGAGGCCCCCGGATGTCGCAGCCGGCTTCTTCGGAGGACCGGAAGGCATGGACCCCAATCGAGTGACCTCGGGGCCCGGGGCCCAGTCAGGCATGGGGTTCATGAGTGGGGGAAGGCGGGAGGGATGGGATGCGCGGATCCGTTATTCTCTCCGCCGTCCACGGGAGGGTGGAGTGAGCGAGATCGCTTCGTCCCTGCGATCCCAGACGCTCCAGGGGTCACTCTCGTTCAGCCCCTCTCCCAATTGGACTGCCGACTGGAATACCTCCTTCGACGTGGAGGAGAACCGCTTCCTCGATCATGTGGTGTCGCTCCGGCGGGACCTGCACGAGTGGGAGGCCATTTTCGGGTTCCGACAGACCGCGACCGGGAACTGGCAGTTCCAGTTCGAAGTGGCGCTGAAGGCGAACCGCGAACTGCGCTTCGACTACGAGCAGCGAAGTCTCGAGGGCCAGGGCGGGACTGGCTTCCCCGGTACACCATTCTGAGGCTCCGGTGTCCACCAGCGAGGACACCCAGCGACGGGGTTGCTCGCGCGACGCCCCCCCCGACGGCCTGTTGAATCCGGCTCCGACGGGGAAACAAGGCGAGAGGATCCGGATGGGCACGACTTGTGCTCTCAGAAGGCGTTGCAGCGCCATGGACGGACGCGGGAGGGGGTTCCCGGGGCCGGATAATCGGTTCTCCACCGGAGGAAGGTGAGATGAGGAAGATGACGCGGATGGGAGTGACGGCCTTCGGTTTTCTCCTCCTCCTGGGAGGGTGCGATTCCGACTCGACTCTCCTGCCTGCGGGACAGCCCGCACCGCCCCAGGCTCTTGAAGGCCGGTACTACGCCTACGCGGTCCACCTGGACTGGGAGCTCGATTCGCGGTGGTCGGGCGAGTCATTCAGGGTCTACGGGCGTCGGGCCACCGATCGGAATTACCTGATGGTGGCGCAGGTCACGAACTGCTCGGACGGGGTGTGCGCGTACACCGACCGGAATGTGATCGCCGGGGTCAAATACGAGTACTACGTGTCGGCAGTTCACACCCAGAGCGGGAATGAAGCCCAGTCCGACTACGCAGTCGAGGTGTTCGTTCCTCAACCCACAGCACCTCCGGCACCCGGGGAGATCGAGGCGGTGGGCCTCGACGATGCGCTCTATCTGCGGTGGGATCGGCGGAGCCGGCAGGCGGAGGATCTGCATTTCTACCGTGTCTACCTCGATGAGGGCGACGATGGATCTACCCTCCTCGGGGAAACGGACTCGGAGGGGTTCCTCGATCTGCTGGTCCAGAACGGGTTCACTTACGGCTATTTCGTGACGGCCGTGGATACCGATGGTCACGAGAGCGGAGGGAGCCCGCTCGCCGAGGGGACCCCACGCCCGGATTACCATGGTGAATTCATCTACGCTTTCGAGGATCGCCCCGATCTCTCGGGCTTCCGATTCCAGGAAACGGAGAGCACCAATCCAATCCGCCCCGGCGGCGATGGCGGCCGGCACTTCCGGATGGAGGTTGACGAGGCGGGCTGGTGGCTCGTGCCGGGAACCGGAGTCGAGGTCCATCAGGTTCCGATCGCGACCACCGCACTCCGTTGTGGTCCCGCGGCCGACTCCGGGTGTGTCGACGTCGATACGGCGCCCTCCTCGAACTACAGTTCGGCAGACGTCGGGATGTTCGCGGGGTTTTCCTACGTCCTGCGGGTTCCGGGTGAGGGAGGCGGTTGGCGTTATGGCGTGATTCGTGTGACCCACACCGGCTGGGCACAGGATGGCGCGATCGCCATCTTCGACTGGGCCTTCCAGCTTCAGGTGGGGAATCCTGCGCTCTCGCCCGGAACCCTGTCAAATCGAGCGCCGACAACGCCCTGAAACCCGCGCCTTTCTTGGCTTGTGCCCTCCAAGGGGGCTCGCTATCTTCCCCCGAAGTGGCGCCCATCGGGCGCACTGATCTTGAAGGCGATCCCTCGGACGAGAGCCCATGAACATCGAAGCGCTGAAGGAACAGGCCCGACGCCATGAGCAGAGGGAGGAGTGGAGCAAGGCGCTTGATCAGTACCTGAAGGCGATCGACAAGCTGGGGGAAGAAGAGGACCCGGACATCGCCCTTTACAACCGGGTCGGCGATCTCCAGGTCAGGCTCGGGGACATCGATGCGGCGATGGTCCACTATGAAAAGGCCATCGACTTCTATGTAGAAGCGGAGCTCGCCAACAACGCGATCGCCCTGTGCCGCAAGATCACCCGCAGCGCACCCAATCGCGCTTCGGCCTATCTCAGAATGGGTCAGATCCGGGCGCGGCAGGGATTCCTCGTCGATGCGCGGCAGAACTTCCTGACCTACGCCGAGATTCAGCAGGCCAAGGGAGGCATGGACGAGGCGCTTCGTGCCCTCGCGGAGTTCGTCAGTCTGGCTCCGAACGATACCGAGACGCGGCTCTTCCTCGCGGACCTCCTCGCGGGAGCGGGGAAGATCGACGATGCCATCAAGCATTTCCGGGCTGCATATGGCAAACTGCTCGCGGCTGGCGACAGGGATGCAGCGGCCCGGGTGGCAACGAAGCTTCAGGAGATGGATCCGGACCGGCCCCTTCCTTCGACAGCCGAAGAGCCGGAGGTCAGAGCCCGGGTGACGTCTGGTGAGCTTCTCGGATTCGAATCCACGTCGCTCGGTGCCGAGGAGGACTCCGCCGAGGTGGAAGACGAAGCTTCGTCCGAGGATGAGGGCGCAGCCGCCGACCTCGCATTCGAGGACTTCTCATTCGACGATCCCGCGGAAGAAGAGGAAGAAGAACCTCCGCAGGCCCAGTCCCCCGTTGAGGTTGCGGATGACTTCGAGGGCTTCTCGCTCGACGGCCTCCCGGAGGAGGATCAGGCGTCCGAGGACGACATTCCGGACGATGCGACTCCTCTCCCGACCTGGGACATGGATGAGCCCGACGATCCGGGAGAGGAAGAGGATGAGGAGCTGGAGGATGATCTGACCCCCCTTCCAACCTTCGACTTGGGCACCGAGGAGGACTCTGCTCCGGATGAGGATCCCTTCGTGGAGCTTCCCCCTCTGGAACTGGATTCCGACGACGAGGGCGAGGAAGCGGATTCGACGCCCTTCCTCACACTTGAGGAGGTTCCTGACGATGACGAGGATCCTCCATCTCACGATCACCTCGCAGACAGGGGCGACATTTCGGGGGCTATCGAGGCGCTCCAGGCGCTCATCGACGCGGACCCGGACCATCTGGCGCTGAGGCAGCGGATGGTCGAATACGCCTACCGCACCGACGACCGGGGCATCCTCGTGCATGCTTTCCAGGAGTTGGCTGGAACGCTTCGCCGAGGGGGGGAGGAGGTGAAGGCTCAGGCCGTCTACCGTCAGGTCCTGAATCTCGACTCCCGGAACAGGGAGGCGCTCGAGGCGGTGGGTGCCGCGTCGATCTCTCCGCCGGCCGGCGCGCCCGCGAAGGTCGCAGGCGGAGAAGCAGCACCGCCCTCGGAGGGGTTTGTCGACCTCGGATCCCTTGTTCTGGATCGTGAAACGGAGGGGTCGACCCGGTGGGTCGTGGCGGCTCAGGCCCCGAGCGGCGACGAGCAGGCGGACTTCGCCCAGATGCTCCAGCAGTTCAAGCAGAAGGTGTCCGAAAACCTCTCGGCGGATGATGCGAAGTCCCATTACGATCTCGGCTCCGCCTACAAGGACATGGGCCTTCTGGATGAAGCAGTGGGGGAATTTCAGCAGGCACTTCGGGCTCAGTCGGGGCACCTCCCGACCTTTGAGATGCTCGGCCAGTGCTTTCTGGAGAAGGGTGATCACGAGGTCGCCATCCGCACGCTGGAGAGGGCACGCGAAGCGCCCTGGCAGATCGAAGATGATCTCCTCGGGATCTATTACTATCTCGGTATGGCCTACGAGGAGACCGGGAACTCGGAAAGGGCCCGCGAGTTCTATGAGAAGGTCTTCTCCCTCGATATCAACTTCAAGGATGTGACCGAGCGGCTGCGGGCTCTACGTTGACGGCGTCGCCGGTCTCCCTCATGACCACTTTCCCCTCTGCGGCACCGGCACCCCCGGCCTCCAGGCTCGCTCGGATTCAGGAACCCGTGCGCGAGCGCCTCGACCAGGTGGTCGACGACATCCGCCGCATCGTGCTCTCCAACTTCGACGTGCAGGATGAGGTGAATGACTACCTCCTGCAGGTGCGGGGGAAGCTGTTCCGCCCGACCCTGCTTCTGCTCGCAAGCGAGGTAGGTGGGGAGTCCGAACCCGATGCCGTACCCCTGGCGGCCGTCGTGGAGCTGGTGCACCTGGCGACCCTCGTGCACGATGACGCCGTCGACCATTCGGTGCTGCGGCGGGGCCTGCCCACGGTGAACCACCTCTGGACACACCAGGTGGCCGTGATCACCGGCGACTTCCTCTATTCCCGTTCCGTGATGGAGCTGGCGCGGGTCGGTCGGATCGACGCGATCCGCGCCCTGGCGGAAGCCTCGAACGAGATGAGCATGGGAGAACTGCGCCAGCTCACCTCTCGCGATGCCCTCGACTTCTCGGAAGCGGATTACGATCGGCTGATCGCCTGCAAGACCGCATCCCTGATGGGTGCCTCTGCGGAAATCGGCGCTCTCGTGGGAGTGCGCGCGCACCAGACCGCGTTTCGGCGTTTTGGGCACGCGCTGGGGATGGCTTTTCAGATTGCCGACGATCTCCTCGACTACGAAGGAGATGAAGGGATCACCGGAAAGCCGGTCGGCCACGATCTCAGAGAGCGAAAAGTGACCCTCCCTCTCGTGGAAGCGCTCCGGAGGGTCTCGCGGGAAGAGAGGGAGAGCATCCGTGCGCTCTTCACCCGTGTGGACCCGTCGGACGAGGAGATCGCGGAGGTGGTCGAGATCGTCCGCGGGGCTGGCGGGCTCGAGTACGCCAAGGTGCGAGCGCGGGAGTGGGCACTGGAGGCCGAAGAGGCGCTCGAAGGCGTCGGTGTTCAGGGAGACGCGATGGATGCGCTGTACGCGGCAATCGCCTATGCTGTGGAGCGTAGCCGATGAGCAGCATGCTTCTGGACCATCGCGGCCGCCACACCGGACGCGTGATATGGACCCTGGTATTCGGGCTCTTCCTGGGCGGACTCCTGACCATGCTCAGCGAGACCTTCCTTCCCGACAGCGCGGCCAGAGATTTTCTCATCACCTCGGTCGAAGCGTCGATCGGCCCCCTCTACCTCGACGTCGTGGCCGTGGCCGTGACGCTGGGGCCGCTGGCCCTCAGCCTGAACGTGCTCACGCTCGTGGGGATCGGACTCGTGGCACTGGTGGCCCGTTCCTGGATCTGAAACGGACGCCCCTTGATCAGCGTGCCTGCGGTGACGGCGCGCAAACGGTTGCCCTGTCGGGCAGCCGACCAGAGGATACACCTGCCCCCGACGGGGGCGAGGAGGAATAGTCAGATGTTCGGTGGACTCGGAATGGGTGAACTCGTCCTGATCTTCCTGGTGGTGCTCCTGCTCTTCGGAGCGAAGCGACTTCCCGAGATCGGATCCTCCCTTGGGAAGGGAATTCGGGAATTCAAGGGATCACTGCGGGAGATCGAAACGGAGATGAAGCTGCCCGAAGACCGAAGTGCGCGTCGTCCGGACGACCGGAAGTCCGATGACGAAGACGACGGCGAGCCGAGGCGCCTCACCACAAGCTGAGGGCCACGGCTCGCCGGTTGTCCTCCCTCTGCGACAGCGCCATGGCCGTCGCACACCTGCTCCTGCGTCAGAACGCGAGCGGAATCTGCGGCCCATCAGCCAGCTCTTCCTGGGCCCGGAAGAAGGCGGCTCTGCCATCGATGATCCGCGTCGTTTCCCGCAGCCCTTCGAGCCACTGCTCCAGGCGGGACTGCCGGAGTTGCGCCGTGACCTGGGTCCGCTGAACCGATAGCTGCGCTTCCCACTCGGCCCGGGAGGCTTCGGTCCTGGATTCGACGCGGAGCAGCACGATCTGCCCGTCGGCACGCACCGGCCCCGCGACCTCTCCGACCGAAGTGCCGAAGGCGGCTCCGATCGCCGGGTTGCGGACTCCGATTCCTGGAACCCTGTCCAGACGCGTGAACGACTCGGTCGACTGGACGGTCAGCCCCAGCCCCTGTGCCACGGACTCGAGGGTGGCGGCACCGGCGCGGAGGTCGGCGGTCAGGGTCCGTGCGCGTTCGAGTCCGGCTTCCATCTTCTTGCGGGCCTGCAGCATCCTTCGGATATCGGGCTCGACTTCGTCCAGCGTCTGGACCCCCCCGGGAGACTGCCGGAGGATCTCCAGCATGTAAAAGGCTTCATTGGTCTCGAAGACGGGGCTCACTGCTCCGGGCCCTTCCATATCCTGGAAGATCCAGTCCTGCCCTTCTCCCGCCACGCCGACGCCCGGGAGAATCGCGAACTCCTCGGTGATCTCGCCCTGCTGAAACTCGAGGCCGAGCTCCGCGGCTGCTTCCTGAAGGGGGCGGTCCCGCCCGAGGGTCTCGAGTTCATCGGCCGTGCGCAGGAGTGCGAACTCCGCTTCGTCTTCGCGTTCCACGAGGATGAGAATGTGCCGGGCGCTCACATTGTCTCCCTCCCGGGAGGTGACTTCGATGACGTGGTAGCCGAAATCGGTCAGAAGAGGTTCGCTGATTTCTCCCACCGGCAGGGTGAACACCGTCTGCTCGAAAGCCGGAACCATGACTCCTCGTCCGAAAGTGCCGAGATCGCCCCCCATCTCCGCGCTCCCCCGGTCGGCGCTCTCGCGCAGCGCGACCTCGGCGAAGTCCGCCCCATCCACGATCTCCTGACGGATCGCTTCAGCACGCGCGAGCGAAGCCGCGGAATCGGCCGCAGTCACGGACTTGCTGACCACCGTGTAGAGAACTTCCGCTCGCGCGGGGACCGCAAATGAGTCCCGGTTCTCGCGGTAGTAGGCTTCAACCTCCCGAGCGGTCACCTCGGCCTCGGAGTCCGGGATCCACTCCTGCGGGTCGATGGCGAAGAAGCTGACCTCGATCCGCTCGTTCCGCGCGCGCCATTCATCCCAGAGCTCCCCATCGGTCACGAAGATGCCGGCCGTTACCTGCCGGATCAGCTTGTCCCTGGGGATCACGTCCCGGTAGTACCGCTCGAGCTGCTGCATGAAGACCGCGTCACCCGCAGCCTGCGCCAGGAAGGCCTGGTACTTCTGGAGGTCGAACTGTCCGTCCGTCAGGAAGGAGGGTTCGTTCCGGAGCTGCGGGGGCGGGGCGAACTGCGCCGCCTGGAGGACTTCCTCGTCGCTCACCCGGATGCCCCGCCGCTCCAGCTCGCGCTGGATCAGGAGCTGGTTCACGATCTCGTCCCATGCCATGTCCTCGATCTCCCGGTTCTGCTGGCTCGAGATCGGCTCTTCCTGCGATCGGGACACCTCGTCGTAGATCCCGCGGTAAGTGTTCTGCCAGGCCTGGACGGTGACCGTGGTTCCACCCACGCGCCCAAGGTCTCCGCCGGAGCTCTGGCCGCTCATGTCCATGCCCCACTCGAATACCATCAGCGCAACGAACGCTGCAGCGGTGATCAACATGATGATCTTGGTGTTCTGACGCATCTGACGCATCAGCATACTGCATGTACCTCCGCGAACGGACCGGGAGCGAGACGGCGGAATCCGCCTCGCGAATAGATCCCAAACGTAACCGTTCCCCGGGGGGCGCTCAACATCCAGTCAAGAACCCGAAAGCCGCTCCATCGTTGACACTCGTTCTGGCCGCCTCCTATCTTGCCGATAGCCTTTCCCTGGGTCTCCCGTTCTTTCGAACCCTCAGTGCGGAGCATCGCCGGTGTCCGAATCGCTCGAGAAGGAAATCCGCGCTCTCCGTGCCCATTTCTGGTCCGACAGGGACCCCGACGGGCGCGCGTTCGCCCCGCTTGCCGATGCATATCGGCGGAAGGGAGATCTGAGTGAAGCCGACGCTCTGCTTTCCGACGGTCTCGGACGGCTGCCTCGATTCACCCCGGGTCTGCTCGTGGCGGCTCGCGTGGCCAGGGAGCGCGGTCGCCGCGATGAGGCGAAAGGACATCTGGACCGCCTCATCGAACTGGATGAGGAGAATGTGATCGGACTGGTCGAGCGAAGCTACCTCCTCGCCGAGGTCGGGGACGAAGCCGGAGCGGCCTCGGATCGCCAGATGGCGGAGAGGCTGGAGCCCGGATCCACCCTCCGCCCCGACGAGATTGGCGAGGGACGAGGGAGTGAGTCGAGCGCCGAGGGGGTCGGAGAGGACGAAGGCGCGGGCAGCGCCGGGAGTCCGGAGGCCGAGAGCCCGAGCGAGGGAGCGGCGAAGCTCGAATGGGAATTCGAGTCGACCGCGTGGTCCGGCGACGAGGACGAGGTTGAACATGCCCGAGAGAGCGACTCCACGGTGGAACTCGAAGCGCAGCTCGAGGACGGGGCCGGGATGGAGTTGGAGCCCGAAGCTGAACCCGAGGATGGGTTCGAGGTGGGGATCGAGCCCGAAGCTGAACCCGAGGATGGGTTCGAGGCAGGGATCGAACCCGAGCCCGCATCGGAAGCCGTGTCGGACTTCGAGGCCGCGTTCGACTCTGCGTTCGGGACCGGTGACGAGGATTCCGAGGAGGAGGAACCGCTTCGCACTCGCACCATGGGTGAACTCTATGCAAAGCAGGGATTGACCGACCGGGCGATCGAGGTGTTCGAGCATCTTGCGGAGAATGACCCGGGAAACGTCGAACTCGCGGCGCGACTGGCAGAGCTGAAGGGACATCCGGAAGCCCCGGACTCCGTGATGGAAGCGGATCCGGAGGAAGAGGACCCTGAGCAGGACGAGTCCCTCAGCGAGGATTCCGTGGACGGGGGTTCCGTGGAAGGAGATCCGGGGATGCCCGAAGAGGACACCGAGAGGGAGGAAGAAGACCTGGAGAGTCCGGACGCGTTGAACCGGGATCGACCCATCGGGGAGTACTTCGTCGACCTTCTCTCCTGGGTGCCCGGAGCCATCCCGATCGAGACACTGGCGCCGCGAGCGACGGACGATGATGCGGTGGGAGGGTGGGAGGCGTCGAGCGACGCCACTCCCCCGGCGGAAGGTCTCGATCTGAACGAGCTCTTCGAGGAGGGTGCGGGAGAAGCGGAGGCGGACTCGGGGGAGGCCCCGGACGAGGAGGATGACCCCGGCGAAGATGAGTTCCAGTCCTGGTTGAGGAGCCTTGGCCCGTGAGGGTTGCCGTCATCCACGGTCCCAACCTCCGGCTGCTCGGGCGCCGCGAGCCCGAAGTGTACGGACGTGCCACCCTGCCGGAGGTCGATCAGGCGCTGGGTACCCTTGCGACGGAGCTCGGTGTCCAGATGGAAACCTTCCAGTCCAATCACGAAGGCGAGATTCTGGACTTCCTCGAGGAGGCGGCTCTCCGGGTCGATGGGTTTCTCATCAATCCGGCCGGGCTCACTCATACATCGGTCGCCCTTCGCGACGGGCTGGTGGCGGTCGGGCGGCCTTTCGTGGAAGTGCACATCTCCAATCCGGCCGCCAGGGAGACCTTCCGTCAGCACTCCTTTATTTCCGCCGTTGCCGCCGGGGTGGTTTATGGATTCGGGGTGGACGGCTATCTTCTTGGGCTTCGCGGCCTGGTTCAGCGACTCGGCCGCACCTGATTCGACTCCAGACGAAGATCACGGGCCTCATGGCATCGACCGCAGATTTCCGAAATGGCATGGTGCTGGATATGGAGGGCGTCCTCTGGGCGATCGCCTACTTCCAGCATGTGAAGCCCGGCAAGGGCGGAGCTTTCGTGCGTACCAAGCTCAAGAACGTTCTCACCGGGCAGGTGGTGGAAAAGACGTTTCGCGCCGGTGAGAAGGTGACCGATGTGCGCCTCGAGCGCCGCCCGGTGAACTACAGCTACACGGACGGACAGTTCTACCATTTCATGGACCAGCAGACGTTCGAGATGATCCCGATCGACGCGGAGGTGATCGGAGATGATCAGCTCAGGTATCTGAAGGAGAACATGGAGTGCGAGGGGCTCGTTCATAAGGACAAGGTGATCTCGGTCGACCTCCCGCAGTTCGTCGAGCTGAAGGTGACCCAGACGGATCCCGGGGTGCGTGGAGATACCGCTCAGGGAGGAACCAAGCCCGCCACCCTCGAGACCGGTGCCGTGATTCAGGTGCCGCTCTTCATCGAGGAGGGCGAGGTCCTTCGTGTGGACCGGCGGGAAGACAAGTATCTGGAGCGTGTCTGATGATCGATCTCGATTTTGTGGAACGCCTGATTCGGACGGTGGACGAGAGTTCCATCGACCATGTGGAAATCGAAAGGGGAGGGACCCGGGTCCTGGTCTCCAAGACCCCCCGCGCTGGCCACGCCCAGGTGGGGCATCCGGCCCCTGCAGCGGCTCCGCCCCCGCCTCCGGCGGCCGGTCACAACCCTTCGCCGCCGCTGGCCCCGGTCGAAGCGGCTCCGGCACCGCCAGCCCCGACCTCCACTCTCGTCGACATCACCTCTCCGATGGTTGGGACGTTCTACCGTTCGCCGTCTCCGGACTCCCCCGCCTTCGTGGAAGTGGGCAAGGCCATCAAGAAGGGCGACCCGCTCTGCATCATCGAAGCCATGAAGCTCATGAATGAACTCGAGGCCGAGATCGAGGGGACGATCCGGGAAGTCTGCATCGAGAACGGGCAGCCGGTGGAATACGGGCAGGTACTCTTCCGGGTCGATCCTTGACCGGGTGGCGCTGACGTGTTCAAGAAAGTCCTGATCGCAAACCGCGGCGAAATCGCGCTCCGGATCATCCGGGCCTGCCAGGAGCTCGGCGTGAAGACGGTCGCCGTGTACTCCCAAGCGGATCGGGAGTCGCTCCATGTCCGATTTTCGGACGAGGAGGTCTGTATCGGCCCTCCGGCTTCGAGTCAGTCCTATCTGAACATCCCCCGTATCGTGGCGGCGGCCGAGATCACCGGGGCGGAGGCCATCCACCCGGGATACGGGTTTCTCGCTGAAAACGCCGAGTTCTCGGAGATCTGTGCCCGCTCCAACATCGTCTTCATCGGGCCCACTCCCGAGCAGATCCGGGCCATGGGTGACAAGGCGGTGGCCCGGAATACGATGAAGAAGGCCGGGGTTCCGACCGTCCCGGGCTCCGAGGGCCTCGTACGGACGCCAGCCGAGGCCATCGAGGCCGCTCGCGAGATCGGATTTCCGATCATGATCAAGGCCGCAGCCGGGGGCGGTGGGAAGGGGATGCGCGTGGCGCAGGACGAAGACACCTTCCCGAGACTCCTGCAGGCCGCGCAGAACGAGGCCCAGAATGCATTCGGCGATTCGAGCGTCTACCTCGAGCGCTGCATCATGCGGCCGCGGCATGTGGAGTTCCAGGTATTCGGCGATCAGCAGGGCCGGATCCTCCATCTCGGCGAACGCGACTGCTCCATCCAGCGCCGTCACCAGAAGCTGGTCGAGGAGGCACCTTCGCCCGCGCTTACCCCGGAACTCCGGAAGGCCATGGGCGACGCGGCCGTTCGAGCCGCAGAAGCGATCCAGTATGTGGGGGCGGGCACGATCGAATTCCTCCTGGACGAGGATGGATCCTTCTACTTCATCGAAATGAACACCCGGATCCAGGTGGAGCATCCTGTGACCGAGGTCACCACCGGATTCGACCTCGTGAAGGAGCAGATCCGGGTCGCGGCGGGCGAGCCCCTCTCCTTTCCCGATGAGCCGGTTGTGCTTCGGGGACATGCCATCGAGTTCCGGATCAATGCCGAGGACCCGGAGCGGAACTTCCAGCCTTCGCCCGGTCAGATCACGATTTTCCACCCTCCCGGTGGCCCGGGGGTTCGGCTGGATACCCATGTTTACGCGGGATATCGCGTTCCCCCCTACTACGATTCACTTCTCGCGAAGCTGATCGTGAGCGGGAAAACGCGCGACGAAGCGCTCGTGCGTGCCCGCTACGCCCTCAACTCGTTCGTGATCGAGGGCGTTTCCACGACCATACCCTTCCTCCAGGAAATCGTGAACGACTCTGAATTCCAGGCGGGGCGGGTCGACACGCGTTTCGTCGAGAGCTTCCTCGCTCGCCGGTCCACCTGAAGCAGCCATGAAGGTTCAAACCTACTTCTCACCCGCCGAAGTGGATCCGCACCATGTTGCGGGGCGCGTCGCCGTCGTCATTGACGTGATCCGTGCCACCTCCACGATCGTGGAAGCGCTGGCGAACGGAGCCGCAGGGGTCTACCCGACGCTGTCCACGGAAGATGCGATCCGACTGGCGAACTCTCTTGGAAGGGAAGACACCCTCCTCTGCGGTGAGCGGAAGGGACTCAAGGTGGAAGGCTTCGATCTGGGGAATTCTCCGCGCGAGGTAACGAGGGAGAAGGTGGCGGGGAAGCGCCTGGCCATGAGCACCACGAACGGGACGCGCGCCTTCCTTGCCACTGCCGGAGCGGAGCGGGTGCTGGCGGCCTCATTCCTCAACTTGACTGCGGTCTCGGAGGTGCTGGGGGTCGACCCGGAGGCCGATCTCGTGTTCATATGCTCGGGAAGGGAAGACCGGTTCTCATTCGATGACGCACTCTGCGCGGGGTACCTGATCCGGGCTCTCGCGGACCGGATCGGTGGGGGCCGGATGGAGCTGGCGGATGGGGCGCTCGGCGCACTCACCCTCGCTCGCAGTCACGTGCTCAGTACGGCGCTTCTTGCCCGGACGGCTGCGGGGAAAGCTCTGGTGGATGTGGGGCTGGCCGACGATCTTCCGCACTGCGCGGATCTTGATCGCCACGGGTTCGTTCCGGAGATGATTGACCGGGTGATCCGCCGACCTCGGAAGGGGTGATATGGTCGCAGCGGAACAGAAGCGGGAACTCCTCGGGGTAGGGCTCCTCGCCCTGGCTCTCTTTGCGTTCCTCGCTCTGATTCCGGTGGGCATTCTCGGGGGGCGGTGGGCGGAGTGGTTTCCCTCGGGCAACCTGATCGGCGTCGTCGGGCGCGAGTTCCAGCGGGGGGCCTTCGTCTTCTTCGGAGTGGCCTCCGCCCTTCTCCCGCTCCTCATCGGACTCTCAGGACTGCACTTCGGCGGCTGGATGGAGCGGGAAAGGGTGACCCGCCTGGCCGTGCTCGGCGGCGGGCTTCTCCTCCTGGTCCCGACTGCCTTCCCGCTGATCCCGGCGGGAGACCCGGCTGCGGGGTGGGTGGGCCACATCCTCAACCCACCGCTCACCGGGGCGCTCGGAGGGCTCGGCACGGGGCTGCTCCTGGGCGTGCTCTTCGTCCTGCTGTCCCTCGCGACCCTCGGGTGGAATCCGCTTCGATCTCCGTTCCGCTGGACCGTGGTGGGGGTCGAGAGCGGCACAAGGAAGGCAGGGGAGCTCCTGGTTGCCGGGTGGTCGGCGTGGCGCGCGAGCCGCGCAGCAGCCCCGACGCGGGGGCCGGGGGAGGCTCCATCGGACGAGGGATCTCCCGGGACCGGGGCGGATGACGGCGCCGGCAATGAGGCCGGAGACGCCGGGACCCGGGGGAAGCGGTCGCGCCGGGAGAAGAACCCCGCTCCCCCGATTCCCGATGGAGAGCTGCCCGAGTTCCGTGATCCACGCGAACTGGCCGGCGAGGAGCTTCCTCCCCTCGGACTCCTGACCGCACCGGCGTATCAGGATCGCGGAGACATGGATCGGGATCTGGATGCGCTCGGAGAGGTGCTGGTCGAGAAGCTCCGCACATTCAACGTGGAGTCCGAGATCGGAGGGCGCACGACCGGGCCCGTGGTGACCCAGTTCGAAGTCATTCCGGCCCCCGGCGTGAAGGTGAACCGGATTGCGAACCTGGATGCCGATCTGGCGCTGGCCATGCGTGCGAAGACCATCCGGATCGTGGCGCCCATCCCCGGGAAGGGGGCGGTGGGCGTCGAGATCCCGAATCCCTCGGCTCAGATCGTGCAGCTCCGGGAGATTCTGGAGGCCCCTGCCTTCCTGAATGCCCGGGGAGACCTTCCCCTGGCGCTCGGCCGCGACCTCCATGGCGAGCCGTACGTGGCGGATCTCGCAAAGATGCCGCACGCTCTCATCGCCGGGGCGACGGGTTCGGGGAAGTCCGTCTGTCTCAACACGGTCATCACCTCGCTCGTGTACCGTCACACCCCCGAGACGCTTCGGCTCCTCCTGGTGGACCCCAAGATGGTCGAACTCTCGACCTACTCGGATCTGCCGCACCTTCGCCATCCGGTGGTGACCGATCCGAAGGACGCGGCCGGCGTTCTCAAGTGGGCGGTGATCGAAATGGAACGCCGCTATACCCTGCTCAAGGAAAACGGAGTCCGCTCGATCGGCGAGTTCAACCGGCGACTGAAGAAGGGAGCCGTGATGCGGCGGGTGACGCCGATCGGAGGCGAAGGGGATCCGGACCGCTGGATCTACGACGAAGGAGTACTCCCCTTCATCGTCCTGGTCGTGGACGAGCTGGCCGACCTGATGATGACGGTGCAGTCCGAGGTCGAGAAGCCGCTGACCCTTCTTGCGCAGAAGGCACGGGCCATCGGGATCCATCTGATCGTGGCCACCCAGCGCCCCTCCGTGAATGTGATCACGGGGCTTATCAAGGCGAACTTCCCGTGCCGGATCGCGTTTCGCGTGGCATCCAAGACCGACTCGCGCACGATCCTGGACCAGAATGGCGCCGACGCCCTCCTGGGGAATGGCGACATGCTCTTCCTTCCTCCGGGCCAGAGTGCACCGGTTCGGGTGCAGGGGGCCTTCATGTCCACCGAAGACACGGACCGGATGATGGAATGGTTCCGGGAACTCCGCGATCGGAAGATGGCGGAGGGCACGGCGGCGGCGGATGCGGCGCGCCGGGAAGAGGATATCCTCGAGCTGGTGCGGGCGATGGAGGAGGACGGGACCGGGTCCGGCCAGGGAGACGCCTTCGGTGGGGAATGGGACGAGTTCTTCTTCCAGGCTGCCGAGGTCTGCATTCAGAATGAACAGGGATCGACCTCGCTCCTTCAGCGGAAGCTCCGGGTCGGCTACGGTCGTGCCGCTCGCATCGTGGATCAGCTTCACGATGCCGGCGTTCTGGGGCCTCCCGACGGGTCCAAGCCCCGGGAAGTCCTGATGGGACTGGAGCAGGTCCAGCGCATGATGGCGGGAGGGGAGTAGGGGTCGTACCTTCCCCCTCCTTCCGGGGCACAGGGCTCCGGGCGGCGCGCACCGAACCGGAGGAAGGATGAGCACTCGCAGGGAGTTTCTGAAGAAGACGGCCGCAGCGGGCGGGGCGATGGCGCTCGCAGGCACCCCCCTGGCCGCATCGACCCCCGGCGCGG
>JBGTMU010000204.1:0-1625 GCA_041743405.1 Longimicrobiales bacterium | reverse complement strand
GGGGTTCGCGGTGAGCTTCGGGGGGTCCCTCGTGAATCGCCGGCGCCCGAACCATTCGAGGGTCTTCCGGACCGACCGATAGGGGCGGATCCCGAGGAGCAGGGTCGTGCCGGTGAGGAGGATCCAGGCCCGGAGCAGCAGGCGGCGGTTCCCCTTCGACTTCCGGAGAACGGTGCGGACCCCTTGCATCTCGGACACGCTCCTATCGGGGCCGGAGCAGCTCTTCGATCTGAACCGCGCTGTCAGTCCGGTCATCCCGGTACTTGACGATCACCGGAGCATAGAGCGCCAGGCCATGCTTCCGCCCGGTCTCCGTGGTCACAGGTCGCGATCCGGGCACCACGACCGCGCCCGCCGGGATCTCGAGCGGTGCGTCGCCGTCGCGTCGATAGACCCGGTCGTGGACCAGATCGAAGACGGGGGTTCCCCCGGTGAGGATCGTGCCCGGGGCGAGAACGGCGCGCTCCCTCACGATCGTCCCCTCGTAAATCCCGCAATTCCCCCCGATCATCACCTCGTCTTCGATGATCACGGGCACGGCCCCCGCGGGCTCGAGCACCCCGCCGATCTGGGCCGCGGCGGAGATGTGCACCCGCTTCCCGACCTGGGCACAGGATCCCACAAGAGCGTGGGAATCCACCATCGAACCCTCATCCACATACGCGCCGATATTCACGTACATGGGTGGCATGCAGATCACCCCGGGAGCCAGATAGGCACCCGCGCGCACCGACGAACCGCCCGGCACGATGCGCACCCCCTGCTCCCGTGAGAAGCGCTTCACCGGCAGGGTGTCCTTGTCGAGGAAGGGAAGAGGTCCGGCGCCGGACTGGTCCTGGATCAGGCCGATGCGGAATCCCAGGAGAATCCCCCGCTTCACCCATTCGTTTGCCCGCCACTGCCCGCTCGCATCCCGCTCAGCCGCGCGAACTTCGCCTGCATCGAGGGCGTCGCGAAGTGCCTCGAATGCGGCCCGGGCCTCGGCTTCGGAGCCCGCCGGAATGCCGTCCCGGAAGCGGAGAATCCGCTCGGAGAGAGAGGCGGCCATCAGTCGACGAGCCCGGTGGCCTGGAGCGCTCGGCGCACCACCGCCTGCGCGGCTTCGGAAAGCGGAACCAGGGGGAGCCGGATCCCTCTCGGAATCCGCCCCATTTCGGCAAGAGCCCACTTCACCGGAATCGGGTTCGACTCGACGAAGTTCGCATTCATGAGGGGGAGGAACCGGTAGTGGATCGTTCGGGCCCGCTCGAAGTCGCCCTCCCTCCCCGCGTCCACGAGGCGCGCCATCGGGCCCGGTGCCTCGTTCCCGATGACCGAGATCAGGCCATCGCCGCCAGCCCCGAGGAGGGGGAGGGTCAGTGCGTCATCTCCGGAGAGAACGCTGAAGTGGTCCGGGCGCTCCGCCAGGATCGCCATCATCTGTTCGATGTCGCCACTCGCTTCCTTGACTGCGACGATGCCGTCGATCTCCGCCAGCTCGAGGGTCTCCGACGCCGTCATGTTGCGCCCCGTGCGGCCCGGCACGTTGTACACGATCACGGGGCGCTCGGCCGCCCGGGCCACCGCCTCGAAGTGCCGCATCAGACCCGCGCGGGGCGGCTTGTTGTAGAACGGGGTGGCGGAGA
>JBGTMU010000203.1:0-27248 GCA_041743405.1 Longimicrobiales bacterium | reverse complement strand
GGAGGGGGGCGGCGAGGCGGAGGAGGACGTGAGTGGAATCCCGGTTGCCGTCGAGTTCGGGGGTGAACTCCTGGCG
The DNA here is from genome assembly GCA_041743405.1 of Longimicrobiales bacterium. Taxonomy (GTDB): domain Bacteria; phylum Gemmatimonadota; class Gemmatimonadetes; order Longimicrobiales; family Gaopeijiaceae; genus JBGTMU01. Next base: position 27,172 of record JBGTMU010000203.1, on the reverse strand, counting down.
GTGGCGCACCTTCGAGCCGGAATCCTGCATCCGAAGAAGGTCTTCCCTCGTGATTGACCGAGTCTTCAACCCCGAGGTTCCCCGCGGCATTCCGGTGGACGCACGCGGGACCGTGGCCACGGTCGGTACCTTCGATGGGGTGCACCGGGGACACTGGGCGGTGCTCGAAGAGATCCGCAGGCGGGCGCGGGACTCCGGCCGGCGTTCGGTGCTCGTCACGTTCGATCCGCATCCTCTCCGCATCGTGAAACCCGAGATGGCACCGAAGCTCCTGACCTCACCGATCGAAAAGAAGGAGATCCTGGCCGAGAGCGGGCTCGACTACGCGGTCTTCCTGCATTTCACTCCGGCACTCGCGGAATTCTCTCCCCGTCGGTTCGTCGAGGAGGTGCTGATCGGACGTCTGGGGGTCGAGGAACTGGTGATCGGATATGATCACGGCTTCGGGCGAGGGCGGTCCGGGGACGCCGATACGCTGCGGGGGATCGGAAGGGAGATGGGCTTCGCCGTGGACGTCGTGGAATCCGTGGCATTCGGCGCGGCCCCGATTTCCTCGAGCCGGATCCGCAAATTGATCGGGGAGGGGAAGATGGTCGAGGCTGCGGACGGTCTCGGTCGTTCCTACTCGGTCCGGGGGAGGGTGGTGCTGGGGGAAGGGCGGGGGAGAGCCCTGGGCTTTCCCACGGCCAATCTGCACGTGAGCCATGTTGACAAGCAGCTCCCACCCGAGGGGATCTATGCGGTGCGGGGGGTCCTCCGACGAGGCACCTTCCCCGGAGCACTTCACCTGGGACCGCGCCCCACCTTCCAGGGATCCCCTCCGTCGTTCGAACTCCACCTCATGGATTTCACGGGCGATCTCTACGGCGAGGAGGTGCGGGTCGATTTCATCGAGAAGCTGCGTGAGATCCGGAGCTATCCGACGGTGGATGGGCTCATTCGACAGATGCATGCCGATGTCGAGAACGCGCGGCGGATTCTGGATGGCTCCCGTGAGAGGGTCAGATGAGCGAGGCCGACGTGGTGGCAGCCCACCCGCGAGGGTTGGCAGGATCCGTTGTGGTGGCTAACTTGGTGGGCTTGCACATTAGCGGGATTCAGCCATTGGCTTCCCCTGCAGCGTAGACTCTTGCGGAGGCATCGGTCACCATGACCATGACGAAAGACGAGATTATCCAGAAGTACCAGATCAATGAAAACGACCGGGGGAGCGCACCGGTCCAGGTTGCCCTCCTGACCCACCGGATCAACGATCTCCGCGAGCACTTCGCGGCGCACAAGGCAGATCACCACAGCCGTCGTGGTCTCCTCCAGATGGTCGGGCGGCGTCGCCGGCTCCTGGAGTACCTGAAGCGAAAGGATCTGAACCGGTACCGCTCGCTCATCGAGGAGCTGGGGCTCCGGAAGTAACAGGATGTATCAGCACGGCGATCGGGATCTCCCGGTCGCCGTGCTGCGTTTCACGCCCCAGAAGCCGGAAACTCACTGCAGGACCGATCGAAGAAAAGGAAAAGAACAAGACATGCAGAGAATCGAACGAGAATTCGCAGGCCGCACGCTCAGCATCGAAACCGGGCGCATGGCCAAGCTCGCGCAGGGCTCCTGTCTCGTGCAGTACGGCGAGACGGTGGTGCTTTGCGCCGTCACGGTGCAGGACAAACCGACCTTCCTCCCCTTCTTCCCGCTTACCGTCGAGTACCGCGAGAAGTCGTACGCCGCTGGCAAGATCCCCGGCGGATTCTTCAAGCGCGAGGGTCGGCCGGGCGAGAAGGAAATCCTCTCGGCCCGCCAGATCGACCGGCCGCTCCGGCCGCTCTTCCCCGACGGATTCATGCACGAGACCCAGGTCTACTGCAGCATCCTCTCGGCAGATCAGGAGAATGACGCGGACATCCTGGCGCTCCTCGGTGCTTCGGTGGCCCTGAACATCTCGAAGATCCCCTTCAGCACGCCCGTGGCTTCCGTGCGTATTGGACGAATCCGGGGAACGTGGATCCTGAACCCGACCTTCCAGCAGCTCGAGTATTCCGACGTCGACATCGTGGTGGCCGGAACGCGTGATGCACTTCTGATGGTCGAGGGGGGCGCCGTCGAGGTGCCCGAGTCGGAGATCCTCGAGGGGCTCACCATCGCCCATGATGGGATCCGGCAGCTCGTCGACTTCCAGGAAGAGCTGATCGGTGACCTGCGGCAGCCCGAAATGGCGTTCACCCCGAAGCTTCCCGATGCCGATGTGAAGTCGCGCATCGAGGGGAAGGCCAGCACCCGCGTGGGTGAGGCGATGGCAATCGCGGACAAGACGGAGCGCAACGCCGCGCTCAAGCAGGTCCGGGTAGCGGTCACCGCAGAACTCGAGGACGAGCTCTCCGAAGAGGAGTTCGCCACGCACGACGATCAGGTCGGTGAGGTTCTCCGCTCGATCGAGAAGGCGGCCATGCGCAAGCAGATTCTGGACGAGGGCGTGCGCGCCGATGGCCGGGATCTGGACACGGTGCGCGAGATCTCCGTCGAGGTGGGCGTGCTGCCGCGCACACACGGTTCCGCACTCTTCACTCGCGGCCAGACTCAGGCCCTGGTGGTCGCCACCCTCGGGACCTCCCGCGACGAGCAGCGCATCGATTCGATCGATTCGCAGGAAGAGATCAAGAAGTCGTTCATGCTTCACTACAACTTCCCTCCGTTCTGCACCGGTGAGGCGAAGCCGATCCGCGGGACCTCCCGCCGGGAAGTGGGACATGGCGCGCTCGCGGAGCGTGCGATCCAGCCGCTCCTCCCCTCCTTCGAGGACTTCCCCTACACGATCCGCGTGGTTTCCGACATCATGGAATCCAACGGTTCGTCCTCGATGGCTTCGGTGTGTGGAGCCTCACTCGCTCTCATGAGTGCAGGGGTTCCGCTCCGGGCCTCCTGCGCGGGTGTGGCAATGGGTCTCATCAAGGAAGGCGACCAGGTCGCGGTGCTCACTGACATTCTCGGAATGGAAGACGCGCTCGGCGACATGGACTTCAAGGTGGCGGGAACCCGGGTCGGCGTGAACTCGATCCAGATGGATATCAAGGTGGACGGACTGACCCGGGATATTCTCGAGGTCGCCCTCGAGCGGGCGCACCGGGCGCGGATCCACATCCTCGACATCATGGATGCTGCGGTGCCCGGACCCTCCGAAGAGCTCTCCGAGTATGCGCCGCGGATCACCACCATGAAGGTCAACCCGGAGAAGCTCGGCGAGATCATCGGACCCAAGGGGAAGACGATCCGCGCGATCCAGGACGAGTCCGGTGCCAAGATCGAGATCGAGGACTCGGGGATCGTGAAGATCGCAGCCGTGTCTCGCGAGGCCGCCCAGCGCGCCCGCGAGATGATCGAAGCCATCGTGCAGGAGCCCGAGGTCGGTCGGATCTTCGAAGGGCCGGTGAAGAACACCACCACCTTCGGAGCCTTCATCGAGATTCTCCCCGGCGTCGAAGGACTCTGTCACATCTCCGAGCTGGCCGAGGGACGGGTCGCGAAGACCGAAGACGTCCTGAACCGGGGCGACATCACCCGGGTCAAGCTGCTCTCGATCGATGAGAAGGGTCGGCTCAAGCTGTCCCGTCGAGCCGCGCTGCAGGAAGATGCGGCCGCGGCCGCCAACGACGGCGCGTCGCAGGACTGACCGCGATGCCCCACACCGCCCCCTCGGCGGATGCCCAGTCGGGGGTGATGCGGGAAACGGTTCTGCCGAACGGGATCCGGGTGCTCACGGAGAGTCTGCCCGGGTTCCGTTCGGCGGCGCTGGGGGTCTGGGTCCGCCAGGGGGCGGCCCACGAGTCCCTCGGCCATTCCGGGTCGAGTCATCTCCTCGAGCACATGGTGTTCAAGGGGACGCGCCGCCGGGACCCCCTCGAGATCGCGATGGCGCTCGAGCGACTGGGCGGGTCAGTCGATGCGTTCACTTCGCGCGAGCACACTTCCTACCAGGCACGCGTCCTCGCGGACCACATCCCCCAGGCGCTGGATCTCCTGTCCGATCTGGTTCTCGATCCGCTTCTCCGACCGGAAGACCTCGAGCTGGAGCGCGAGGTGGTCCTGGAGGAGCTCGCCACGGTGGACGATACTCCGGATGACCTCGTCTACGAGCTGCATGGGGAGGCGCTCTGGGAAGACCATCCCTATGGACGCTCGATCCTGGGAACCCGGGAGTCGGTCACCGAGATGTCGGTCGAGACCCTCCGGGACCTGCATCACAGGCGATACCGCCGGGGCGAGCTGGTGGTTGCAGGCGCGGGCTTTCTGGACCATGAAGCCTTCGCAGCGATGGTCTCCGACCGCTTCTCCGAAGTCGAAGGGGGCCCCGGGCCCCGTGTTTCGCCGCCTGAACTGGGTACTCCGGGGAGGGAACTCCGGGTCGCTCGGGATTCATCCCAGACGCACATCGTCTTCGGGGCTCGCACGCCGGGGAGGAAGGATCCGCTCCGCTACCCGCTCGTGCTCCTCTCGTCCGCCTTCGGAGGAGGGATGAGTTCGCGGCTCTTCCAGAAGATCCGGGAGGAGCTGGCGCTGGCGTACACGGTCTATTCATTCCAGTCTTTCTACCAGACCGCAGGTGTGGCCGGGGTCTACGTGGGAACCCGACCGGGGTGGGCCGAGCGGGCGGTGGATGCGATACGGGACGAGTTCGCGCGGGTGGCGAGCGAGGGCCTCCCCCTCGACGAACTGAGGATGGTCAAGGATCAGGTCAAGGGGCAGGTCATGCTGTCGCTGGAATCGGCGAGCGCCAGGCTCTTCCGACTCGCCGGGTTCGCGATCTACGACCTGCCCTACCTCTCGCTCGACGAGCTGCTGCATACGATCGAGCGTGTGACCCCGGAGCAGGTCGCGGATGCGGCGGAACGGTACTTCGCTCCGGAACGGCAGGTGGTCCTGCGGCTCGGGCCGGAAGGACAGGGCGAGGCGGAGCGGGACGAGAGTGAGGTCGTCGCGCAGGTAAAATGAATGTCCGGGGACCACCCCCGGCGAGAGGACGGGGAGAAGGTCCCTCCTCCATTCCATGAACCCTTTCGGGTGAGGCTGGGAGATCGATGCTGATCGGCGTTCCGAGGGAAATCAAGACCAATGAATACCGTGTCGCCCTGGTCCCGGCCGGGGTCGAAGCCCTGGTCCGGGCCGGCCATGAAGTCCTTGTCGAGGCGAGCGCCGGGGAGGGGAGCGGATTCGAGGACGAACTCTACCTCCGGGCGGGCGCTTCGATCGTCTCGACCGCAGCGGAAGTCTGGGCGCGGGCCGAGATGATCGTGAAGGTAAAGGAGCCGATCGAGCCTGAATGGCCGCATATCCGGGAGGGTCAGCTCCTCTTCACGTACTTCCACTTCGCAGCCTCCGAGCCGCTCACGAACGCACTGCTGCTCTCGAAGGCCACCTGCATCGCCTACGAGACGGTCCAGCTCCCGAGCGGAGAACTCCCCCTCCTGACCCCGATGTCGGAGGTGGCCGGACGCCTTTCAATCCAGGAGGGCGCCAAATACCTCGAGCGGTTCTACGGTGGGCGCGGTGTGCTCCTCGGGGGCGTCCCGGGAGTTCTCCCGGCAAAGGTGGTGATCCTCGGCGGAGGGGTAGTGGGAACGAATGCCGCCAAGATGGCCGCGGGGATGGGAGCTCGGGTCACGATTCTGGACGTCTCTCTTCCGCGGTTGCGGTACCTCTCGGATGTGATGCCCGCCAACGTGGATCTGCTCTTCTCGAACCACTACAACATCCGGGAGCAGATCCGGGACTGTGATCTGCTCATCGGGGGCGTTCTCCTTCCCGGGAAGAAGGCTCCTTCGCTGGTCAGGAGGGAAGACTTGAAGGCGATGCTCCCGGGTTCGGTCATCGTGGACGTTGCGGTGGACCAGGGTGGATGCGTCGAAACGATCCGGCCGACCACGCATGAAGACCCGATCTACGTCGTGGACGAGGTGATCCACTATGCCGTGGCGAACATGCCGGGCGCCGTGGCGCGCACGAGCACGCTGGCGCTGACCAACGCCACGCTTCCCTACGCCGTGACTCTGGCGAACAAGGGGTGGAAGGCCGCCTGTCGGGATGACATCGCACTGGCGCTGGGGGTGAACATGGTGGGCGGAGCGATCACCTACGAGGGTGTGGCCGAGGCGTTCGGGCTCCCCTTCAGCCCGGTGGAGGCATTCCTCTCATGATGGCGGGGAACGGGGAGATCGAGGTCCGCTTCCGGAGGCTCCCCGGGAATGAGGATCTTCCGCTCCCCGCGCGGGCTACCGAGCACGCCGCCGGGTACGATATCCGCTCGGCGGAGGACGAAGTGGAGCTCCTTCCAGGGGTGCCGAGGACCGTTGCCACCGGTCTCGCAATGGAGCTTCCGGAAGGGGTGGAGTGCCAGGTGCGCCCCCGATCCGGGCTGGCCCTCCGGCACGCGATCACGATTCCGAACAGCCCGGGAACCATCGATCCGGACTACCGTGGGGAGCTCCGGGTCATTCTACTGAATCTCGGGGCGCAGCCGGTCCGCATCGCGCGGGGTGAGCGGATTGCACAGCTCGTCTTCGCCCGATTCGCGGTCCCCCGGATTTCAGAAGTCGGCGATCTTGCTTCCACGGCCCGGGGTGAAGGAGGGTTCGGTTCGACCGGGATGGGATGATCCGGAGGGATCCAGCGCCCGAAATCCTGCGGAACCACCGACTCCGCTGTTCGGAAGGACGCCTTGCTCTGCCTGCTGTGCGCCTTTACAATCCGGGTCGCCCACGGCGACGCTCGCTGGAGGCGCTCCACCCCACCCTGGCCCCCACGGGTTCGCGCATTGACCTCGTTTTCGAAATGGTTCAACTCCGGATCATTGATCCCGGTCAATGACATCGCGGTGGATCTCGGCACCGCGAATACGCTGGTCTATGTGAAGGGCGAGGGAATCGTCCTGAACGAGCCCTCGGTTGTAGCCGTGGAACGGGGCTCCCGGCGGATTCTGGGCATCGGCCTGGAAGCCAAGCGGATGCTGGGCCGGACTCCCGAGAACATCGAAGCCGTGAGACCGCTGAAGGATGGCGTGATCGCGGATGTCGACGTCACGGAGATGATGCTCCGCCACTTCCTCAAGCAGGTCACCTCCAAGCGGATTTTCCGGATCAAGCCTCGAGTGGTCGTCGGGGTGCCTTCGGGGATCACCGAGCTGGAGCGACGGGCGGTCCGATCCTCGGCCATGGCGGCCGGAGCGAAGGCGGTCTACATGGTTGCGGAGCCCACGGCCGCAGCCATCGGAGTCGGCCTCCCGATCGAGACGCCAACCGGAAACATGGTCATCGATATCGGGGGCGGGACCACCGAGATCGCCGTGATCGCGCTCTCCGGGATCGTCTCGAACACTTCCATCCGCGTTGGAGGCGATGAACTCGACACGGCGATTGTGACCTTCCTCAGGAAGAGCTACAACCTCCTCATTGGAGAGCCCACGGCCGAGGCCGTGAAGATTCAGATCGGCTCGGCCTTCGATTCCGGCGAGGAGCGGACCATGGATGTAAAGGGGCGGGATCTCGTCAGCGGGATCCCGAAGACGGTGACCGTCCATTCGGACGAAATCCGGGAGTGCATCCAGGAGCCGATCCAGGCCATCGTCGAGGCGGTGCGTCGGGCCCTGGAAATCACGCCTCCCGAGCTCTCCTCGGATATCGTGGACCGGGGAATCGTGATGACGGGGGGTGGGGCGATGATCCGCGGCCTCGATCGACTCCTCGCCCACGAGACCAACCTTCCCATCCATGTGGACGAGGAACCGCTTACCTGCGTGGTCCGGGGCGCGGGCCGGATTCTCGATGACGTGTACAAGTATCGGAATGTCCTGGTGACCTGAGGAGGTGAAATGCCTCCCTTCGATCCCGACTTCGCAAAGCCTCAGACCCGCAGGGAGCTCTTCCTGGCAGGCTTCTTTCTAGCCCTGTCGGGAATTCTGCTGATCCTCCCCGTGGGTGCCCAGCAGCAGATCTCCTGGGGGCTTCGAAGCACCCTCCTGGCTCCCTTCATCTGGACACAGGAGTCGCTCCGGGAAGCGAGGGCGCGGGCCGTCGAGGTAGGAGCCATCCAGGCCAGACTCGACTCGGCCACGGCCCTCCTGGCGGTCCAGAGCACTCTGCTCGAGGAGAACACCCGCCTGCGGGCCCTCCTCGATCTGCGAGAGAGAGCGGGTCCCGCCTTTGTGTCCGCGAGCGCAGTTCATGCGGGCACGCGAGGGTCCGAGGGAATGTTTCTCCTGGATGTGGGGAGCGATGAAGGGGTAGCAGTTCACGATCCGGTGATCTCGGAGGCCGGGCTCGTCGGAGTGGTCCGGGAGGTGGGGCCGCGCACGGCGCTCGCACTGGACTGGACTCACCCCGATTTCCGGGTTGGAGTGATGACGCTCGCGGGCGACGCGTTCGGAATCGTCGAACCGAGCCTCGGCGCCTTTCGCGAAGAGACCCGCCTGCTTCTGAACGGAGTGCCCTTCCATACGGAGCTCGAGGAGGGTGCGCGGCTCGTCACCAGTGGGATGGGCGTATACCCGAGGGGGATCCGGGTGGGGGAGGTCCTTGCGCTCGCGGAGGCCGAAGCGGGGTGGCGGCGAAGCTACTGGATCCGCCCCGCCGTTAGCGCCGGGCGAATGAACCACGTCCTCGTGGTGACGGGCGACGCGGGGGACTCCGTCATGGATCTTCGCCACCTCTGGGAGGTTGAAGGGGAAGAGGGCGACGGGGTGCCGGGTGGTGACGACGAGCCGGCCGCCCTCCCCCCCCCTCCTCCGGCTCCGGTCCAGGAGGGACGGTGAGGCACCCTTTCCTCTTCTGGTTCGTGGTGCCGCTCCTCCCGGTCCTGCACTTCCTCCTTCATGTCGGGTTGGGGATGGGAGCCTGGTCTCCGGATCTCCTGACGGTGGGTGTGCTCCTGATGGCCAGAGAACTCCGCGCGGGGAAGGCCGCCGGGATGGGCTTCACCCTCGGACTCCTGGAGGATGCCTTCTCGATCCTGTCCTTCGGCGCCAACGCCCTGACGCTTACCCTCGTCGGGATCGTGGGCGCACGTTCCCGGGACCTCTTCCTTGGGGAGTCCATGTCCTTCCTCGTGTGGTATCTCGCCCTCGGAACATGGCTGCGCTTTGCCCTGCACTGGTTGCTCGAGGCCGAGACCGCCCGAGGCGATGCGTTCACGGTCCTGCTGATCGAAGCTCCAGTGGCGGGACTGTATGCGGCAGGGGTGGGTACCGCCATCCTGCTTTCCACCGGTGCCTGGCAGGGAGCGCGAACCACATGAAGCCGATCAATCCAAACCGGCGGCACGAGATGGCGCGGGGCGCGAGCCTGATGCTGCTCTTCCTCATGGCGATCCTGGCCCTCTCCTTCTTCCGGGCCCAGGTGATCCGGGGGAGCTCGTGGAGCCTCCAGTCCGATTCGAACCGGCTCCGGGTGCTTTCCGTCCCCGCGCCGAGGGGAACCGTTTTCGATCGCTTCGGTCGGATCGTGGCGGACAACGTTCCCTCATACTCCGTGGCACTCTTCCCCGCATCCGTGGACTCGATTGCCGCATCGCTCGTCCGGCTCGCCCCGATCCTGAACCTCTCCGATGAGCGGATCGAAGCGCTCCTCGAGAGCTTCCGCATGAGCCGTCAACGCCCGCTGTTCGTCAAGATGAATGCTCCGTTCGAGGAAATTGTGGCGCTCGAAGAGCTGCGGGCCGAGTTCCCCGGCATCTTTCTCGAGATGCGCCCCCGCCGGCGATACGTGGGGGGCGAGGCGCTCGGGCATGTCATGGGTTATGTCGGCGAGGTTTCCATGGCCGAGCTCGAGAGCCTGGAGTTCGCGGGCTATGAACAGGGGATGATTGTCGGGAAGGACGGCCTTGAGCGGCAGTACGAGGACGGACTGCAGGGGGTAAATGGAGTTCGGTTCGTGGAGGTCGATGCCGTGGGACGGATCGTGGGGTCGTTCGAGGGGCAGGCGGCGTCTTCGGCGCTCCCGGGAACGGACCTGCATCTCAACCTCGACCTCGAGTTGATGCACTTCATTCACCGCATCTTTCCGACGTCGATGCGGGGAGCCGTGGTCGCGCTCGACGTGGAGACCGGCGGCGTGCTCGCGCTCTACTCGGCTCCTTCCTTCGATCCGAACGATTTCGTGGGAGGAATCGACCGGGCGATCTGGGATGCGCTGAACACCGACCCGGCGAACCCTCTGTTCAACCGGGCCGTGGTGGGGCGGTATCCACCGGCCTCAACCTGGAAGCTGGCCTCTGCCGCGATTGCGCTGGAGCTCGGCGTCGTCTCTCCCAACGAGAGGATGCCGGTCCCGTGCACGGGCTCCTATCGGTTCCAGAATGTGGTGCGTCGATGCTGGAACGCGAACGGGCACGGATCGCTCGACATGGCCGGAGCCATCGCGCACTCCTGCAATGTCTACTTTTATCAGTTGGGAGTACGCATTGGGCTTGAACGCCTCGTTCGGGAAGGGAATCGGCTGGGATTCACCGAACGTTGCGGGGTGGATCTGCCGCGGGAGTCCGCCGGGGAATTTCCGGACGGGCTCGACTGGTGGGAGCGGAGGTTTGGAGCGCGCCCCTATGAGAACGAGGTCCTGTCGCTTGTGATCGGGCAGGGGCCGAACAGTCAGACACCCCTCAAGATGGCTCAGTTCTATCTGGCGCTCGCGCGTGACGGGAGCGCTCCCGCCCCCCGGCTCTCCCGCCCGGCCGAGGGCGAGGAGCCGGAGATCGCCTGGACCCTCAACCTGAGCCCCGCCTCTCTGGCGACGCTCCGCGATGGGCTTCGTCAGGTGACCGAGGTGGGAGGCACCGCCTTCTACTCCACCCTCGAGCACTGGGATCTCATCGGGAAGACGGGAACGGCGCAGGGGGGGGTGGAGCAGGAGAGTCCGCATGCCTGGTTTACCGGCATGGCGGGTCCCTGGGGAGGAGAACCTGAAATCGTGATCGTGGTGATCGTCGAGGAGGTGGGGGAAGGGCAGGGCGGATCGAGCGTGTCGGCTCCGATCGCGGCCAAGGCCGCCGATTTCCATCTGCGGCGGAAGTACGGGATGGAAACCACGGAGATCCAGACGCTTCGAGAACACCTCGAGGCGGGAGTGCCCGCGCCCTGGGCTCGCTGGCAGCCCCGGGGACAGATCCCGGAGGGCGGCTGATCGGATGACCGATCTCCATCAGTGGGTGCGGGACCCTCCGCTCTTCGCGCTTGCACTGAGTCTTTCGCTCTTCGGTGTGGCGATGATCTACTCGGCGGGGGTTCTGAACGTCCCCAGCCCGATCGTCCAGGGTGCGTGGGTGCGCCAGTTCGTCTGGCTCCTGATCTCCCTGGTTGCGTTCTTCGTCATCACACGGATCGAATCGCGCTGGATCGAATGGGCCGCCATACCGATCTTCGTGATGGCGGTGATCTTCCTGGCGGCCACCTTCGCCGTCGGCACCGGGGCTGGAACCGCTGCGGGCACCCGCTCGTGGCTCCAGATCGGACCCATGCGCTTCCAGCCTGCGGAGCTCGCCAAGCTGGCAGGGATCCTGGGGCTGGCCAAACTCCTGGCCTCCCGCGAAAGCCCACCCGGGAGTCTGCGTGACATCGTGGCGCCCGCGGCGCTCGTGGCGGTCCCGCTGGGGCTCGTGGTCCTGCAGCCCGACCTGGGGACGGCTCTCGCATTCGTCGGCATCCTCTTTGCCGCGCTGTTCTGGGCTGGAACCCCCCTCCTCGTGCTCTGCCTGCTGGCGAGCCCTGGCGTGGCGCTCATCCTCTCTTTCGACACCCGGGTCTGGTCGATCTACTTCCTTCTCCTCATCGCCGCACTCTACCTCGTACGCTACCGGGTGTATCTCGTGGAGTCCGTGGTGGTCATCCTCGCCAATCTCGCGGCCGGGACGATCGCCGCGCCCGCCTGGGCTTCCCTTGCCCAGTATCAGAAGAACAGGCTCCTCGTCTTCCTCGACCCGGGCATGGACCCGAGAGGGGCCGGATGGAACCTGATCCAGTCGAAAGTGGCGATCGGGAGTGGAGGACTCTTCGGAAAGGGGTTCACCGAGGGAACGCAGAAGCGGTTCAACTTCCTTCCGGAACAGCATACCGACTTCATCTTCAGCGTGGTCGGGGAGGAACTCGGCTTCTTCGGCGTGATGGTGGCGATCACGCTCTTCGCCGCTCTTCTCCTCCGACTGGTGCGGCTGGCCGAGCGATCGGCCGATCCCTTTGCCGGCATTGTCCTGTTCGGTATCTTCGGAGCGTGGCTGGTGCACATCTTCGTGAACGTGGGCATGACGATCGGGATCGTCCCCATCACGGGGATCCCGCTTCCCTTCGTGAGTTACGGGGGGACTTTTCTCCTTACCTGCTGGGTGCTTGTCGCGGTCGCCGCGCGCGTTGCCCGGGAGGAGTAGGTGGCTATGGCCTGGTTCCGCAAGGAAAAGAAACCGCTGACCTCGGAAGACCGCCGGGACGTCCCTTCGGACGTGTTCGACAAGTGCGAGGGGTGCGGTGAGATCCTCTACCGTGAGAAGCTCACGCAGAACCTCTTCGTGTGCCCGAGCTGTGGGCACCACTTCCGCCTGAGCGCCACCGGGTACATCTCGATTCTCACGGACGAAGGAAGTTTCAGTGAGACCGAAACGGCCATGCGGAGCGCGGATCCCCTCGAGTTCACGGACCTGAAGCCCTACGCCTCCCGGCTGGCCGCGGCGGAAAAGAAGACGGGAAGGGGTGAGGCGATCATCACCGGAACCGGAACGCTGGACGGCATCCCTGTCGCGCTGGCCGTAATGGACTTCTCCTTCATCGGCGGATCAATGGGCTCCGTCGTGGGAGAAAAACTGGCCCGGATCGGTCGACTCGCCCTCGCCGAGGAGCGCCCGCTCATGATCGTGTCCGCATCCGGGGGGGCGCGGATGATGGAGGGGATCTACTCGCTCATGCAGCTTGCCAAGACTTCTGCAGTACTGGCCCGTCTCCATGAGGCGGGGATCCCCTTCCTCTCGATCATGACCGACCCGACCACCGGGGGAGTGACCGCCTCCTTTGCCATGCTCGGGGATGTGAACCTTGCCGAGCCGCAGGCCCTGATCGGGTTCGCGGGGCCCCGGGTCATCGAGGAAACGATCAAGCAGGAGCTTCCTTCGGGCTTTCAGCGGTCGGAATTCCTCATGGAGCACGGGATGGTGGACCGGGTCGTGGACCGCCGCGAAATGCGGGAGACCGTGGTCCGCCTCATCCGACACATGTTCGCCCCGAAGGGGAGCGCGGGGTGAGCGCTGGGGCGCCCGGGCGCCCCGGACCGGTCGATCGATACGGGCTGCCGGCGGGAGATCCGCTGGCGGCCCGACTCTTTCCCCCCCTCCCCGGGAGGGTGGAATGGGGCCTCGAGCGCACGCGCCGGATTCTGAAGGAGGTCGGCGACCCCCACCTCGCGGTTCCGGTACTCCACGTGGGAGGCACGAACGGGAAGGGCTCGGTGGCCCGGATCTGGGCCAGCGTGCTTCGCGAGGCCGGACTCCGCGTCGGCCTGAACAGCTCGCCGCACCTGGTCGCGTTCCGCGAACGGATCCTCGTAAACGGAGCCCCCCTCCCGGATTCGAGGCTGGAGGCTGCAGCGGCCGTACTTCGGCCCTTCTTCCTCCGGGAGGCTCCCTCCTTCTTCGAGGCCACGACGATTCTGGCCTTTCTGGCGATGGCCGAGGCGGGGGTCGATGTCGCGGTAATCGAAGTGGGACTCGGTGGGCGCCTGGACACGACCAACGTGGTCCAGCCGGTGCTCACGGCCATCACCAACATCTCCGGAGATCATCGGGAATATCTGGGCGAGAGCCTCACGGAGATCGCACATGAGAAGGCAGGCATTCTGAAGCCCGGAATTCCGGCCTTCACCGCCACCGATGACCCGGAGGCGCTGGGCGAACTCATGCGGCAGGCGGCCCGAGTCGGGGCGCCGCTCGTTCATGTGCCCCACCCCGTGGGGGCCTTCTCGCTGGGTGGGAGTCGGCTTCGTCTGGAAACAGAGCGCTGGGGTCCGCTCGAGCTGCTCTCGCCTCTGATCGGTGAGCACTCGCTCAGGAACATCGCTCTGGCGGTCCGGGCACTGGAGGCCCTTCCATCCCGGTTCCCGATCCCCGGCCCGGCGGTGGTGGCCGGGGTGGCCGAGGCCCGCATCCCCGGCCGCTTCCAGGTGGTGCGGGAAGGGGGCCGCTCATGGGTTCTCGACGTGGCTCACAACCCGGCCGGTGTCGAGGCTCTGCTCTCGACGCTGCGGGTGGTCGATCCCCCGAGGCCCTGGATCGGCATCGTCGGGATCCTCTCCGACAAGGAGGTGGAAGGTATGCTCCCACCGATGGGGGGCTCCTTTGATCGCATGGTCCTGACGGTTCCGGATTCCGCGCCTCCGGCCCGCAGGTGGAATCCCCTCGCCGCATCGGCTCTCCTCCCTTCCGGCACGGGGCACGCGGAGCCCGACCTGCGAAGGGCCCTCCTCTGGGCGCAGAATGAGGCAGCTCCCGGGGGTACGGTGGTGGTGTGCGGGTCGTCCCACACGGTGGGAGATGTGCTTCTGGAGAAGGGATGGATCCCTGTCGAAGCCTTGCCCCTCCCCGACGATTCCGGGTAGATTCGCCCATGTCCAAAGCCGCTGATTTCAGGCGACTTCCGGGGTTTCGCGACTTCCCTCCGGAGGAACTCGCCTTCCGAAACCACCTGTTCGAATGCTGGCGCCGGGTCTCCCGGCGCTACGGCTTTCTGGAGTATGATGGCCCTCCCCTGGAAGAGCTCGACCTCTACATCGAGAAGAGCGGAGAAGAGATCGTCGGGCAGCTCTACAACTTCGTGGACAAGGGGGAGCGGGCGATCTCGCTGAGGCCGGAGATGACGCCTTCGCTGGCCCGGATCCTGGGCGAGCGGAGCCGCGCACTCCCCAAGCCGATCCGCTGGTTCTCGATCCCGCAGCTATTCCGGTATGAGCGGCAGCAGCGTGGACGCCTGCGCGAGCATTTTCAGTGGAACGTGGATCTCTTCGGGGAAGAAAGCGTGGCTGCGGATGCCGAAGTGCTCTCGGTAGCGCTCGACGCACTCCGGGAACTCGGGCTGGGCTCGGAACACATCCGGGCGCGGGTTTCCGACCGCAGGCTCCTCGCCTCCCTTCTCACGAGCGCGGGTGTGCCGGAAGATCGACTCCTGACCGCGTACGCGATCGTCGACAAGGTGGAGAGGGAGCCGGCGGAGCGAATCCGCGAGCGGCTCTCGACCGAGGCGGGCCTGTCCGGGGAGCAGGCGGAATCGATCCTGGCGCTTTTCCGATCGAAGGGGCTGGACGAGATTCAGGCCGCATTCGGACATGACCCTGCGGTCTCCGAGCGGATCGGCGAACTGAGAGAGTTCCTGTCCCACATGGAGGACCTGGGCCAGGGGGAGTTCGTGGAATTCGATCTCACCATCGTCCGGGGCCTGGCGTACTATACCGGGGTCGTGTTCGAGATCTTCGATCGGCAGGGGGAATTCAGAGCCATCTGCGGAGGCGGGCGATACGACCGGCTTCTGGAGATGGTGGGCGGAGAATCGCTCCCGGCCGTGGGTTTCGGCATGGGAGACGTGGTTCTCGGGGAGCTTCTGAAGGAGCGCGGCATCGCACCCGAGTACCGAAGGGAGGTCGACTGCTACATCGTCGCGGTGAGCGAAGAGCAGGCCCCGCTCGCCCGACGCATCGCACGCGCGCAACGGGCGCTAGGCCGCTCCGTGATCTACCCCCTGCGCAGGCAGAAGGTGGGCAAACAGTTCTCCGCCGCCGCGACCGAGGGCGCCCGCGAGGTCATCGTACTCGGACCGGATGAGGTCGCGCGGGGCGCGGCGGTAGTGCGCAATATGCAGTCGGGGGAAGAGCGGGAATGCCCGCTCGCGGATCTGACCGATCCCGATCGCTTGAAGGAAGGAAGCAGCGGGTGAAGGAAGAACAGGGCTACGACGGCACCCGCGAAGAGATGGAGCAGGTAATCCGACGCCTGAACGCGCTGGAGTATGTCCTTCTGGGCGCCGCAATCCTGCTTGCGCTGGGCGGCGGGGCTGGGGTCGCCTTCCTCCTGAGCTCCGGAACCGACCTCCCGTTCCGCCTGACATGGGCCGTGCTCTCTCTCCTGCTCCTGATCATTCCGGGGGCCTTTGTTCTCGGAAGGGATCGGATGCGCAGGAAAACCAACGCCGCCTCCGGCTCCGACGGAAGCTGACCTCCAATCACGCAGGGAATGCACGATGGCTGACGACAAGGCACTGACCCCACGGGCTGAAGACTTCAGCGCATGGTACAACGAGGTCGTTCACCGGGCGGAGCTGGCGGACCATTCGCCCGTTCGAGGAAGCATGGTGATCCGTCCCTGGGGATACGGGATCTGGGAGAACATGCAGCGCGGCCTCGACGACATGTTCAAGGAGACCGGGCACGAGAACGCCTACTTCCCCCTTCTCATCCCGATGAGCTTCATCGAAAGGGAGAAGGAACATGTCGCGGGGTTCAAACCCGAGCTGGCAGTGGTGACCCACGCGGGAGGCAAGGAGCTGGATGAGCCGCTCGTGATCCGCCCCACCTCGGAAACCATCATCTACCACATGTATGCGAAGTGGGTGCAGTCGTACCGCGACCTTCCCATCCTCATGAACCAGTGGGCGAATGTGATGCGCTGGGAGCTTCGGACCCGGCTCTTTCTTCGCACCGCCGAGTTTCTCTGGCAGGAAGGGCATACGGCGCACGCCACCGATCAGGAGGCCGAGGAAGAGACGCGCCGCATGCTCGGGGTCTACCGGCGCTTCATGGAAGAGTTCATCGCGATGCCGGTGGTGACGGGCCTCAAGTCCGAGTCGGAGAAGTTCGCCGGGGCCGTCCGTACCTATTCCTGCGAAGCCATGATGCAGGACAATCGGGCGCTCCAGGCGGGGACCTCCCACAACCTCGGACAGAACTTCTCGAAGCAGTTCGACCTCCGTTTTCAGAGCGAAGCGGGAGTGGAAGAGTACGCCTGGAACACCTCATGGGGCACCTCGACGCGCATGGTTGGCGGGATGGTGATGACCCACGGCGATGATGCCGGGATCGTGGTGCCGCCCCGTCTCGCCCCGACCCAGGTGGTCATCGTGCCCATCTTCCGGAAAGAAGAGGAGCGCGCGTCGGTGATCGGGAAGGCGCATCAGATTCATCAGAGACTGAAAGAGGCCGGGGTCCGGGCGAAGGTAGACGACCGGGATCACCTTAACCCGGGCGCGAAGTTCTACGAATGGGAACGCAAGGGCGTCCCCTTCCGCATGGAGATCGGTCCGAAGGATCTCGCGAAGGAACAGGTCGTGCTCGTGAAGCGGGTCACCGGTGAGGGGGAAGATCGCAAGGCCTTCCTTCCGGAGACCCAGGCCATCAGCGAGCTCCCGGCCCGGCTCGAGTCGTTCCAGGGCGAGCTTCTGGAGCGGGCCCGGGCACGCCGCGAGGCCCACTCCTACCGGGGGATCCGGCGTTTCGGGGAGATGGCCGAGATCCTGGATGGGGAGGGCGGTTTCGTCTACACGGGGTGGAGTGGTGATCCGGAGGTGGAGGAGCGGGTGAAGGCCGAGACGAAGGCCACGCTCCGCTGCATTCCCGATCCCGACTTCCAGTCAGAAACACCGCCGGACACATGCATCGGAGGAGGGAAGGCGCTCCACGAAGTCGTGTGGGCCAAAGCCTACTGATGGAGCTCCGGAGCGGGCCCGGATCGGGGTTCCTGCGGGTGGAGGGGGTGCTGCACTGCCGCGCCCACTCGCTCGAGGGGCTGGCGGAGGAGTTCGGAACACCCCTCTTCGTCTACGATGCGCAGGGGATCGAGGAGCGGGTGCAACGGTTTCAACGTGCGTTCTCCGGCATCGACCTGCTCCTGGCCTACTCGGTCAAGGCGAATGGGAACCTGGCCGTCCTCAACCGCATCGGGGCGCTCGGCGCGGGTGCCGACATCGTGTCGCTCGGAGAGCTCCACCGGGCGCTTCTGGCCGGGATTCCTCCCGAGCGCATCGTGTACGCAGGGGTGGCGAAGGGTGAAGACGAAATGAAAGCGGGGCTCGACGCCGGAATCCTCGCCTTTCATGTGGAGAGCGAAGGGGAGCTCGTCCAGCTCGAGCGGGTGGCAGCCGAATCGGGGCGCCGTGCCCCCGTGGGGCTGCGGGTGAACCCGGATGTGGCTTCGCCGACGCCCCATGAATACACCCGGACCGGTCATGCCGCTTCCAAGTTCGGGATCCCGGTATCGACCGCCGAGCGCCTGTATCGGGAGAGGGCGTCGAGCGAACAGCTCTGGTTCCGGGGGATCGATGTCCACATCGGCTCGCAGATCGTGGAGATCGGCCCGTACGTCGAGGCACTGGATACGGTGCTCGCCCTCGTCGACCGCCTCGCAGAGGATGGGATCGCTCTCGAATATCTCGATCTGGGGGGCGGGTTCGGGGTGGGGTACGCTGGAGAGGCCGGACTTTCGATCGAAGAGCTGGCCGAGGCGGTTGTGCCCCGGGTGGCGGCGCGGGGACTCCGCCTGATCCTCGAGCCGGGGCGCTCGATCGTGGGGGAGGCGGGAGCCCTCCTCACCCGGGTGCGTTACGTGAAGGTGTCCGGGGGGAAAACCTTCGTCATCACCGACGGGGGAATGACCGAGCTGCTCCGCCCTTCGCACTACGGGGGGTTCCACCGGATCGAGCCGGTGACCCTGCGCCCTGCCGCAGAACATCGCAGCGTGGACGTGGTCGGCCCGGTATGCGAAACCGGCGACTTCCTCGCGCGTGACCGGGAGCTCCCGCTTCCGGACGAGGGGGACCTCCTCCTGGTGGGCACTGCGGGCGCATACGGCTTCTCGATGTCTTCGAATTACAATGCGCGGAGGCGCCCCCCCGAAGTCCTCGTGGAGGGTGAATCGGTGCATCTCGTGCGTCGCCGAGAAACCCTGGACGACCTCGTGAACGGAGAATCCATCCCGCCCCGTGCGAGCGCTGCCGCAGCTTCGTCGGAGCCTCCATCCCCAGCGAGCTCCGCCGCAGCTTCGTCGGAGCCCCCGCCCACGGGCGTACCCCGCAAATGATCCATCGAGGCATCACTTCCCCACCGAGGTATCGATGACTGTCGCCGGAGAGCACGATCGCATTCTGATCCTGGACTATGGATCGCAGTTCACGCAGCTCATAGCCCGGCGCATCCGGGAAGAGCGGGTGTTCTGCGAGATCCATCCTCCCACCCGTTCGCTCGAATGGATCCGCGAGTGGGGCCCAAAGGGGATCATCCTCTCGGGCGGGCCAGCCTCCGTGTACGACGCGGAGGTGCCGACCGTCGAGCGGGCGCTTCTGGATCAGGGGATTCCCATCCTCGGGATCTGCTACGGAATGCAGCTCATCGCGCATCTCGAGGGGGGCGATGTGCACAAGGGGCAGCGGGAGTACGGGCGGGCCGATCTCAGGGTTCTGGAACCCGAAGGGCTCTTCGATGGCTTCGATCCCGCCGAATCGACGCGCGTCTGGTGCTCGCACGGAGATCACGTGGACGCGCCTCCGCCGGGATATCGGACCGTCGCTTCCACCTCGACCCTCCCGGTTGCGGCGTTCCGCTCCGTCGATCGGGAGATCCATGGGGTCCAGTTCCACCCCGAGGTGGCGCATACCACCCGAGGCGAAGAGATCCTCTCGAACTTCCTGTTCCGGGTGGCCGGGTGTCGACCGACCTGGACCCCGGGGGCCTTCGTGGATGATTCGGTGGCAAGTATAGCCGAAGTGGCGGGAGATGCGCAGGTCATCTGCGGGCTGTCCGGGGGCGTGGACTCGTCCGTAGCGGCGGCCCTCGTGCATCGCGCGATCGGCGACCGACTTACCTGCATCTTCGTGGACAACGGCCTCCTGCGGAAACATGAGCGGGAGACCGTCGAGCGGACGTTCCGGAAACACATGGGAATCCGTCTCGTCGTGGTGGACGCCCGGGAGCAGTTCCTCGGCGCTCTCGCAGGGATCACGGATCCGGAACTGAAGCGGAAAGCGATCGGTAACACCTTCATCCAGGTCTTCGAGCAGACCGCCCGGGAGGCGGGGACGGATGCGAAGTTCCTGGTTCAGGGGACCCTCTATCCCGACGTCATCGAGTCGGTTTCCACGGGGGGGCCCTCCGTCACGATCAAGACGCATCACAATGTGGGCGGGCTGCCGGAGAACATGCCCTTCGCCCTGATCGAGCCGCTCCGCGAGCTCTTCAAGGACGAGGTCCGCAATGTAGGACGGGAGCTCGGGCTCCCCGAGGAGTTTGTAGGGCGCCATCCCTTTCCGGGGCCCGGTCTCGGGATCCGGGTTCTGGGCGAGGTCAACGAGCCGAGGCTCGCCGTACTCAGGGAGGCCGATGCGATCTACCTCGAGGAAATCCGGGAAGCCGGACTCTACGACGAGATCTGGCAGGCCTTCGCCGTGCTGCTCCCCGTTCGCTCGGTGGGGGTCATGGGCGACGGACGCACATACGAGAATGTGATCGCCCTCAGGGCCGTCACCTCACGGGACGGGATGACCGCGGACTGGTATCCCTTCCCATACGACGCCCTCGGAAGAATTTCGACGCGGATCATCAATGAAGTCCCGGGCGTGAACCGGGTGACCTACGACGTGAGTTCCAAGCCTCCTGCCACGATCGAATGGGAGTGATGAGGGGCGAGCGGCGCGGCCGCCTGCGATCGGGCGGGCACCGCCGCGAAAAGGGTGGTCGGGCGCTCCCAACGGCGTGCGCCCTCCAGTAGTTCAACGGCCTCCAAAGGAGAATGGTCCATGAAGCGGATGGTTACGGGATTTCTGATGGGGGGAGCGCTGCTGCTCTCTGCTTCGCAGCTTCGGGCCCAGGTGGCATGGGACGGACCGATGCTGGTTTCGCCCTCTGCGCCCGCCGGGTGGGCGATCTACCTCGTGGATCCATCGCCGGGCGACGGGATCGGGGTACTCGCCACATGGCGGGCCGGGGGGCCGCTCGGCTATCGCCTGGGTCTCGCCGAAGATCCCGGGGACAAGGTGTCGGTCTACGGAGGGGTCGACTACTCCCGCCCGCTGATGAGGGCCTCGGACGACTTTCCGGTGGATGTCTCGTGGTTCACGGGAGGCGGGGTCGGGGTGGGTGACGGGGTACTCCTCTCCGTTCCGCTCGGGGTCTCCTTCGGCGTCGAGATGGAGGCGGAAGGGATCTGGTTCCACCCCTCGATCTCCCCGCGTGTGGTTCTGGATGCTCCGATCGGGGGCGAGCGGCCGCGGGATGATCTGAGCCTGGATTTCGCGGTGGATCTCGGGATTGACGTCTCTTTCGATCCCGGATGGGCGGTGCGTTTCGGGGGCTCGATCGGAGATCGGAGCGCGATTGCGATCGGGATCAGCTTCCGGGTGTTCTGACCCGGGATTCCCGAGCCGGGGCCCCCGGACAACCGGAGTGGCAGGCCGCGCCAGCGAGGGCCCGGATCAGGCGTCCGGCGTGTTCCGGTATTCTTCGTAGGTGGCCTCGTTCAGCCGCTGCTCGACGTGCCCCCACACGCGCGTCATGAAGGGGACGTTCCCACCGTGGACCTCCACGAAGTGCGTGAGCTGTTCGGCCGTGACTCCCTGTTCCCGGAGGACCCGATCCCGCTCCTCTCCAGGAATCACCTGGCTCTCCCGGATGAGGGCCGCCTTCCGCAGCTCCACCATCGTCGTGATGAAGAGCTCCGCCTCGATCGTGCTCTCCCCGGTGGACGAGGGAATGCCGTCGTCGCACCCTCCCAGGAGGGCGAGGGCGAGGAGGAGAACGAGAGGGCGTCGATGGAGCGGGAACATTGGGCCTTCGGGGAGAGGGTGGCTGGCGGAAGGTGAGCGGGGCACGCCGGAGGGTCAACCCCCGGACACGCAAGACCCCGTCGCGGTGGTCCCTCCGGTAGTTCAACGGCCTGTCAACCAGTTGCTTCCTCCTGACCCCAAGGAATACCTTCGAGGCTTCGTTCTGCTCCATTCCTCGACCTCCGGAAACCACGATGCGCTCCAGCCGAGCCGGATGGGTGGCCCTTGCCGCCTTCCTTGCAGTACTTCCCGATGCCATCTCCGCCCAGACGATCCCCACGCCGGCGCAGGTGCTCGGGTACGAGATCGGGGACCGGTTCACCGATGTGGCCGGGGTGCAGCGCTACATGATGGCGCTCGCGGAGGCCTCGCCCCTCGTGTCGACCGACAGCTACGGCGAGACGAATGAAGGGCGTCCACTGGTCCAGGTGCTCATCGCCTCCGAGCCCCATCGCGCCAGACTGGACGAGATCCTCCGGCTGAACCGGGAACTCACCGACCCTTCCACCTCCGAAGCGCGGGCGAGGGAGATCGCGGCCACGAATCCGGCCGTGCTCTACTTCACCTACGGAATTCACGGAAACGAGAGTTCCTCCCCGGAAGCGGCGATCTGGACCGCATATGACCTTGCGGCCAACGTGGACGGCCTCCAGGCGGCTCTCGACTCGGTCATCGTGGTCATGGACCCCTCGGCGAACCCCGATGGGCGCGATCGCTACGTGAACTTCTACCGGGGGGCCGCACAGACCCGGGCCAACACCAACCGGGAGATCCGCGAGCGGCGTGAGCCCTGGCCCGGAGGAAGGGTCAACCACTACCTCTTCGACCTGAATCGAGACTGGGCATGGCTCAGCCAGGTCGAGACCCGCGCGCGCCGCGTCCGGTTCAATCGATACAACCCCCAGGTCCATGTGGACTTCCACGAAATGGGGTACACCTCGAGCTACTTCTTCTTCCCGGCGGCGAAGCCGGTGAACCCGATCTACCCGCCGCATATTCTCGACTGGGGCGCGCGGTTCGGGGCGGGGAACGCGGGAGCCATGGATCGGGAGCGCCTGCTCTACTACACGGGCCAGAACTTCGACCTCTTCTACCCCGGCTACGGCGATTCCTGGCCCTCGCTCCTCGGAGCCGTCGGGATGACGTATGAACAGGGGGGTGGCGGCTTCGGGGGTCGGCAGGTGGAGCGCCCGGACGGCACCACGCTGACACTCCGGGATCGCGCCTTCGGCCACCGGACCACCGGGAACGCCACCATCCGAACGGCCGCGGGCGGCAAGTCAGATCTGCTGCTGGGGTTCGCCGAATTCCATCGCACCATCGACGAAGGGCTGGAAGACGTCTATCTCGTTCCCGGCGCGGACCCCACGCGTGCCGAAGCGCTCGTCAGCTTCCTCCGTGCACACGAGATCCAGGTGGAACGGGCCGACGGGGAAGTGGAGTTCGAGACGGCCGCGCACCCCGGATACGTTTCGCGCACCTCGCTCCCCGCGGGCACGTACCGGGTCCGGGCGCGGCAGGCGAAGGGAAGGCTGGCCGGGGCACTCCTCCGCCCTGACAACCTTCTCGAGGGAAGTTCATCCTATGACATCACGGCCTGGGCCCTCCCCTACGCCTATGGCGTGGAGGCTCACTCGGCGACGGGCGCGGCCCCGGGAAGCTGGAGCCCCGTGACCGACCCGGCCTCCCGGATCGGGGCGCCCCTCGCCAACCCGGGGGCCTATGGGTATCTGCTCGAGCCCTCATTCTCGCATGCCCAGGCCCTGGGGCGCTTTCTCGAAGAGGGGGGGCGGGCCTATGCCATGGCCGACACCTTCACCCTGGGCGGTTCCCACTACCCGCACGGGACCCTGTTCTTCCCCCAGGGACGGAACGAGGAGCTGGATCGAAAGCTGGAAGAGGCCGGACTGGGGGGGGTGGTCACGCCGGTGTCGACCGGGTACGCGACCGGCGGCATCGACCTCGGCTCGAACGATGCTGCCGCGCTCTCCATGCCTCGCATTGCGCTCCTGGGAGGAGAGGGGACGTCGGCCACCGGATTCGGGGCGCACTGGTTCTTCCTCGAACGGATCCTCGATCTCCCCTTCGACGCCGTGAATGTGGGCGATATCGGCTCGACCAATCTGAGTGTGTACGACGTGATCGTGGTTCCGCCCGGGAACCCGGTGAACACCCTGGGAGACGGGGGAATGGAGCGGCTGCGCGGGTGGATCCAGGCGGGAGGAACCCTTGTCGCGATCGGACCGGCGGCCCAGCGGCTCGCCCTCCCGCTGGCGGGTGTGGAGGAACGCACTTCTGTCGATGAGGAGGAGGGGGACCGTGACGCGCGTCTGGCTGAAGCGCTCATGACCCGGGAGGAACGTGAAGCGGAAAGCTGGCGCGAGCGGATTCCGGGGACGATCCTGACCGCACACCTCGATCCCCTGCACCCGCTGAGCTATGGGGCTTCCGTCCCCGGCGACGAGGCCCGGGTCTTCGTGCTCTCATCCGGAGTGGGGTTCGAGCCCACTACCCGGTTTGAATCCGTGGCGCGCTTTCCGCAGGGGCTGGATCGGATCTCCGGGGTGATTTCGGAGGGGAACCTGGAGCGGCTCGACCGGAGCGCCTGGCTGGCCGAACGCAGGATGGGCTCCGGGAAGGTCATTCTCTTCGCGGATGATCCCCTCTTCCGGCTCTTCTGGTATGGAGGGTACCAGCTCTACACGAACGCGCTCCTGATCGCCCCTGCTTTCTGATTGCAGGGACGGGCTACTCGTCGAGCAGAGCCCGGACACGCTCCGCCAGTTCCCGGATCGAGAACGGCTTTCTCAGGAATGCCGTGCGGGCGCGCGCGAGCAGCTCGTGAGGGACTTCCTGATCTGAGTATCCCGAAACGAGGAGAATCGGGAGCGAAGGGCGGACGCCCCTGAGCGCCTCGCTGAGAGCGATTCCGCTCATTCCCGGCATGATCATGTCGGTAACGACCAGGTCCGCTTCGGGTGAGCCCGTCCGCAGCCGCTCGAGGGCTTCTGCCGGGGAGTGGGCTTCCACCACCGTATAGCCATGGAATTCGAGCGTGCGCCGGATCGCACTCACCGCCGCGCGGTTGTCGTCCACAACGAGAATCGTTTCGGTCCCGTGGGGGCTGTCCTGGATTTCGGTCATTGGCTTCCGTTGGGGAGGGTTCGCCGGTTTCGGGTCGAAAGGGGGGTGTTCATCGGGTGTCTGCCAGGGAATAGAAGCGCCACTGCGCCTGGAACGCCCGCGGGGGGGGCTCGCCCGTTACCGACGCCCGAACCATCTCGATGGGCATGCGCCCGCTCTTCAGGATGTGATCGTGGAATTGCCGGTTGGACATCCGCCCGCCCTCCACCATCTCCCGGTGAAGCTCGCGAAGCTGGAGTCCACCGAGAAGGTAACCCGCCTGGTACAGGGGGGAATACTGCCCACCGAACGACCGTCGTACCTCGGCCTCCGAGGCTGAGCGCTCGAATCCGACACGGCTCACCAGGAGTTCCACCGCCTCGTCCGGTGTCATGAGCCCCAGATGGAAGCCGAGCGAGAAGAGGATCCGCGCCGCCCGATGGTTGCGCCATACGAGCATGCCGATCCGGTCTTCGGGACTCCGGGGGAAGTCCAGATCCCACATGAGGAGCTCCCAGTAGAGCGCCCATCCCTCTCCCCAGAACGGGGTGGAGAAGACCCCTCGGTGCGTGCTGTACCGCGAAGTCATGAACCCCTGGAGGTGATGACCCGGGATCAGCTCGTGATGCACCACCGCGCGGGAGAAGTGCTCGTTGTTCGAGCGCAGGCTCATGAGCTTCTCTTCGTGAGTCATCTCGTCGGTAGGGAAGGCCACCTGGACCGTCTCACCGCCGAGGAAGAAGGGGGCGATCCGCTGCCGCGCCGGCGAGAGCATCTCCATCCGCCAGACCTCCTTCGCGAGCGGCGGAATGGTCACGAGATCCCGTTCCTCGACCCAGGCTTCGGCCTCGTAGGCCAGTTCGGTCACCAGATGGATCTGCTGACCCGGCTCGACGTGCAGCGACTTCACATGCTCGAGTGCGGCGTGCCAGTCATCACCGAACCCGAGTTCCCGCGAGGCCTCCCGCAAGCGGGCCGCGCCCCATTCCAGTTCCCGTTCCGCCAGCTCCATCAGCTCTTCGGGGGAATAGGCGATCATCTCGTTGCGAAGATCGAGGAGAAGCGCATCGCGGCCCAGCGGATCGCCGATCGTCGGCTCGGGCGCGCCCGGGCGAAATCCGGCCCCATCCCGGCGGAGCAGGGTGCGGTACCCTTCAATGGCCTCCGAGAAGCGACCGTAGGGCGTTCGCACCCACCAGGAAAAGAGCGGGTCGTATCCGTCGAAGGGGGTATCCACTTCGCTCCCCTTACCCCAAGATATAGGGGTGTCCGCTACGACATCCCATCCGATAGGCGGGGTGGACTACCCCCGAACTCTGGCGGAATTCGATGAGTGGTTCTCGTCGGAGGCCGCCTGTGAGGCATTTCTACGGCGGGTTCGCTGGCCACATGGGTTCACCTGCCCCGGGTGCGGCCAGATGGGAAGTTGGACGACGAGCCGGGGGCTGGTGCGGTGCCCGGGCTGTGGCCGCCAGACTTCCGTCATAGCCGGAACGCTCTTCCAAGGCACCCGTAAACCCCTGCGCATGTGGTTCCAGGCGATCTGGTACCTGACCAATCAGAAGCACGGGGTGAACGCTCTGGGGCTCCAGCGGATCCTGGGGCTTGGGAGCTATCAGACAGCTTGGACATGGCTCCACAAGCTCCGTCGAGCGATGGTGCGCCCCGATCGCGAGCGGCTGACCGGCGAGGTCGAGGTTGACGAAACCTTCCTCGGAGGCAGAGGCAATGAGACCGATGGACGCGGAACCTCACGTTCCCTCATCGTGATCGCCGCCGAAGTCCGCGGACAGGCGACAGGCCGCATCCGAATGGCCCCGGTGCAAGATGCTTCCGCAAGCAGCCTCATCCCTTTCATCGAGCACAGCGTGGCGGAGGGAGCTGTCGTTCGCACGGATGGGTGGTCCGGCTACGTTCCCCTCTCCCGCACCCACTATCAGCACCGTCCCCAGAGCCTGCGAGCCACTCGCTTCCCAGGGCACGCAGCCATGCCCCGCGTGCACCGTGTGGCCTCCCTCCTCAAGCGGTGGTGGCTCGGAACCTACCACGGCGCCATTGGCGACGAGCACCTCAGGTACTATCTGGACGAGTTTACCTTCCGCTTCAATCGCCGCACCTCTCGAGCGCGAGGACTCCTGTTCTATCGCCTGATCCAGCAGGCCGTGGAATCGGATGCCGTTGCCTACCACCGCGTGCGCGGCGGCGACCACAACCGGTAGTACCTAGGGGAGCGAAGTGGATACCCGCTTCAGC
>JBGTMU010000202.1:0-3186 GCA_041743405.1 Longimicrobiales bacterium | reverse complement strand
GACTCGCGGAGGCACTGAGGGAGCGTCGGGGGTGCCCGCAGGCCTCATCCCGCCGCGGCGCCCTCGATTCGTGCGCGGAGCGCCTCACCGAACTCCTTGCCGTCCATCTGTACCGCCAGGACGCGGGACTCGCGCTCGATCCCGAGGAGCCCGCGGATCCGGATGGGTCGATCCAGCTCGAGGACCCAGTTCGGACTCCCCGACACGGCGAGGGTGATGGCTCCTTCCGGCGCGCTGCCGGATCGGACCGGGGACACGGACTGGATCGCGCGAAGGGGGATGTCGGCGGTCCATCGCATCCCCGTTCGAACGAGCAGATGGGAGGGGGTGAGCAGGGTGGGGCGGAGGCGAAGCGCCTGAAAGTCACCCACGAGCCAGACGGCCCCGTAGCACCCGAGTCCGGTCAGGATCCAGGCCGCAGTGGGGTTCCAGAGGGCAACGAGGAGGTGAACGACGGCGATCTCGGTGGCCATCACAAGAAGGGCGGCCGCGAAGATGGCGGGCCAGGCCGAGTCCCGATGCGACCAGAATGGCTGGGTGCCCGCGGGCACGAACGGGGGACGGCGCCAGGAGCCCAACGCCAAGTGGAGAAGGACCAGCTCGCCTGGAAGTGAGCGCGCTGGGCGCGAACTCCCGAGCACCCCCTCCACCGCTGCGGGGAAGTCCTCCGGGAAGCTGCGTTCGGAGCGGGGGACGGACCGATAGAGGCGAAGGATCCGAAGCGATGTCCCGCCCGCGAGCCAGATCAGAGCTCCCTCGGCCGGAAGAGCGAGGATCCAGAGATGAGCAACCCAGGGGGCGTGATCGGTGAGGAGGGTCGACGCGATCAGGGTGCAGGCGATGAAGACCGGAAGGAGGGTGACCGCGGGGACGCTTCCCCTGCGGACAAGGAGGAGATAGTAGAAGATCGGCAGGATGACCCCCAGATCGACCCACACCCCAACCGCGAGCCACGCCGTGTGGTCTGCTGCGCCGGGGAACTGCACGACGCTCCGCCCCGTGAGGTAGACGGCCAGGGCCACGGTCGCGAATATGGCCATCCGTCCGAGGGGGCTTCCTGGGGCGGTGGCGGCTTGGGCCGGGTCGGGGGCGGGGACAAGGGCTGCGGACATGCGGGTGCCTCCTCAGATCTCAAGCTGTCTCAGCACTGCCCGGACCCGCTCCCCGTCCTCTTTGGCAAGGCAGGGAAACGGCTGAGGCAGTCGGGGCAGGTCGCCATGGGAGATGAAGGGCTCTGGAATGAGTGGATGGGACCCCCTACCTCTCCAGCGGAATCCGCACCACCTGCTCCACCTCGAACTCGTCGCGGAGCACTCCCAGGAGGAAGTCCGCGCCGATGTGGTGGGGGGTGAAACGGGCGGGGAGGGTGACCCGCGCTGCCAGTTCGCCGATCGGGGAGAATACGAGCCACTCCGACTCCTGCGCCGGAGTGAGGGTATACCGCTCCACCCAGACGTGGTTCAGCCCGTCCACGAGCACCCGGGCGTGTGCCGGAAAGGTGGCGGGAACCTCCATGCTTTCGTGGATGCGTCGAAGCTCGGCGGGATCGCGGGTGGAAGTGGAGCTCTCGAGGGCCCGCTCCACAGCTTCCCGCCGCAGCGGATCCGTGACGGGGGGAGGGGGCCCCTCCCCCAGCCGCACGCGGTGGGTGAGGGTTCCGTCGGGGGTGAAGAACCGAAGATCCCATCGGTCGTTGGCGGCGACCACCACGAGCTCGGGCCCGACCGCCACGAAACTCGATCGCCCGAAGAGGGGGTTGAAGACGGTGAACCCGCCCGCAATGCGTTCGAAGTAGCTCTCCCCCCCGGCGTCCGCCGCCAGCTTCCCTCGGAAGGCTCCGTCGGGGCCATAGCGGAAGATGGGAGCGGTGTACCAGTGGCGTCCGTTCTCCGGCCCTCCGGGAGGGGTCTGGCTGAAACCGGTGGCCAGGAGGCTCCCGTCCCCGTGCACCCCGCGGAGGTTCGCGAAGGGCGCCTCGTCGGTGGTCTCGAGCTGGAAGGAACGCCCGAAGCTCCCGTCCCCCCCGAAGAGGGAGGCCCTGCGGAGGTTCAGGTCGAAAGTGAGGATGGAGTCGCCCGGGTAGAGGGCGAGGAGCTGGATGGCCTGAAACTCGCCAGGGCCTTCCCCCGCGCCTCCCACCGTCCCCGACGGCTCCCCGTCAGGGCCGAAGCGGAGGAGGGTCAGGCTCCCCCCATCGGCCACGACGAGGCTGCCATCGGAGAGGGCCACTGCCCCGGAGACCCGGAAGAACTCGCCAGGGAGCACGAGGATCCCGGGCATATCCGCCACCCACCCGGGAGGATCCACGTCTATCGGGTGGGTGAGGAGGAGGACGCCGGCGCTGTCCTGGACGATTACGGCCGGTGCGTCGGGGCCACCTCCCTCGCCGCAGGCGGAGAGGAGGGGGGCCGCCAGCGCCAGCGTCAGCAGGCGGCGGGTCGCGGCCCGAGGTCGCGGTTCACGACGCAAGTGGGGTGGGGGCTTCATCTTGGCTGTACGTCGGGGTTCATGCTGTCTGAAGAAAGATGCGGGGATCCAGAAGTACCGGGGCGGCCACCGGAAGGCGGGAAGGTAGGGAGCGGCCCCTGGCCGAGCAAACGAGCTGGGGTGGAGTCAGGGAGACGGGCGAGGTCGAGGCTGACTCTGCGGGTTTTACGGCCGCCGCGTCCTCTTGACCGGGAGAGCTGGCTTGGTCATATATGCTCACAACGTGACTGTTAACCGGAGGTACCATGCCGATCGACTCGCTCGCAGAGTTCGAACTGCTCGTCATGCTGGCTTCACTGCGGCTCGGACCGGAGGAAGCCTATACCGTTTCGATCGCGGAAGACATCGAGCATCGAACCGGCCGTTCCGTTCGCCGTGCCAACGTCTACACGACCCTGCGGCGCCTGGAAGCGAAGGGTCTGGTTTCGACGACGCTGGGGGACGCACGCCCCGAGCGGGGCGGCAAGCCCCGCCGGCTGGTGGCGGTGGAGGCGGGAGGTCTCGAGGCGCTGCGCGGAACGACGAGCGCGATCCAGGCGATGGTGGGTGAGCTGGGCGGTATCCTCGGGGAACCCGCATGACAACACCGAGCTGGATGCGGTGGCTGCTCGGGTGGCTGGCGCCGCCGGGAGAAGCCGACGACGTCGTGGGGGACTTTGAGGAAGCCCATCGGGCGCGGGCCGCACGCCACGGTCGGTG
>JBGTMU010000201.1:0-5431 GCA_041743405.1 Longimicrobiales bacterium | reverse complement strand
CGACGAGGCCCAGGTAAACGTGGCTCCGGCGACCAGGTTCTCGTTCGCGTCACGCGCTTCCGCACTCAGGCCCTGCGTCGCACCCACGGCCGTCAGCGTGACCGGGTCGGAAGGCGTGACCGTCACGGTCGCTACCGCCTGCGCAACCGTCACGGCGACTCCGGTAGAGGTCACTCCACCGCTCGTCGCCGTGATGCTGGCGCTCCCGTTCGCTAGGGCCGTCACGGTTCCGGATGCGGATACCGTTGCTGCGCTCTCGTTCGACGAGGCCCAAGTGAACGTGGCCCCCGCAACCAGGTTCCCGTTCGCGTCACGCGCTTGGGCACTCAGATCCTGCGTCGCACCCACGGAGGTAAAGGTGACTGGGTCGGAAGGCGTCACCGTCACGGTCGCTACCGCCTGGGCCACCGTCACTTCAACCGGCTCCGACGTCACTCCACTGCTCGTCGCCGTGATCCCCGCCACTCCGTTGCCCTGCGCCGTAACCGTCCCGTCCGGCGCCACCGTCGCCGCATCTTGGTTCGACGAAGCCCACTCAACGGGAAGCCCCGCAATCTCGTTCCCGAACTCATCGGTCACGATCGCCGTGAACGCCTGTGTGGCCCCGACCGCCGTCAGGAGTGCCGGCGAAGAAGGAAGGACACTCACCTCCGCTGGCGCCGCAGGAGTGACCTCGAGATCTTCGGCCGAGACCCCGTCCTGCAACCCCTCCGCCACCACGCGGAACCGGACATCTGCGCGAGCCCTCGTCAGGCGTAGCCCTTCGAAACGAGCGACCCCATCCACGGTCGTAGCCGTAAACTCTCCGATGAACTCCGGCACTCCTTCCCCGAGCATTGCCCCCTCTTCCACGGGCTCCTCCCAGAGTGCTATAGTGACCTCCCGGTCCTGATCGTCCGTGACCGGGTCCCCTCTCCCATCGAGAACCGCCGCCTCGACGGCAAACGGGGCTCCCGCCTCCACCGTCTCGGGGACAAGGGTAAGGGCCAGCGAAGTCGGTGGAGACCGCACGATCACGTCGGCATCCCCTCGAACGGTCCCGTGGGAAGCTCGAACCTTGGTCGTTCCCGCCGCAATCGCGAGAACGAGGCCGGATGGAGCGACCGTCACCACATCGGGGTGCAGTGCCCCCCAGACGATTTCGCGCCCTTCGATAGAGATCGGATCCCCGTTCCGATCCCGGAGGATGAGCGTCAACTGCCCCACTTCGCCGGGAGAGGCAATCACGAGGGGGTTCGGTACTAGCTCGATCCCATCCACTGCCCAACGAGCCACCACCTCCAGCTTGGCGGTGACCATGTCCTCGGCTGCTACATCTCCCTCCGCAGGGGGCGGGATCACGGTCGTGGACGCGTGAATCTCGGCCGACCCTTCCCTGTGCGCGACCGCCAGGCCGGACTCTGAAATGGAGATCACCTCCGAGTTGGTGGAGGTCCAAACGATCGGGACGCCCTCCACTTCGAGACCCGCTTCATCCAGTGCCTTGGCCGTGAACTGGATTTCTTCGCCCTTGACCTCAAAGAGGAGGGAGGGAGCCGTCAGTTGAACTGTGGTGATCCGATTCGTGACCTCTACATCCACGAACGCCTCGGGGGAGCTGCGACCCTCCGGCACCACCCGAAGCCGAGCCGCCCCCGCTTGGACGGCGCGAATCCGACCCCCATCCAGAACTTCCACCGCAGACCCTTCAATCACGGACCACTGAAGCGGCACATCGGGCACGGGCTCCCCCCGCGGATTCAAAACGACTACAGAAATCTCCTCAATCTGTCCGATCCTCTGGAGAGCAATCGACTCTGGAACTTCCGCAAACGATGCGATGCGGTCCACGACCTGGAAGGTGGCCGTAGCGGACCTGGTACCGCCTGCAGCCACGATCCTCGCGGTTCCCGGCGCAACCGCAGTAACGTTCCCCTCCCGGTCGACAAGCGCTACGGCTTCATCGAGCGAGCCCCAGAACGCCTCGGGAGGCGCAGGAAATGGCCCGCCTGTGATCGTCGCAGTGAGCGTAAACTGGTCCGTATCGACGACGATCTCCGGCACTCCCTCGATTTCTATCCCCGTAATGAGGGCGTACTCGGGCGGCCCACGAATGAACGTCCCCCCCGCGGCTTCAGTATCTGTCCCCGGTTGCATGAGAATCGGGCCCATCGTCATGCTCCAGAGAACCACGGAATGCCCGTCGGCCATCGATCCGGGAGCCGCCGCGCCGCCCGTGATCGACCAGAGTTCGGCGATCACGCGAACAGAACGGGGAACCCCTTCCCGTACTGGAACTGTAAGCAGGGCTGTCCATTCCGTTTCTCCAGGGAGGATCGGAGAAAAGATGGAATCGAAGACAACGGAGCCATCCTCACTCTCGACCCAGGCCCGGAAACGATTGGGTTCAGGCGGACCGATGGGAATGCCGGGGGTGAGGGCAGCAGTGACGCGAAGCCGAACGCGCGTCCCCTCTTCCTCGTCGACAGGTATGAGGAGTTCGTCGCAGGACCCGAGCACCAGTGACATCAGGAGGATCAGCCAGAAACCCAGCCCGCCACGGCCTCGCACGTTCAAGAGAACGATAAGTCAGCTCCGGAGGAAAGAGTTCACGACGCCACCATGCACGCTGCACTCGACTCGCTTGCCTTGCGAGTCTCGGCAGCCGGGCCATCGGGCAAAATCGGAGAATGCTCGGGTTTCCGCAATGTTCGCGCCAGATCCGACAAGATCCTTTCTTCCATCCCAACCTGTAGCGGGAATGCTCCGGAAGGCGAACGCGACCGGCGCTTCTCCTGATTCAGTCGTTGCCCGGATCACCCAGTCTCGCCATGATCCGCGTTCATGGGATTTGCATGGCGGTGTCACCCTCGCCGCGCTCAGCACCCGGAACCTTTGAATCGAATGCACCCAGGTCGGAACTCACCGGATCCGGTCAGCCAACCGGAGCCCCTGGAACCCCATCGCACCCGGCGAACGGTCGCGGCACTTGCTGCCATGGCTATCCTCGGATGCAGTTCCGGTCAGACCCTTACACCTCCCTCCACCCCTGCGGTTGCCCCGGGGGAATGGCCTGGACCGGCCGAAGTCGAGGTCGCGGACGGGGGCGGTCTCTTCGGTTCCAACCTGAGCGGCCTCCACTATCAGGTGACCCCGGCGCCATCGCATCCCGGTGGCATCGCAGCTTCTGGATCTCCCACTGGGACGCTCTGGGCGGTTCGCAACGATCCTTCGAGTCTCTTTCGTCTGCGATGGGTGGATGGGGCCTGGGGGTCGGTCACGGATGACGGATGGATCGGGGGAAAGACCCTCCGTTACCCCGATGGATCAGGCGTCCCCGACGCAGAAGGTGTGACGCTGGCCGACGCAGGAGACGTGCGTGGGGTCTACGTGGTAACGGAGCGGGACAATGACGCCGGTTCCACGAGCCGCAACAGCATTCTCCGTTTCGATCCCGAGTCTCCCGACCCGGAACTCCGCGCGACTCACGAATGGAACCTGACCTCGATCCTGCCTCCAACCGACCCCAACCGGGGAGTGGAAGCGATAACCTGGATCCCGGACGGATTTCTGGTGAAAAACAGGTTCATCGATGGCACCACGGGGCAACCCTACGCCCCTCCGGTGCGCGGGCCGAATGGGGGCGGCCTCTTCCTGATCGGGGTGGAAGCCACGGGGATGCTCCACCTCTTCCACCTCGATCACGCCAGTGGAAGCGCCACAGCAGTGGGGCAAGTCAGCTCAACACTCCCCGCAATCATGGGTCTCAGCTTCGACGAGGGAACCGGGGAAGTGTGGGCCGCGTGCGACAGAGTGTGTGGCGGCCTCACGGCAGTTTTCCGGATCGGCCCGGATGGACGGTTCGCACTGGATCGCGTCTACCGCCACCCGGAAGGCCTGCCAGATCTGAACAACGAAGGGATCGCGATCGCTCCAATCTCCGAGTGTCGGAGCGGGCTCCGACCCTTTTTCTGGACCGATGATGATGACACCGACGGACATGCAATCCGGATGGGATGGGTGAGATGCCCGTGAACCCACATCCTCTCGGGCCCCGGTCGGCAGGCCTGCACCCCGCGTGAGGACCTACTACTGCGACGAGTTCATCCTCTCGCTCCCTGCGGGGCATCGTTTCCCCATGGAGAAGTACCGGCTCCTTCGCGAGCGGCTTTCGGACCTCGATCTCCGCATCCCTCCCGGCGCCGACGATGACGCACTCAGACGCGTCCATGCGCCGGAATACGTCGCGCGGGTTCGAGATGGGCTGCTTGCGCCCGATGAGATCCGACGGATCGGATTCCCCTGGTCTCCGGAGCTCGTCGAGCGTTCGCGTCGGTCGGTCGGGGGGACCATGGCGGCGGGCCGCTCTGCCCTCGAGGACGGCGCCTCCGCGAACCTGGCCGGAGGGACCCACCACGCCTTCGCTGATCGCGGGGAGGGGTTCTGCGTGTTCAACGATGTAGCCGTAGCCATCCGGTCGCTGCAGGCGGAGGGAAGGATCCGACGGGCCTCGGTGCTGGACCTCGACGTCCACCAGGGCGACGGAACCGCCGCGATCTTCCGAGACGATCCGTCGGTCTTCACCGTCTCTGTGCATGGCTCGAAGAACTACCCATTCCGCAAGGAGACCAGCGACTTGGACCTCGCACTCCCCGACGGGGCCGAGGACGACGCCTTCCTCGATGCGGTCGATGCCGCGCTCAAGGCGCTGGTGACGCGGGCGAAGCCGGATCTGGTCTTCTATCTGGCGGGTGCCGATGCCTTCGCGGGAGACCGTCTTGGTCGGCTTTCCGTGAGCCGGGAGGGGATGGCCGAGCGGGATCGTCGAACGGTGGCCGTGATGAGACACGAGGGAATCCCCCTCGCCGTGGTGATGGGAGGAGGGTACGCCGTTCCGATCGAGGATACCGTGACGATTCACGCGCACTCCGTCACCGAGGCGGCGGGATTGGCCGGTCGGGTCACGCGTGCACCCCCGCTGGCATGGGAGTCCCAGGGAGCAGGACGGTAAGGAGGAAGACCCCGAGGGCTACCGCTCCACCGGCTGGTTGCCGATGATGAATACCTCTTCCGCGGTGAAGCTTCCGCCGTACTTCACCGTGCCGGTGCTGGTGTTCTGGCTGAAGAAGTCGCCACCGAGTTCAAGGCGGCCCGCGGTGAGAAGGCCGGAGGTCCCGCTGCCATTGAAGCTGGCATCGCCCGCGCTCCGCAGCACCCCGCTCTCGTCCTGCATGATCAACCGCGAGATCGCCGGGCCAGCCGTGGTGAAGTTGCCCGGCGGCGGGCGCGAAGGTGCCGTTGACGGTCATGATCACCCGCCCGGTCGTTCCCACTACGGTCGCGCCAGCGTCCACATCCCCGGCGACGGTCAGATCGAATACGCCGATGTCGACGGTGGCCCCATCCTCGATGATCACCCCGCGCACCGTGGCGTTCGCCGCGAGCACCGGCT
>JBGTMU010000200.1:0-7640 GCA_041743405.1 Longimicrobiales bacterium | reverse complement strand
GACAGGAATTCTGGCGGCCCGCGATCCAGTGCGGCGTCGGACCGGAGCACCGGCACGACGCCGCTTGCTCCCTCGATCGCGGTACTGCCGTTCGCAAACATGAGCGCGGATCCCGACAACGCGTACTTCGCGGACGGAGTGACGGAGGAGGTCATCACAACGCTTTCGAAGGTCGGCAGACTGCGCGTGATCTCGCGCACAACGATGATGCAGTACCGCGAACCGGCGCGTGCGGCGCGCGAGGTCGCCTCCCTTCTCGGGGTGAGTCACGTGCTCGAGGGCGGCGTCCGCAAGGCGGGTGATCGTCTGCGCATCACGGCGTCGCTTGTCGCCGCGGGGAGCGACGCGTCGGTCTGGGCCGATCGCTTCGATGGCACACTTTCCGACGTGTTTGACATGCAGGACCGCGTGGCCACCGCGATCGTCGACGCGCTCGACGTGGTGCTCACGCCTCATGAGAATGCTCGGCTCGCGGAGCGGCCCGTCGAAAGTCCGGAGGCATACGACCTGTACCTGCGCTCGCGCCACGAACTTAACCGGATGACCGGGACGAGCATCCGGAAGGCGTTTGATCACCTCGAACACGCGCTCGCGCTGGCCCCCGAGAACCCGGTCCTGCTGCGCGGAATGGGCTTTGCCTGCTGGTCCGTCGTCAACGCAGGTCTGGCCGACGACCGCGCCGCCATGCTGCAGCGGACGCGCGAGTGCGCTGCTGCGATCGAAGGGCTCGCGCCCGCAAGCCCGTTCGCCGCCGAACTTCGGTCACTCGTCGCGATCTTCGAAGGTCGCGCGGTCGACGCATACCGCGATCTCGGCACCGCGTATGAGAATCTGCCGGAAGACCTCGAAATCGCCGTGTGGTACGGACTCATCCTCGTCAATGCCGAGCAGTACGACGTCGCGGCGGCGGTCTGCGGCGACCTCGTCAGCCGCGCGCCCGACCACGCGCTCATCTGGGCGATCTGTTCCTTCACCCAGGCCTGGAGGGGTCGGTACGAAGCGGCGCTCGAGTGGGTACGGCGGGCTCCGGACGGCGCCCTGCAGTCGTTCGTCTGCCACCTCGCGGGCCTCATACACCTCATGGCTGGCCGTCGTGACGACGCACTGCGCGAGTTCGAGTGCTCCGCTCGCCATCCGGACGACCCGATTACCGCGATGTCGCAGTTCCTCGCCCACGCCTGCCGTGGTGATGATGCGGCCGCGCGCGCCGTGCTCGACCCGCGGACCGAAGACATCCTCTGGGCCGACTTCACGTACACTGCGGTCATCGCCGAGGGATACGCACTCCTCGGCGACGTGGAGCGGGCGGCGCGCTGGCTCGAGCACGCCGTCGACATGGGCTACGGCACCTACGGCTACGTCACCCGACACAGCTCAGTCTGGAGGCCGTGGCTTGAACACGCGTTGCTGCTCCCCGTGCTCGCGCGGCTGAAGGTGCAGGCGGAGCACTTTGCGACTCTGCCGATCGCCCCACGCGCGCTGGCCCTGCTGAATCAGCCCACCCGCTGAGCCGCTGCCCCCCCCGGGGCCCTCCACTCGCCATGCCTCGGATCACGTCGGGGCGCCCGTCAGTTCTCCGATCGATCCCGGAGCGATTCCACGAAATTCTGGACCACGATCACGCCTTCATTCCGGGTCTGGGTAGCCTGGATCATGAAGAAGCGCCCGTCCGGATGGACGTCATACTGCGCGTGCCGAGGATCCCGGCGGAACCCCCGAAGATCGAATAGCTCTTCCCGCCGACCGATCCTTGCCTGGTCCCCGTCGACGATCACCTCGGCGGCGACGAGGCGATCGTCGATAGACACATAGAAGATCGTCGAGCCATCCCGGCTCCAGCGCGGTTCGATCGCGATGCCGAGCGACACGGCCACCCGCCCGTCGCTCACGTTCGGGAAGGGGCGAAGGAGGACCTGCGGTGCATCGTTCTCCTCGGAAACGTAGGCAATCCAGCGGGAGTTCGGCGAGATCGCGGGCGCGGCTTCGAAGTAGGCTGGATCGGCGAGAAGCGGCTCGGCCTCGGAGCCCGGCTCGGTCGAGAGGAGAAAGAGGTCGCCGCCGAGTCGGGACACCATCCACCGTCCGTCAGGGGAATACTCGATCTGCTGAAGATCCTCTCCCGCGAACATCTCCTCTTCCCGGGTGGCCGCGTCGGCCCTCCGGATCATCGCGGTTCGCACCCCATCCGCCGAGCGGATGAACACGACCGAGCGTCCGTCCCGGGTCCATTCGGGGCGCAGGCTTCCGGCGCCGGCTCCGGTCTGGGGGGTGAGGGAAACAATCGGACCTGCGTCCAGCTCCTTCAGGCCCACGAACTGTGACCCGGTCCCTGTTTCCTGAGCCTGGAACGCGACCCTCGAACCGTCGGGGGAGAGCCGCGGGGAAAAGATCGTTCCCCGCCAGCTCGGATCCACTGGACCTGACTGTCCGCTCCGCGTCACCCAGGTGGGCTGATCCGGAGCCATCTGCGTTCCCGTGCCCGGAGCGTACACGAGGGTACCGCTCCGGGAGAGCGCCAGGTCCGCAGACACGAGGGGATCGATGCCGACCCCGGTGAGGAGCGGGATCCAGCTCCCGACCTCCTTCGACCGCGCGTCGAAGGGGGCCCCGACCAGTCGACCGTCGGGGAGGACCGCGACAATGTGTCCACTGGGTGACCAGTGGGCCTGGATAGCCTGGAACAGGACGGTCACCTCGCCGGTCTCGATGTCGGCCACGGCCACATCCCGGAGGGCCGCTTCGTAGATGGCCGTGCGCGCGATCGTGATGAGCATCAGCTTCGAGCCGGGGAGAACGTCCGGGAAGTAGTGCCGGAGTTCGTCCCTCTCCTCATCTACCTCGGTCACGCTCTCGGGCGCGCCCCCGCCTGCGGGGATGCGCGAGATCCCGTAGGGCTCGGACCGCCGGCTGAAGTAGATGTATCCGTCGTCGGCCCAGGAGAGCCCGGCGCGGTTCACCGAGGTGTCCGCAGTCAGCTCGAGCGGAGGACGCCCGGCCAGCGAGACCACCTTGATGATGCGGCTCTCGGTGATGAACGCCATCTGCGTACCATCGGGGGAGAAGGTGGCGTGGAAGGCAAGCTCGGTGCCGGGGAGCTGGCGTGCCTCCAGATTGTCCAGATCGCGGACCCAGAGCGCCGGAACCTCTCCGTCCTCTCCGCCCGTACCGGTGTACGCGATCATGCGCCCGTCCGGCGAGATCGCAAGGTGGTTCCCGAACGAGTTCCCGTATCCGCCTTCGACCGGAAGGTCGAGGGTGAACCTGGTCACTCCCAGGGACTCGGGTTCGGGCCGCGACAGGGTGAGCCCCAGCAGGAGCAGCGAAAGTGCCCCGAGGCCGATCGCGGCCCCTCTCCAGAACGGGGGAACGCCAGCCGATGTGGCACCCACCGGCTCGCCGTGACGGAAGGAGGGGTCTCCAAGCGCCCGGGCGAACCCTCCGGCCGTCGCAAAGCGATCGGCGGGAAGCTTCTCCAGCGCGCATCGGATCGCCGCGTCCACATGTCGTGGAACCGTCGCGCGGATCGCGGTGGCCGAAACCGTTCCCCCCGCGATGATCTTCCCAAGCACCGCCTGCGCGGTGGCTCCGGGATAGGGGGGCTCCCCGACCAGCATCTCGAAGAGCACGCTCGCCAGGGCAAACACGTCGGTCTGCGGGCCGACCACGACGTCGCCTGTCGCCTGCTCCGGGCTCATGTAGTAGGGCGTGCCTACGCTGAGCCCGGTTTCTGTCAGCCGCGCACCGCTAGCCGCGCCGACCGCCAGCGCGATTCCGAAGTCGGCCACGAGGGGCCGCCCGTCCCGAAGAAGGATGTTCCCCGGCTTGATGTCCCGATGCACGATTTTCTGTCGATGGGCGTGGTCCAGCGCTTCGGCCACTTCCGTCGCGATCCGCACCGCCTCCTCGACAGGGAGCTGTCTCTCCCGGTCGAGCCGGTCGCGCACCGTTTCCCCTTCCACGTACGGCATCACGTAGTAGAGGAAGGAGTTCGCCTCACCCGAGTCGAAGAGAGGGAGGATGTTCGGGTGCTGAAGGTTCGCCGTGACCTCGATCTCGGCGAGGAACCGCTCCGCCCCCACGACTGCCGCCAGTTCGGGCTTCAGGACCTTGAGGGCAACCTTGCGATGGTGCTTGAGGTCCTCGGCGAGAAAGACCGTCGCCATCCCCCCCTGGCCGACCACGTCCAGGATGGTGTAGCGGTCAGCCAGTGCCGCATTCAATGTCGCAATGGAGAGATTGGTCATGGACCAGGGTCCGTCCGGTTCGGGGGGACGGTGTGCCGCGGGGGTGGCTCAGGGCCCTCGGGAACGGGAGGCAAACTAGGCGCGGTCTGCGCTGCACGGCAAGGACAAGGGCGGTGGCGCACGGGGCTGGGGCTTCCTCGACCCTGACCGTGCCTTCCGCGGCACCACGCTCGACCGCGTTTCCCCCCGGTGGGTCCAGCCCTGGCCACATCACTGCACTGTTTTAGTGGACTGGCTATTGCGCATACACTGATACAGAGTACGTGCCCGGCCGGTCATGCGACCATCCATGAGGAGTGCGATCGTGCTAAGCCGTTGCATACCATTGTGTTGTGAGCTTTAGCAGTTCCCGGGCTCGAAGGTTGCATGGTTCACGTAGCACGGCGCCGGAGCCACCGGCCCGCTTCACCTGCGACCCCACGAGCCACCATGACTACCTCGACTTCACCTGCAGCGGTCAGGCAGAGCCGTCGGCCCCTCTACCACGTCGCCCTGGCTCTCCTCGCCGCCACGTCCCTCGCTGGATGCGGCGACGTCTTCGGCCCCGAGGACCCCCAGAGGGTCAGCGTCGGGTTCCGGACCGCGGAAGTGACGGCGTCCGCCACGGCTCCCGCCTCGGTGGGCCCCGCGACCTCAGGCCCGGCCCGCTCCATCACCCTCGAAGGCACGAACGGCACCCTGGTACTGCACGACGTCTACTTCATCGTCACCGAGATCGAGCTCGAGCACGAGGACGGGTGCGACGACGATACCAGTTTCAACGGCCAGAACCCCGATGACTGTGAGGACTTCGAATCGGGCCCCCACTTCGTCAAGCTCCCCCTGGACGGCGCACCGATCGTCGTGACCACCGCCATGATCGCCCCGGGCGTGTATGACGAACTCGAATTCGAGGTCGAGGATCTCGACGATGACGACCAGGACAGGCGAGCGCAGCTCCAGACTCTCCGTGCCCAGATTCTCGGGACCGTCCCGGACTGGCCCCGAGAGGCCAGTATCTTCGTGACCGGCACCTTCCAGGCGGTCGGAGGAGCCCCTGTGGCCTTCCGCACCTTCATCGAGGGTGAGATCGAGGTGGAGCTGGACCTGCTTCCCTTCCTCGTCATCGGTGACGACGGTGCCGCCAGTCGCGACCTCATCGTGGACATGCGCCCAGACCTCTGGTTCCGGGATTCTCAGGGCCGAGTTCTGGACCTGAGGGAATGGGACTTCAACAGCACCGGGCGCCTTCTCGAACTGGAGGTGGAGATCGAGAACGGTTTCGTGAAGGTCGAGATCGACGACTGACATCGATCGCAACACGGATCCATTGACCCGCCCGGGGAGCGGCCGCTCGGCCGCCCCCGGGTTTGTCGTATTCACTGTTTTGTGACATGCTTTGTGCTGGGTGAACTGATTTGTTAAGCCTGGGGTGTCCACCCCACACTGGAGACCCCATGCCGCGCCACCGAATTCTCGCCCTTGTCCCCGACGGAGCCCTCGCACGCGAGGAAGAGGGAGGCGCCGGGGCCGAACTCCATGTGGACAGAGTCGCAACGGTCTCGGCCTTCCTGAAGGAACTTCCCCGGCGGGAGTGGCTGGCCGTCCTGGTCTCGCTGGGTGCCGAGCATGTGGACGAGGCGCTGGTGGAACGCATCGCACGCGCACCCGGATGCGGGGCGCTCTGGCTTTCCACCCCGCGAACGAGTCTCGACACGGCGCTGCTGGCTCAGCGGGTCGGGGGACAGGGAGTGTTGCGGGAGCCCGTGTCGCGTCGCGAGCTGGCCTCGCGCGTCGAGCCCCTCGCAGACGAGGGTGCGATCGTCCCGTTCCCCGAACCAGCGGCCCGCGCCAGCGGGGGCGACGAGGAGATTCGGCTCGTTGGCGAAAGCGCCGAGATGGCACCCGTCTTCGAGACCCTGGCCCGTGTTGCTCCCTCCGATGCCACGGTGCTCCTCACCGGGGAGTCGGGAACGGGAAAGGAGGTGGTGGCCCGAGTGCTCCACGAGGCCAGCCCTCGGCGGGGGGGCCCCCTTGTGGCCGTGAACTGTGCAGCCATCCCCGAGGCCCTCCTCGAGACGGAGCTGTTCGGCCATGAGAAGGGAGCGTTCACCGGGGCCATCGGATCGCGGACGGGTCGCTTCGAGCGGGCCGACGGCGGCACGCTCTTCCTCGACGAAATCGGCGACATGAGCCTGGTCCTCCAGGCCAAGGTTCTGCGGGCGCTCGAGGCGCGGCGAGTGGACCCCCTGGGGGGGAGCGAGTCGCGCGGCTTCGATGTGAGGGTGATAGCGGCCACGAACCGCGACCTCGGCCAGGCGATGCGCGAGGGCACCTTTCGCGAGGACCTCTACTTCCGGCTGGCCGTGGTGGAGCTGGCCCTTCCGCCCCTCCGGGAGCGGCAGGGAGACATCCGGATCCTGACGCTGCATCTCGGTGGGATCCTGGCTCGCCGGCATGGCAAAAGCTTCCAGGGGATCACCGAGGGAGCGCTTCGCCGCCTTTCGGAGTACGCCTGGCCCGGGAACGTCCGCGAGCTCCGGAACGTCCTGGACCGGGCCGTGGTGCTGTC
This sequence comes from Longimicrobiales bacterium, assembly GCA_041743405.1. GTDB lineage: Bacteria > Gemmatimonadota > Gemmatimonadetes > Longimicrobiales > Gaopeijiaceae > JBGTMU01. The sequence continues at coordinate 845 of JBGTMU010000200.1, read as the reverse complement.
GGTGGGGCCGGTCCTCCGCTCGGGGCACCTGCGACTGGATCGGGCTGCACCCCGGCACTCTGCGCGATTGGACGGGACGGCACCCGCGGGCTACCCGGTGAGCTTTTCCCTGGACCAGGTCGAGACCGACCACATCAACCGGGTCCTCCAGGCCCACGGCGGACACCTGGGCGAGGCCGCCGAGGTGCTCGGCATCCACCGGAACACCTTGTCCCGGAAGCTGCACGAGCGCGAGGCACCTCAGGCCGGTGCAGGGACGGAGGTCACCCCATGACGCGCGCGGCGCGTGGCGCCCAGCAGCTTCCGCCGGAGCGGCAGCCCGTCCCCGGCCCGGGATCGGAGTGGATGCAACATTCCGTGAGATCGGGCCACAAAATGGAGCGCACTGATACCAGGGTCGTTCGAAATCCGGTGGAAATACGGGCTTCCGTGTTGCGCACGGTTCCTGCATCTGTTCCGACCGGTCACCCGGTATTCCCCGCTACCCTGCGTTCTCGGCCATGACCCAGGCCCGCGTGAAGGATCTCGCGAAACTCCTACCCGATGTTGACGAGGCCGAACCGCTTCGTCGGCACCTGCTGCGCGCGAGCATGCCTGACCCGCGCCGCACCTGGTCCGGATCCGGAGAGCTCGATACGGCAGAGAACCGCCTCGTCGACCTGGAGGCGGTGGCCCGGGCGACCGGCGAGCTGGCCGATGAGCTGCGTGAGCATCACGAGTCCCTTCACAACCAGGTTCTCGATGCGTTTCGCTTCCATACCTCGGGAGACGACGAGGGTACGGCGCGAGCCCTCCTGGAGGTGTCCGCTCTCGAGGCCGGCAGGGGGCGTCACGACCGGGCCCGC
>JBGTMU010000199.1:0-16742 GCA_041743405.1 Longimicrobiales bacterium | reverse complement strand
GCTGGCCGGGCCGCTGCGCGATTTCGCACGCGCGACACTGGACCCCAGGGCACTGCGTGAGGCTGGCATATTCCGACCCGTCGAGGTCAATCGCCTGCTCGACGAGCACGACGCCGGCGTGGCCGACCATCGGAAGCCGCTCTGGACGCTCCTCGTCTTCGAGCTGTGGCGACGCGCGCACGGAGCCAGATTGTAAGCGGGCGGATCACCGCAAGTCGCGATGCACCCTGCTGGTCTCCGAGCGGTGGCGTCGGAAGATGACTGGCGTCTGCAGCAGCGCGAGCGGGAGGATGGGCACCAGGTACCGGGGATCGGGCATGCGGAGGACGATTGCGTGAACCGCGACGAAATACCCGATCAGGAGCAGCAGGAGGACGACCCCGGGGTCGGCGCCGCGCCCCTTCCGGGCGACGACGATCAGTCCGGCGACCGCCGACAGCAGCACGAGCCCCGCGAACAGGTCCACTAGCACGCGGACCGGGGTAAGCACCGGGTTCATGGTGTCGTACCCGCCGAACAGCCTCGCCGTGGGACTCGTCCCCACGAGCCGGACCAGCATTCTGCCCGGGGCAATGAAGTTGTATGTCACCCACCGCTCCCTCTCGATGGACCGGGTGTACGCCTGGAGCTTCTCCCTCACGAGCTGGTTGGTGGCCTCCCGCTCTCCGGCCGGCGTGTCAACGACGAGGGTAAGCATGCCGGACTGAACTGTCCGCATCTGCCGTTTCAGGAGCGCGATCGAGTCCGAGTCGAAACGGGAGGTGTAGGCGATGGGAGGGGCGGGACCGGCGGCGTCCTCTCCGTAGTACCAGCGCCAGTCCCGGTACCAGTCGCCGCCGTAGGCCTGCTGGAAGCGTATCAGGTCCAGCGTATGGGTACGGGGATCGGTGAAGGCCGGGTGCCAGGTGGAAGCGTTGAGAAGGACCCACCGTCCGTGGTACACCCGGTTCCCGGCGACCCAGGTCGCTTCGAGGGCGAGCAGAGGAACCAGCAGGATGATACACGCTTTCGCGCGGGCTCGAAGGCTCCCCTGAAACCCGGGATGGACGATCAGGTAGCCCATCCACAGAAGCGTGAGGGGCGCGATGACCGGTCTGAGAAGGATCCCCCATCCCAGGAAGAGCCCCGAAAGGGCGAGGTCGCGCGGCGCCCCGGTCCGGAACAGGAAATACAGGGAGAGGATGAGCGTCGACGTGGTCAGGCTCTCCGTGAGGATGACGACATCGAAGTGGGACACGAACGGGAGCAGGAAGTAGCCGAAGAACACTGCGCGAAAGGCGCGCTCATCCTCGAACAGGGTGAAGGCCATGAGCGCGAGGGCGTAGACCGAGAGTGCGGACAGGCCGAGCTGGACGAGGATGAGCCCGTTCAGAGCCGCTGGTTCGGACAGGACGAACCGGAGCAGGAGGTAGGGCAGTCCGTACCCGTACATCCTGAAGCCGAACAGCTCGGCGGGGTCACCGGTCCGCAGGTACTCCTCCACGGGCTGGAGGTACCCCGCGCTGTCGTCCGCCAACTGCCCCAGGAATCCTTCGACCGAGAGATGGAGCGCATGCGCCGGGACGAACTTCCACAGGAAGACGGCCGCGAAGGCAGACTTGAGCGCGACCGCCAGGGAGATCCAGAAGAGCGTGCGTCGAGGGTGGGGCATTCCTGCGCTCGGACCGCGTCGGGGAATCGGGGAAGGCTGTGAGCCTGGTGGATCAGGGCACGGATTGCGGCGTGGACCCGGAGGTGATGGGTCCGGGTGGCTCACGCCCGGCCAGCCGAAGAGGATAGTATATGCCGTCACCGGGCCCGCTGCACGAGCCCCGCTGGACACCGACAGCCCCCCCGTGCCACCTTTGCCCTGACTCGACGGTGAGGTCCTGGCGCCGAGATCGCTTGCTCACAGTCAGCCGCGGAGACACGCATCGACTCCCCGACCATGCGGAAGACCCTCATCTTCCTGACCTCGTCGTATCCGTTTGGCGAGAAGGAGGCCTTCGTGGTCAACGAGATGCCCTGCCTGGCGGAGGCATTCGACGCGATCGTGGTCCTTTCCAACGACACAGGGGAAGATCAGGCTCACCAGCTCCCGACCTCGGCGACGGTCGAGCGGCACTCGTACGAGTTGGATCCGTGGGAGAAGGCCACGAGCCTCATCGGCCTGCTGAGCCCGGAGCTCTGGCGAGAGGTGGCCTGGGTGCGGAGGCGCTATCGCCGGAGCGTGAGCTGGCGCGTCCTCGCTACCGCTCTCATTTCCTGGCGCAAGGCCAGGAAGTTCGCAGGGATCATGCGCCGTATCGCCGCTTCGATGTCGGGGGCCGAGGTGCACGCGTACTCATACTGGGCGAATGACATGGCCGTAGCCGCCGCCGTGGCCCGAAGCAGGGGATGGGTTCACCGTGCCTACTGCCGTGCCCACGGGTGGGACGTCTACCAGGACCGCGTGGGGTACCTGCCGTTCCGTGACTTCATGGCCACCCATCTGGACCATGTTCTCTTCGTGTCGGAGCACGGACGCCGGTACTTCGAGACCCTCATGGGCATCGCCCACCCGTCGGTGTCGTGCTCGCGGCTGGGGACTTTCCCCGTAGCGCACGCCCCCCTGTCGCGGCTGCGCCCCTTCACGGTAGTCTCGTGCAGTGGACTCATCCCTCTCAAACGCGTAGATCTCATCGCGCGGGCACTGGCCCACGTCACGTCCACTATCCGGTGGATCCACGTCGGTGACGGTCCAGCCCGAGCGGCGGTGGAGGCCGCCTGTGACGGGCTCCCGGGGCATGTGACCGTGGAACTGCGAGGCCGTCTCCCGAACCCCGAGGTCCTGGCGACATACGTGGCGGAGCGCCCCTCGCTGTTTCTCAATGTGAGTCGGACCGAGGGGCTCCCCGTATCCATGATGGAGGCCATGTCCACGGGCATCCCGGTCATGGGCACGGACGTGGGGGGCGTCTCGGAGATCGTGTCCGACGGGTCCAATGGGGTGCTGCTTCACCCGGATCCAACCCCCCTTGAACTGGCTGCAGCCCTCGAAGCGTTCGCCACCATGGACGAAGCGACACACGCTCTCCTTGCCCGCAACGCGTGGGAAACCTGGAACCTCCACTTCAATGCGGACAGAAACTACAGCGACTTTCTCCGGATTACCCATGGCTGACGCCGCACTCCCGGTGGAGACCGACAGGATCGTGATCACTGCGGATGGCGGGGGTACAGGGCTTGGCCTTGGAGAACTCGTCCGCTACCGCGATCTGCTCGTGGTTCTGGCCTACCGGGACTACCGCGTGCGGTACGCCCAGACCTTCCTGGGACTCATGTGGGCCTTCCTCCAGCCCGCAGCGACCCTCCTCATCTTCAGTGTCGTGTTCGGCCGGGCGGTGGGCATCGACACGGGCGCCGTGCCCTATCCCCTCTTCGCCGCATCGGGGATGGCCGTCTGGTCCTATTTCGCCTACGTGCTGGGGCAGTCGGGGACGTCCATCATCGGCGCACAGGAGATGATCAAGAAGATCTATTTTCCGCGCCTCGTCATTCCTCTTTCGAAGGCCGTGGTCGGTTTCGTGGACTTCGGCATCACGTCGCTGCTCATCCTGGGAATGATGCTGTACTACCGTATCCTGCCCTCGCCTCACTTCGCATTCCTCCCCCTCTTCGCGCTCGCTGGCATTCTGGCCGCACTGGCTGTGGGCATCTGGATGAGCGCGCTGACCATCCGCTTCCGCGACTTTCAGCACGTGGTCCCATTCCTGGTCCAGGTGGGTCTCTACGCCACACCGGTGGCCTACCCCGCGTCCCTCGTTACGGAGGCCGTCCCCCGGTGGGCCGCGGTTGTCTACTACCTGAACCCCATGGCGGGGATCACCGAGGGGTTCCGCTGGGCGATCCTCGGAACGGCTCCTCCCGGCGCCCTGAGCTTCCTGTCGGTCGGCGTCACCTTCGTCCTGCTCGTCGGCGGGCTCTACTATTTCAAGAGCGTGGAGCGGACCATGGCGGACCTGGTGTGACGACGATTCCCGAGGCCGCGATCCGGGTGGAAGGACTCTCGAAGCGGTACGCAATCGGGCGTGCTGTCCATGGTTCCTTCCGGGAGCAGCTCGCCGAGCTCCTCCACCTCGGGGCCGCAAAACGGGTGGAGGACTTCTGGGCGCTCCGGGACGTCTCCTTCCAGGTTCCCCGAGGGGAGGCCCTGGGCATCGTGGGACGAAACGGTGCCGGGAAGTCCACGTTGCTGAAACTCCTGTCGCGCATCACCTACCCGACGTCAGGACGCATCGAGATCTGTGGTCGTGTGGCCTCGCTTCTGGAAGTGGGCACGGGATTCCATCCCGAACTCACGGGGCGGGAGAACATCTTTCTGAACGGCACCATCCTGGGCATGTCCCGCCAGGAGGTCAGACAACGGTTTGACGAGATCGTGGACTTCAGTGGGGTGGCCCAGTTCCTGGACACGCCCGTCAAGCGATATTCCAGCGGCATGTACGTCCGCCTGGCCTTCTCCGTGGCCGCCCACCTGGAGCCCGAGATCCTCATCGTGGACGAGGTCCTGGCCGTCGGAGACGCCGAGTTCCAGGCGAAGTGCCTTGGCAAGATGGACTCCGTGGCCCGGGAGGGGCGCACTGTTCTCCTGGTGAGCCACAACCTCGGCGCCCTGCGCAGTCTCTGCACCACGGGGATCCTCCTGGATAGGGGAAGACTCGTCACCCAGGACACGATGGGTCGATGCATCGAGGCCTACGCGGGGATCAAGAACCGCTATGCGGACACCGCCATCGTGGACCGGACGGATCGAACGGGGACCGGTGAGGTGGTCTTCACCGATGTCGCGATGGTGAGCGGGACGAGCCCCGACGGAATCCAGGCGTCCGGCTCGGATTTCGTTCTGGAGTTCGAGCTTCACAAGAAGACGCCCGAGCCGAACCGTCGCGTGCTCGTGTGGTTTCAGGTGATGCGGGACGAGGAGGTCTTCTTCACCGGCAACAGTGAACTGTACGGCCCCCTCGAACTGAGCCGTCCTCACCACCGCGTCACGTGCACGATTCCCCGACTGCCCCTGTTCGCGGGCCGCTACGAAGTCAGGATCTTCCTGATGGTGGACGGACGCCGCTCGGACTATCTGGAGCACGCGCTCGCATTCCAGGTTGACGACGCCCCCTTCTTCCCCGGCGGCAGGACGCCCACGGAGAAGGACGGGGTTCTCGTGGACCAGATCTGGCTCGTCGAGTAGCGCGTGATGAGCCCCTCCATTGCCGTCGTCATTCCCTACTTCGGAACGTGGGATGCGTGGACCCCTCTCTTCTTCGAGACGGTCCGGAGGAATCCGGGGGTCGATTTCCTGGTGTTCACGGACTGCAGCATGGAGGGCCTCACCGCCCCCAACGTCTACCCGCACGCAATGTCCTTCCCGGAATACGTCGAGCTCGCAAATCAGCGCGCGGGACTCTCGTTCGCACCGGCGAACCCCTACAAGCTGTGCGATCTGCGTCCCCTTCTGGGCCAGGTGCACGAACCCGAATTCCGGGGCTATGACTTCTATGGGTGGTGCGACACGGATCTGCTCTTCGGCGACATCCGGTCGTTCTACACGGACGAGGTTCTCGCCGATCACGACGTGCTTTCCACCCACGACCACCGTATCTCGGGCCACTTCGCCCTCTTCCGGAACACCCCGAGGAACCGCACGATGTACCGGAACATCTACCGATGGGAAGAGGCTCTGGAGCGGCCGGAGTTCGTGGGCATCGATGAGCACGGCATCACCAACGCCTACCTCATGACCGTGGTCGACCGATTCAACGAGAAATTCCATCGGAAACTGGACAACCCCGTGACGCGTGCCCTGGCGCGGCGCCGGCGCCGGCGGATCCTCATGCGGGAGCAGTACACCACCCCCTTCCTTCCCCGCCCCTGGCTGGACGGCTCGTTGAACAGTGCCCAGCCCGAGGAGTGGTATTACAGAGACGGCAGCATCACCAACCACCGCGACGGTGACCGCACATTCATGTATCTCCACTTCATGAACTTCAAGTCGAGCCGGTGGCGGCACGATGGGACGCCCGCGCCCTGGGAGGCCCTCGAGCGCGTCTGCGGGGCTGCGGTCACCGACATGGAGCGTGGCATCGTCATCAACCCCTCCGGCATCTGGCCCCTGGCCACCGGGTCATGAGCGAGAGCCGGCATATCACTCTGGGGCTGGGGGACGTCTCTCTCGAAGCGGAACTGGGTTCGTACTACATCGACATGCGTCCCGCCCGCATCCACTACACGGACAACATCTACGGCGGCGGGTTCGATGAGCACGGGGTTCCCATGATCGGAGCTCCGGAGGGAACGCACTACTTTCCCGTGAACGTGTGCCAGTACGGATTCATGCTCCACGCCGACTGGCTGCAGAACAGGGATCCCACCTCCCTCGAGACGCTGGAGAGCTGCCTGCGTGTCCTCGACGCGCTGAAGTCCGAGGAAAACGGCGCATGCGTCTGGTGGCACCACACGTATCAGCCGAAGTACGACATCGATCCCCCCTGGGCGTCGGCCATGGCCCAGGGCGAGGCCATGTCGCTCTATCTCCGGATGTATCAGGTCCTGCGCCGGCCCTCCCTCCTGGACACGGCCTGGGAGGCATACCGTTTTCTTTCCGTGCCCTGGTCCGAGGGTGGCGTTCGCCGACTGGACGAGGAGGGCAACCTCTGGTTCGAGGAGTTCCCGTCCCGCGAGCCTTCCTTCGTGCTCAACGGTTTCATCTACACGATCTTCGGACTCTACGACCTCTATCGGGTGACTGGAGACACGGGAGTCAGGGATGACATCGACGCATGCCTGCGGACGCTGAGGGCAAACCTTCACCGCTTCGACGTCGGCTACTGGTCTCTCTACGACCTTCAACGGAAGGAGCTGGTTCGGTACTACTACCAGAAGAATGTCCACGTCCCGCAGATGGCCGTGTTGTACGGTCTCACCGGTGAGGCCATCTTCGAAACGTACCGCAGCAGGTGGGAGCGGCAGATCACGCCGTGGAATCACCTCTTCGTCCAGCTCATGTACCGGGTGAGGCCTCGAATACAGCGCCTGCGGAGGATCTGGAATGGAACAGGGTAGCGCCATCCTCCGGATCCTGTTCCTGATCACCGATCTGGGAAAGGGGGGCGCGGAGCGATTCCTCACCGACCTCTGCAACGCGCTCAGGCCCCGTTCGGATGTCGAGTTCGTCATCGGAGCACTCCTCGACGACAATCAGTACCGCGAAGAGACCGCCGGACTCCCCATCGTGCAGTTGCGCTACACTGCCTTTTCCCTCGCCCGACGCCAGGAATACCCCGAGTACCGGCAACTTCTGGAGGACTTCCAGCCTCATATCGTGCACACGCACCGTTTCCTGGCCGAATTCCTCAGCGCGTGGCACGTGTCCGACGAGATCACCTATATCTGCCACGGGCACGACAACATGGTGCAGTTCGCACCATTTGGATTCGGCACCTGCCTGGATCGGGCGGCTTTCACCAACTGGATGGAGAAGCGGTATCTCATCCGCACGAAGTACAGGCGGGTGCGCACCTCATTCGTGGCCAACTCCCACCACACTCTGGATTACTACAGGACCGTCCTCCCCGGCTTCATGAGGGACGACGTCCATCTGATCCGCTACGGCTTCGACTACGCACGGTTCCGAGCGCCCGAACCCAGATCCCCGGCAGCGGGCGAGCCCCTGCGCCTGGTCAACGTGGGGAGTTTCCAGGACAAGAAGAACCAGATCTTCATCGTTCGGATCGCCGAGGAGCTCCGTGAGGCAGGCGTTGATTTCCAGATCCACCTCCTCGGCGATGGGGCCAACCGGGCCAGAGTCCAGGAAGCCGTTCACCGCTGCGGACTGCTCGATCACGTCATTCTGCATGGGAACGTGGATCGGGTAGAGGAATGGCTTTGGCGAAGCCACATCTATCTTCACACCGCATGGTATGAGCCCTTCGGGCTGGTTCTCCTCGAGGCGATGGCGGCTGGCCTTCCATGTGTGGCGCTGGACGGGAAGGGCAACCGGGACCTCATCGAGGAGGGCCGCAACGGTCACCTCATCGAGGAACAGGATCCATCCCTGTTTGCGGCCCGCATCCGGGCACTGGCTGCTTCTCCCGAGCGGTATCTGGCCATGTCCGAGTACGCCCGGGAATACGCCCGGGCCTACGACATCCACCGCGCGGCCGACGCGTTGCTCGCGTTCTACCGCGAATGCCGTGGGAGAGGGTGAGGAACATGGGCCGCGCGATTGACAAGCTCCGTCTCAGCAGGGTCTTCGGACTCTCCGCATGGGCCTCGGCCGTCGCATTCGGAGTCATCCGTCTCCTGGGAAGGGCGCTGCCGTGGGACCGATGGCTCGAGGTCAACGAGTTCCTGGATACGGTCCTGGACCACGGGGGAAAGCTGGAGCGGCGGGGGACACGTGTGGTGGTGGAACAGGAACTGCGCCAGGCGGGGGGCCGGCTGCGCGCTGAGCTCCGTCCCGAGACCAGCGACCTGCCAACCTGGGTCCAGATTGCGAGCCTGGAAGAATACGGGGTCGTCGTTGATGTACTGGGGAGCCATGGGCGCGCTTCCGTGCGCACACTCGTGGACGCCGGCGCAAACATCGGACTCGCCACACTCTTTTTCGCGCAGGCGTTCCCTGACAGCCGCATCCTGGCCCTCGAGCCCGACGTCGACAATCACCGTCTCCTGGTTCACAACCTCCGGGGGCTTTCCGACCGCGTCGAGTGCCTGCAGGCCGCCTTCTGGCCTGAGGACGAGCTCCTCCAGATGGACCCCGCGCCGTTCAGAGGTGGGCGTGAGTGGGCGCGGACCGTCCGGAGGCAGACATCCACCGCACCTTCGGCGCGAGGGCCCGTGGCAGTCGTCACGCCAGCGGGCGCCGATGCTCGCCTGGGAGGGGACGGCATCGACCTCCTCAAGATGGATATCGAGGGGGCCGAAGCGGAGTTCTTTGCCGATGCCGAGCGGCGGCACGCCCTCCTGTCGAGGGTGGACGCCATCGCGCTCGAGGTCCACCCCGAGCGGATCGAGCCCGTCCGGGTCGTCGAAGCCCTGGATGAGGCTGGATTTCTGGTGTTCCCCGGCCGCGAGATCCTGGTGGGGGTCCGACGGTCGTCGAGGGCCGGCACGTGGTAGCGGGAGGGGAAGAAGGAGCCATGAGAGCGCAGCCGAGTCGCAGTGTGGTGATGGTTTCGTACTACTTCCCCCCTCTCATCGGGGCAGCGAGCGTCCGCGCGCAGGGGATCGTGCGATACCTCCCGGAATGCGGCTGGAGGCCGGTGATCGTAGCCCCGGTCGAGGGCCACTTCCATCGGAGTGGTGAGCCCGAGGACGACCCCATTCCCCCGGACGTCCGCGTCGTCCGAACCTCCAACCCGGAACTGAGCCGACTGCTCCGGCGGGCCTACCCGGGACCCTCACCGTCGACGGGGGAGACCATCGAGACGGAAGGAGCCGGGTCGGGCGGGGAGGAGGTCCGCCCGATCGCGACCGGGCGTCTGGGCCGCGGCCTCCGTCGCGCCGTTCACGAACTGCTTTATCTCCCCGACGCCCAGACCGGATGGATCCCCTTCGCGGCTTCCGCTGCGCGACAGGAAGTCGAGCGCGCGCGAGGCCGCTGCGTCCTCTTCTCCTCCTCGGTGCCCTATTCGGCCCATTTCGCGGCATGGTGGGCGAAGCGACAAACCGGCGCGCCCTGGGTCGTCGAGTTCCGCGATCCGTGGAGCCACGACCATCCCTATGGATCCCCCCGTACCGCAGCCCGGAAGCAACTGGACAGTCGGATGGAGCGGAGTGTCCTCCTCGCGGCGGATCACGTCGTGGTGACTTCGGAGACCACGCGCCAGCTTCTCCTCCGGGACACCCCCGGCCTCCCGGCGGACAGGATATCCGTCGTGATGAATGGCTTCGAGCCCATGGATCTCCATGACCCGCCCCGGCCGGAGGCGCGGGTCCGCCTGGTATACGGTGGTACCCTCTATTCGGTGGATCACGCGAGACCGGTTCTTCAAGCCCTCCTCCAGGTCCCGGAGTCCAGCCGACCACGGCTGGTAGTCTGCGGCCCTCCCGAGCGGTGGATCGAAGCGGCGTCCGATGTTCCCGGAGCGGCGGACGTCCTCTCACTGCAAGGGGTCGTTTCGCCTCAGCGGGTTCGCGCTGAGCTTTCGCGTGGCTCGGCTCTGGTGATCCTCAACCCCGAGCCTGAGGCTTCCATCGTGCTTCCGGGCAAGCTGTTCGAGTACCTCGGGGCGCGACGCCCGATCCTCGCCGGGGTACCGGTCGGAAGCGAGATGGAGGCGTTGATCCATGCCTACGGACGGCTCGTGCCGATGCGGCCCTTCGATGCTTCCGGAGCATCCTCCGCCCTGGCCGACCTGATCCGATGGCATCGCGAAGGTCGACTACAGGCCCCGACAGCGTTGCCATCGGAGCTGGAGCCGCTGGAGAGACGGTCTCAGGTACACCGACTGGCGGAGATATTCGATCGAGTGACGTATCGAAGCGGGGAGAAGCCAACATGAAGTGTGTACTGTGCGGACAGACCGAGGGATTCACCAAGCTGGGTGCCCGAGGGATCGAGTATCGGATCTGCCGAAAGTGCGGGAGCGCCGCATCCTCCGCAGGACTGGACTACGACGCATACTATTCAGACTACTTTCCGTCCGGACTGAAGGACGATTCCCCGGTATTGGAGAGCCGTTACCGGACTCTGATCGAGCGACTTGCCCGCAGGACCGAGGGCCGTCGGCTGCTGGAGGTGGGGTGTGGGAACGGTCAATTGCTTGCCGTCGCCCAGGCTCTCGGCTGGTCGGTGGTCGGCGTGGAACTTTCGGAGAGTCAATCGGAGCATGTACGAAGACGAGGCGTCGACGTACGGAGCGGGGACCTCACGGCGGAGCCCCTGCTCGGTGCTCTCCGCTTCGACGTGGCCATCATGATCGAAGTGTTCGAGCATCTCCCGGATCCGGTCGCGATGTTGAGGGCGATTCGGCGTCACATGGAGCCCGGATCCGTGGTCCATGTGACCACCCCGAACTTCAATTCGCTTTCCCGAAGACTCCTCGGTGGCTCGTGGTCAGTGCTGAACCACGAGCACGTGGTGGTCGCAACGCCCTCCGGGTTGAAGCAGGCCCTTCTTCGGTCAGGTTTTGTCGGCGTCCGGATACGGAGCCGGACTCTGAACGTACATGAATGTCGAGCTGTGCTCGGAGGCAGGTCAGAGGGCTCGACGGGTGCGATATCCTCTTCGGAGCGAAACCGATCCGCCGAGGAACTGCGGGACCGTATCGACGCCTCCCGGCCCCTCCTGCTTGCCAAGGCGATGATCAACCTCGGCCTGTCCGCAACGAAGCTGGGCGACAGTCTCGTCGCCGAAGCCCGCGTCCCGGGTCCGGCACTCAGGTAGACCGCCATCCGACATGAGGGCGTCACGGCCCCTCGGCGTTCCCGACGGTGGCATCCTCCAGTAGTTCAGCAGCCCGTCAACTGCCTTCCAGTGCTTCCCGAAGTGCGCCCGGATCCTCGCAGGGCGCCCGGCAGACATGTCCTTTGCAGACCCACGCGCGAGCGTGCCCACCTCCGGTCCGGCCCACCAGAAGCGGCATCGGGAAGGGGTAGTCCTCCTCCGCCCCGCCCGTCACGACGGCATCGGGGCGCCAATCGCGATGGACTTCGTCGAGGAGCGCCTGCACTTCCGGGCTCGCCCGCTCACCGGTGATCGCCACTTCGAGCGAGGGTCGGAGAAGTCGGGACGCCACCGCCAGCGCGCGGCCGAAGCCCGCGGGGTACCGGTCAAGGTTCGCGGCCTCCCGTTCCAGATGCGCCCGCGCGGGGGCCTCCCACTCCGGGCGGTCGAGGAGGCGGGCGAGGCGGAGGTGAAGTTCTGCGGCCATCGAGTTCCCGGAGGGCACCGCGTTGTCCATGATCTCGCGGGGGCGAATGACCAGGCGTTCCCCGTCATGAGGGGTGTCGAAGAGCCTTCCGGACTCCGGGTCGCGGAAGCGGAGCTCGATCTCTTCCGCCATCGCCACGGCCTCATTCAGCCAGCGGGGCTCGAGCGTGGCCTCGTGGAGCGCGAGCACCCCCAGTCCGAGCGCCGCCAGATCTTCCAGAAACGCGGGAATCCTCGCATCCGACTCCGGCACCTGATGGAGGAGCCGGCCCTCGGGTCGGGCCCCACGAAGCAGGTGCAGCGCCGCGGCTTCGGCCGCGTCCAGGAAGCGGCGTTCTCCGAGTGCGGCTCCGGCCTCGGCAAACGCGCGGATGGCCAGGCCGTTCCACCCGGTGAGGAGTTTGGTATCGAGGAAGGGCGGCTCCCGCTCCTTTCGGGCCTGGAAGAGTGAGGCGCGCGCCGCCTCCATCCGCTGCTCCAGTTCATCCAGCGGAATCCCTTCGCGCGGGGCGGCTGCGGCGAGCTCCTGCGGGAGGTGAAGGATGTTCTTCCCTTCGAAGTTTCCCCCATCCGTCACCCCGTATACCCGGCAGAAGAGGGCGCTTTCTTCCCCCAGAACCGCTTCGATCTGCCCTCGGGTCCAGACATGGAAGGTGCCTTCCTCCCCTTCCGAATCCGCATCGCGCGCCGAGTAGAAGGCGCCACCCGGAGAGCGGAAGTCATCGAGGAGGTCATCGAGCGTGGCACGGCACACGGTCTCGAAATCCGGATCTCCGGAGAGCTGGTGCGCGCGCAGGTAAACGCTCGCGAGGAGGGCGTTGTCGTAGAGCATCTTCTCGAAGTGCGGTACGAGCCACCGGGCGTCCACGGAATACCGGTGGAACCCCCCGCCGAGGTGATCCCGCATCCCCCCGGCGGCCATGCGGCGAAGGGTATGGAACGCCGCGTCGCGGAGGGCGGGGTCGCCGGTGAAGTGATGCTCGTGCAGAAGGAATTCGAGCACGGCCGGCTGTGGAAACTTGGGTGCGCGTCCGAACCCCCCGTGGGTGGCGTCGAAGGTGCGGAGGAGGGCGTCTGTGGAGCCCCGGAGCAGGGGGGTGAGCCGGGCGTCGTTGCCGAATGCGCCCTCGGGACCTCCGCCGGCCCCGCCTTGAGGCCCCCTTCCACCCCCACCCTCGGAACCCCCTCCGCCTTCTCCCCCGGGACCCCGACCGCCCTCGCCTCCAGCACCGGACTCCCCCTCAGCGCTCCGGCGCAGCAGATCGAGGATCCGTTCCGCGGCGCCCTCGACCTCGCCTCTCCGCTCGTCCCACGCCGCACGGGCCGCCGCGAGGACCTGCCGGAAAGAAGGCATTCCGTGACGGGGCTGCGGTGGGAAGTAGGTGCCCCCAAAGAAGGGGAGGCCCTCCGGGGTCAGGAAAACCGTGAGCGGCCACCCTCCGTGACCGGTGAGGGCCTGCACGGCACGCATGTAGATGGCGTCCACGTCGGGGCGCTCTTCCCGATCCACCTTCACGCAGACGAACCCCTCGTTCATCATCCTGGCCGTCTCGGGATCGTCGAAGGACTCGCGCTCCATCACGTGACACCAGTGACAGGCGGAATAGCCGATCGACAGCAGCAGGGGGCGATCCTCGGATCGGGCCCGGCTTCGCGCCGCCTCGCCCCACGGATACCAGTCCACGGGGTTGTGGGCGTGCTGCCTCAGGTAGGGAGAGGTCTCCGCCCCGAGCCGATTCGAAGGGGGCGGGGCGGTCACTCGACCGGTTCCAGCTCCTCCGCGGTGAAGATCCGGGTGTGCATTTCCCCATGCAGCCGGACTCCGTAGCGGAAACCGTCGCGGTGCAGATGGAGCACGAGTCCCTCCCGCCCCTCCGTGCGCGCATCAAGGGGGAAACGGCCCCGGCGCACCCGAACGGTCGCACCCTGGGGGAGGGTCTGAATCGGAATCATGAGGAGTCTCCTGGTGGAGTTGGATTCATGGGTTCAACGGCCTCAGAACAGGCGGAGGTCCATTCTCCGATGCGAGCGCCAACCCCTGGCGGAGCACTTCCCGCTGCCCCTCGGGGTCGGAGGGCTTCCCCAGCGGATATCCCAGGGGGAAGGGAAGTACGAGGCGGCGAGGCACCCCCACCTTCTCCATGATGGCTTCGAGACACGAGAAGATCACGGTCGGGATCCCCCTGCGCTCGATCTCTGCGGCGATCAGTCCCACGGACTGATGACATGTCGGTCAGACAGGGGTCAGCAGGACGAGATCGACCTCGTCGTTTTGAAGAAGGGTGGCCCCCTCCGGGGCCGTCTTCGCGACGAGTCGCCCCGGCGCCGTGATGGATCCCTGGAAGGAGAGGTGTCGTGGAGCCACGCTCCCGATTTCCCCCGCGGCCTCCATTTCGCGCAGACGATCGAGGGGGAGCGCCAGGTTCGCATCCCTGATCACGCCGTCACGATCCCATGCGGACGAAGGGTGCGAGCAAAGCAGCGCATCCACCCGGGCATCGCCGGGAATGATCCGAAACGAGAAATCGCCCCCTTTCACCTTCTCGAAGGGCTCGTCGTCAGGGAGCTGGAGCCCCGCCGAAGTCACGAGGGCCACGCGGGATTCCGAGATCGGTCGGCGGAGTGGGGCGAAGGGGATCGGATTTACACGCCGGAAAGAGTACCGGTGGTACCAGAGGCGTTCGGAGAAGGAGAGGTCGGAAAGTTCAGCCATCCGGGGACCCGCTCGGGTAGAGGGGGAAAAGGGACTTCGGCCGAAACGGCCGGATCCGGGGTCGGAACGGCCCGGTCAGGGGGCCGAAGCGAGATCCGGGATCTGGACCCCCTCGGCGATCTGGCGCAGCACGTAGCGGGCGACATCCTCCGGGGAGGCGGAGCCGGCACGCGCGACGATCCGCGCGACCCCGATCTTGCGTCCATCCGCGCACACGAGGCTCAGGAACGCGGCCGGGAGACTCTCCCTCGTCTGCGACTCTTCAAAGGAAAGCGGCTTCCATGCCTCTGCAGGCTGCTCATCGCCGGAGTCCACCTGCGCGCCCTGGACCTCGTCCTGCCCCACGGACATCCCCACGACCGCGACTCGCACATCTCCCCCGTCGAGCGACTGGCGCACCGCCCGCAGGTCGCCTCTGTCCACCATGATCGTGGAGAGAAACGAGGGGATTCCTCCCACCAGAAGGGCGAGCGAAATCGAAGCCATGGCGTCCATGCCATCGCCGGGAACCGCATCGTGGTTCTCGACCACGGTGTGGATGACGGGGTACTCGGGGCTCACGAATGCGTTGAAGTCTCTCATGGGTACCTGAAAGCTGGGCGGGCTTCACCCTTCTGGCAACCGGGGGGGGCACCTATATTCCTCTGGATGGCACTCTACCGTTCGATGATCGGCCTTCTCCTGCGGCGGCCCACCCTCCTTCCGGCGGTGCTGGGACTGGCGTGGGCGTGCCGGGCCCGCGGCTGGCACCGGCAGTTCCCCTTCCTCCCTCTCCCGCCAGCCGCTTACCTTCGTTGGAGACTGGAAACGGCATACGGTGATCCTGAGGCCGTGCCAACGGAGGATGAAACCGAACGATACCTGCGGTGGACCCGGCGCATGCGGCGCGGCCACTGAGCCTCAGGATCCTACCCGAAACGAGCGCATGAACTCATGACCAGAGGCAAAGTCTTCCTCCTCCTTCTCGTGGCACTCGGGGTGGCGCTCTACCTCCCCGACTCCCGTGCCCGGATCCTTGGGGTGGTGAGCCCCGTGATGAACCCGGCCTACCGCTGGATGTCGTCCCAGGAGATGAACCAGATCGTGGAAGATCTTCGGCGCCACGAGCAGACCCGGGGATCGCTCCCCGTGCGCTTCGGGGAGTTCGACCCGTGGATGGACCGCCGCTACCCGCAGGACCGCTCGCGCATCGATTCGTGGGGAAACCGCTACCGGTTCCAGCTTGTCGGAGAGATGATCCGGGTGACCTCCGCGGGTCCGGACGGCGAATGGGGAACCGAGGACGATCTGATGCGGGAGGGAGTGCGCCAGCCGCGCGGCCGATGACGCCTCGTCCGGCATGACACCCTCGATCGAGCTTCTCCTTCGTCTCGGGCCGCTTCTCCTCTTCGTGATGGCGGCGCTGGAAACCTCGATCCCTCTCGGACTCCTCGTCCCGGCGGGAGTGGCTCTCTCGCTCGGCGCCTTTCTCTCTTCCGAAGGGATCCTGGCCTGGGAAGGGGTCGTCGCGGCGTCCGTGGGAGGAGCTCTTGTGGGTGACTCTCTCGGGTTCTGGCTGGGCCGCAGAGGCTCCGCCGCCGCCCACGGCGATGGGTTCGCTTCGCGTTTCTTCGGGCGGTACCGGGCCGTAACCCACCGCTTCTACGGGAAGAAACCCTTCGTCTCGGTGACCCTCGCGCGTACCGTGTCCTTCGTCCGGACGCTCATGCCGACCACGGCGGGGCTGAGCGGCATGACCTATCTCCGCTTCCTGGCCTTCGATGCGGCGGGAATCGCGCTCTGGGCGATCCTCTACATCTCGGTCGGTGTGTTCGCCGGGGAAAGCTGGAAGGTGGCGTCCGGCGTGCTCGGGACCGGGTGGGCCATCCTCCTCGCCGGGGCGCTCCTCGTGGGGTGGCTCGCGGCTCGACGTCGCAGGGGGAACGTCCTGATCATGGACTCCCTCCTCGAGCCCCTCGAGCCGCTGGAAGCGCTGGACGAGGAGAGCCCGGCCGCCGCGCCCGACGGTGCGGAATCGGCATGAAGTCCATCGGGCTCACCGGGAACGTGGCGTCGGGGAAATCGACGGTAGCGAGGATCTGGGCCGAAGCCGGGGTCCCGGTGATCGACGCCGACGCGCTTTCGCGGGACGCGGTG
>JBGTMU010000198.1:0-7901 GCA_041743405.1 Longimicrobiales bacterium | reverse complement strand
GCGGCGCGGCGATGAGGGGTGCGGCTTCGACGGGTGCGGCGACGAGGGGGGCGGCTTCGAAAGCTGCGTCCGCGAGAGGCGTCGTGGCCTTTCCTCCGGTGCGCTTCCCATGGTCGTGCTTCGGCGCCGGATAGTACTTCCCGAGCCAGAGCGGGAGCATGAGGGTCGCTCCGAACCAGACCGCGGTCATCACCGCATCGGAGGCGGTGGCCGCCGAGAAGAGAGCCGGAGGGAAGTCCAGTTCCCGCCCCACCGCCACGAAGTTGAGCGAACCCCCTGCGTAGGTGCCCGTCATCACCCCCGACAGCTTCCAGGTGTCGTCTCCGAAGGCTCCATGGAAGAGAAATCCCGCCACGATGGCGCCAATCGCGGTCGCGAATACGGCGATCAGGAAGGCCGCGAGCATGGAGGGGCCCGCATCTTTCAGATCACGTACGTTGACCGCGAACAGGAGCCAGACGATGGCCAGAGAGGTGACCGGACCCGAGATGATCGAGCAGACCTCGGAATCGAAGGGCACGAGCCCGAGGTTCGACACCACGGCTCCGAAGAGGATCACGAGCATCGTGGCACCGACCGTGCGCGCCCAGGCGTACCGGAGATCCAGCCAGAAGGCCAGCGCAGTCATTCCAGCAATGAGTGCCGCGATCGCGGCTGGCGAGCTGATCATGGGGTCACGCTCCTGTAGGCCAGAAAGGCCGTCATCAACACCCTCCCGGTTTGCGTTTCATCTTCTCCCGAATTCGACTCGTGCACGGGCCCCGACCTCGATTCCCTTCCCTGCAAACCATCCCTGCGGGACCTCCAGCGCAAACATGGCAGGACCAGCCGAATCCTGCAGCCTCTCGGAGAGCGGCTCCATGGCCTGGATGTCCACGATCTGGAAGTCGGCGTCCATGTACGCGATGTCGAGAGGGATCCAGGTGTTCCGCATCCAGAAGGACCGGATTCGCGATTCGGTGAAGACGAAGAGCATGCCCCGACCCTCCGGCAGCTCCGTCCGCTCCATGAGGCCACGCTCGCGGAGCGCCGGGGTGTCGGCCACCTCCGCGTGGACCGTGTCGGATCCGAAGATCACCCAGGCGATACCGCCTGGAGGAAGGGGCTGGAGAGGCTCCGATGCCGCGGGCTCCGAGGGCTGCGACACCGCGGCGGTGTCCGGAGCGGATGGGGGCGTCTCGAGCGGCTCGTCCACCCCGCTGGCGGGGCGCGCGTCGGCAGGCCGCTCAACCCCTTCGCCCGCACATGCGGAGAGGGTCAAAAGAGGCAGGAGGAGCAGCGGGACCAGGGTCGAACGCCCGGGTAGCTTGAGCATGGCTGCGGGTTCCTGGATTCCGGGGGCACGGTGCCAGCCATGTCTCGCCATGACTGGAGCTTCGTGCTAAGTTATGCGCTCTGAACCGAAACCGCCCGCCGAGAGCAGGGTTTTCGAGCCGATGACCGCGCCGCACCGACCCCTCAGGGGGAGACGGTACGCCATGCCTTGGAGCGACCTCAATGCTGGATCCGGAACTCCTGGAGATCCTCGTCTGTCCGGAGACGCGGGAGCCACTGGATCTCGTGGAGCCCGAACACCTGGCCCGGATCAACAAGGCGATCGCCGAAGGACGGATCCGGACGCAGGCCGGTCAGACGGTCCGGGCAAGCGTCGAAGCCGGGCTTCTGCGGAGGGACGGGAAGGTGCTCTACCCGGTCCAGAACGACATCCCAATCATGCTGATCGATGAGGCTCTCGTCCTGACGGACATGGGCTGATTCCGACCCCAGACTGCACAATGGCTCTGACTTCCAGAACAGGATTGCCCGGACGGGTTCGGGCGATCCTTTCGCTCCCCATCCGGCTGCGCGCCGGCGTGATGGCGCTCCTTCTTCCCCTCCTCATGGCCGGATGCGCGGAAGAGTACCCGCAGTCCACCATCAATCCGAAGACCGACTTCGCCGAGATCATCCACGCGCTCTACACGAGCGTGTTCTGGTGGACGATGTTCATCCTGGCGGTCGTGTGGATCGCTCTGGCCTACGTGCTCGTCAAGTTCCGGGCCCGGGAAGGCGATGCCACGCCGAGGCAGATCCGCGGCCATGTCGGTCTCGAGCTCGGCTGGACGGTGGGCCCGGCGATGATCGTCATCGCGATCACCATCCCCACGATCCAGGGGGTCTTCGCCACGCAGCGCCCCGTTTCCGACGATGCCATGGTCGTCGAGGTCACCGGGCACCGCTTCTGGTGGGAGTTCCACTATCCGGAGCTCGGGGTCACGACCGCCAACGAGCTGCACCTGCCGGTGGATCGACCCGTCTCGCTCCGCCTCGGCGCGAGCGATGTGATCCATTCCTTCTGGGTTCCCATGCTGGGGGGGAAGCGCGATGTGAACCCGGTGCCGGTGGTTCGCGAGGGAAGGAATCCGAAGTACAACTGGCTCTACTTCACGCCCTTCGAGACGGGTATCTACATGGGGCAGTGCGCCGAGTTCTGCGGGGAGGCGCATGCGTTCATGGCCATGCGCGTCGTGGTGGAATCGGACGAGGAGTTCTCGGACTGGGTCGAGCGCTGGCAGTCGGGCGATGCCCCGGCGCCGCTACCGGTCGAAGAAGGGGTCAGCGAAGCGGTCGAGAGCGAACCGGCGCTGAACGGCGACGAGGTCACGGAACCCATCCGGACACAGGCCCGAGCGGGTGATCCGCTGGCGATGGAGGGTCGGGATGTCTTTCTGAACCAGAGCACCTGCGTGGCCTGTCACGCGATCAACGGGACCTCCGCGCAGGGGGTGATCGGTCCGAACCTCACGCTCTTCGGCGCGCGGACTTCGCTCGGCGCCGGGATTCGTGAGAACAGCACCGAGAATCTGATTCAGTGGATCACCGATCCACACAGCCTGAAGCCCGGCGCGGCCATGCCCGGGGTGAACTACAACATGGCGGTCCCGGGGGCGGCTCCATGGCCCGCCACCGGGTTGAACGAAGAGCAGGTCCGGGCCGTCGCGGCCTATCTCCTGAGCCTGCGCTAAGCACGCTCCGAGACGACGCCGTTCCAAAGGGAAGATGCACATGTCCTCGGTTGGACTGGAAACACATACGGCTCACGCCACCTCCCACGGGGAGGAAACGGGTCTGTGGAGCTGGATCACGACGGTCGATCACAAGCGGATCGCCGTCATGTACTTTCTCACCGCCACCTTCTTCTTCCTGGTGGGAGGGGTCGAGGCGCTGCTGATCCGGATTCAGCTTCTGCGTCCGGAAAACAGCTTCATCACCCCCGAGATGTACAACCAGCTTTTCACCATGCACGGCACCACAATGATCTTCCTGGTGGCGATGCCGATGGCGGTGGCCTTCTTCAACTTCGTGGTGCCACTCCAGATCGGTGCGCGGGACGTGGCCTTCCCCAGGCTGAACGCCCTCTCGTACTGGATTTTCCTGTTCGGCGGTCTCTACATGAACGCCTCGTTCATCTTCGGGGCCGCACCGAACGCCTCCTGGACCGGGTACGCCACGCTCACGTCCTCCACGTACTCGCCGGGCCACAACGTGGACTTCTGGTTCATCGGGCTGTCGATCCTGGGGATCGCGTCGCTGGCCGGAGGTGTGAACTTCATCACGACGATCGTGAACATGCGGGCGCCCGGGATGAAGATGATGCGGATGCCGCTCTTCACCTGGATGACCTTCGTCACGAGCTTCCTCCTCATCACGGCGATCCCGGTGATCGCGGTGGCGCTCGTCTTCCTCGGCTTCGATCGGGTTTTCGGAACAGTCTTCTTCGATCCGACCATGGGAGGCGACCCCGTACTCTGGCAGCACCTCTTCTGGATCTTCGGGCATCCCGAGGTCTACATCCTGATCCTCCCCGCTTTCGGGGTGATCTCGGATGTGATTCCCACCTTCTCGAAGAAGCCGCTCTTCGGCTACCCGATCGTGGTGTACGCCGGGATCCTGATCGGCTTCATCGGATGGGGGGTCTGGAGCCACCACATGTTCACGGTGGGGCTGGGCCCGATCGCCGACTCCTTCTTCGTGGCGGCGACCATGATCATCGCCATCCCGACCGGGGTGAAGATCTTCAACTGGATCGCGACGATGTGGGGGGGCTCGCTCCGATTCACGACGGCCATGCTCTTTTCCGTGGGGCTCGTTGCGGTATTCACCGTCGGGGGGCTGTCCGGAATCATGCACGCGGCGGCACCCATCGTGCTCCAGCAGCATGACTCCTACTTCGTGGTGGCCCACTTCCACTACGTGATCGTGGGTGGTGCGATGATGGGGCTCTGGGCAGGGCTCTACTACTGGTTCCCGAAGGTGACCGGCCGGTTCCTGAGCGAGACGCTCGGCAAGTGGCACTTCTGGACTACCATGGTCGGGCTCAACCTCACCTTCTTCCCGATGCACTTTGCGGGGATGTTCGGGATGCCGCGGCGGATCTACACCTACTCGGCCGAGCTGAATGTGGAGATCTACAATCAGCTCTCCACGGTGGGTGCATTCATCTTCGGCCTCTCGGCCCTCATCATGATCTACAACATCATGAAGAGTGCACGGGGCGGAGAAAGGGCGGGGGCAAACCCATGGGGTGCGCCGCATCTGGAATGGTCGATCCCGTCGCCGCCCCATCACTACAACTTCCCCGAGGTGCCGCTCGTGAAGAGCCGGGAGCCCCTCTGGAATGCGAGTGAGCGTGAGGAGATCCTGGCCGTCACGATGGGCGAGGCGAAGGAAGAGCCAGTCATGCCGAACCCCTCCTACTGGCCGATTCTACTGGCGGCGTCGATCACCCTGGCCTGGGGGCTCGTGATGACCGGCACATGGTGGATCATCGCGCTCGGCGCGCTTCCGGTGCTCTTCTGTGTCCTGATGTGGGCCTTCGAGCCTGCGTTCCCTGAAGGCCACTGACCACACGATCCGAGAAACGGACAACTTCGACATGGCTCACGCAGCGACCACGGCTCACCCCCCGACGAATACGGGGATCTCGAACTGGAAGCTCGGCTTCTGGACCTTCATCGGGTCCGAATGCCTCTTCTTCGGGACCCTGATCTCGACGTACATGGTGTACAAGGGGAAGGCCGTCACCGGCCCGTACCCGTCGGAGCTCTTCGACGTGCTGCACACGACCATGTCGACCACGATCCTCCTGTTTTCGTCGCTCGCGATGGTGATCGCGCTGCACGCGGTGCAGCATGGGAAGAAGAGTCGGGCCATTCTCTTCCTGGGCCTCGTGATTCTGATGGGGGGCGGCTTTCTCTATCTGGAGGGGGAGAGCTACCTCAAGTACATCGGGTATGGTCTGACGATCACCTCGAGTACATTCGGGTCGACCTACTTCGTGCTGACGGGCACACACAAGCTGCACGTGATCATCGGGATGATCTGGATGGCGATTCTGGCCCTCCAGATCGGGCGCGGGAAGATCACGGCCCGCAACGCCGAAACGGTCGAGATCGCCGGGCTCTACTGGCACTTCGTCGACATCATCTGGATCGTGATCTTCACCCTCGTCTACCTGATCCAGTGAGGCACACATCATGAGCAACGAGATGACAGAGAACCTCACGGAAGCGGGCGCCGAGGCCCCGGAGTCGCACGGGAACCACCCCACGGTCGCGTTCTACATCTGGATCGGGGTAGCGCTGGCGGTGCTCACCGGGGTCGAAGTCGGGATCTTCTACATGGATGCCTTCGAGGCCTTCGAAGTGCCACTTCTGGTGACCCTCTCCACGGGGAAGCTGGTGCTCGTGGTGATGTACTTCATGCACCTGAAGATGGATGCCCGGGTCCTGACCTGGCTCTTCCTGGCCGGTGCATTTCTCGCTGTGTTCATGGTGACCGCGCTCACGATTCTCTATCAGGTTCTCCCCGACCTCGGTGGGTAGTGCGCGGGGGATCTCCTGCGGTCTCCCGGCTTTGCGTTTTCTCCCGCAGTGACCCATGGATATCCTCGGCTTCGCAGTCTCCCCCAGCATCCTCATCGGATGCGTTTACCTGCTGGGTGCATACGCCCTCGCGGTGGGGCCGGTGCGCCGGCGGTGGGGATGGTTCGAAAGCGGCCCGAGTCTGAAGGAATGGGTCTGCTGGGCGGCGGCGGTGCTCGTGATCTTCTTCTCGCTGAATGGCCCCCTTCACGAGCTGGCCGACGGGTTTCTCTTCTCGGCCCACATGGTGCAGCACCTTCTCCTGATGCTGCTCATGCCCCCGCTTCTGATTGCCGGGCTGCCGCCCTGGCTCATCCGGAAGGCGCTGGAGCTGCGCGGGGTCTACGGCCTGGCTCGGACCCTCACTCACCCGGTGGTCGCGTTTCTCGCGTACAACCTCGTGTTCATCTTCTGGCATCTGCCGCCGAACTACAACTGGGCGCTCATGGACCACAACGTCCATATCGTCCAGCACCTGAGCTTCATGGCCGTCGCAGTCATGATGTGGTGGCCGATCATGCACCCCGTAGAGGAGCTGCAGAGGCTCCCCGACGGCCCCGTTCTCATGGCCTGGATCTTCCTTTTCGGGATCCCGGGCACCATCGTTTCCGCTTTGATCACGCTTTCAGATGATGTTCTCTATACATGGTACGCCGTTGCTCCTCGGATCACAGCGCTCTCATCCCTCGACGACCAGCGCCTCGGGGGGCTCATCATGTGGATCCCGGGAATGCTCGTCTTCTGGGTCGCGATCACGGTGGTCTTCTTCCGCTGGACCCGCGATGAGTACGGCGAGTGGAAGGACGAGGCCGGGACCCGCCCGCCGGATGCGGAGCCGCCAGGGTCCCACCAGACCACCGACTCGGGGGTGTAATATCCGAATCCGGAAGCGGGATCTACGGGGCGTGGGACCGGCGATCGTCGCATTTGTCTTCTTGCTTCTCGGCGTGCCCCACCTTCAGGCGCAGGAGAAGCCGTGGTCTGCGGAAGGGGAGCTGGGAGGCACTGTCTTCTTCGGGAACCGGGATCAGACCCAGATCGCGGCCCGCCTGCAGCTCGAACGATCCGATTCCCTGTTCGAGTCGTCCAGTGACTTCCGATTCACCTATGGCGAAGCCGAAGACTCAGAGGGTGTCAAGCAGGTGAACCGGAGGTCCTGGTCAGCCGCAAGCAACCTCGACTTCCGCCCGGAGGAGCGCTGGCGGCCCTTCGTCTCCGGGCGACTCGAGTCGGCATTCGAGCGGAGGATCGCGCTCCGTTTCAATGTGGGTGCCGGGATGAGGCTCGAATTCCAGCGGGATCGCCTGAACCGGATCGATCTCGCCATGTCGCTCCTGGCGGAGCGGACGTATGCCCGGGAAGAAGGAGGTGTCACCCCGGACGATGTCTCTCTCGTTCGGTGGTCTTCGAACGTGCGGATCCGGCGAAGTTACTTCGAGGACCGGCTCACCCTGGATTCCGACAACGCCTATCAGCCGGTCTTCGATTCGTTCAACAACTTCAACTTCCGCAGTCGCAACTCTGTTTCATACGGGCTGAGCGAGGCGGTGGCCCTCCGCCTCTCGTACCTGACGGAGTACGACTCCGGTGCCAAGGGGAGAGGGGCGCGGACGAACCAGGACGGGCAGGTGCAGATGACGGTGGTGGTGCGTTTCTAGCATGGCCCCGGGTCAGCGAAGAAGGAGTCGCCCCTCCGCCACCGTCACTGCGGACCCGATCAGCTCGACGCGGCCCCCGGCAATCCGGACCCCGAGAGCTCCCCCGCGGACTGCTCCCTGTGTGGCTTCGAGCTCTGATTTTCCGAGAATCCCTCCCCAGTAGGGGCCGAGGAGGGTGTGGGCCATCCCGGTTACCGGATCTTCATCCACCCCTACCCACGGGCCGAAGAAGCGGGAGTGGAAATCGGTACCGGAGGCGTCGGCCGGGGCGGTCACACTGACGCCCATGACCCCGGAGGGGAGCGCCACGCGGCCCAGTGCCGCGAAGTCCGGGGCAAGC
>JBGTMU010000197.1:0-8145 GCA_041743405.1 Longimicrobiales bacterium | reverse complement strand
ACCTCACCCACCGGGTCCCCGTCGTGCCCTTCGAAGAGGAGATCGCCGAGCGATGGGCCAAGCTGGCCGCGCACCTCATCCGCCAGGGAACCCCTGTGCCCGCGCATGACCTGGCGGTCGCCGCGACCGCGCTCCACCTGGGATTCGGGGTACTGGTGGGCCCCGGAGGGGAGCGCCACTTCGAAGGAATTCCGGGGCTCAGGGTGGTGCGGATGGCGTGAGGAGGTGACCCGCTACGCCCCCGGCGGGTCAGTATCGCCGACCGGGCGGGGGCAGCAGGGGGATGATCGCCCGGTCAGCGCCCGAGTGGGGCGTCGGTTCCATGCCGGGGCGTCACGAGGTACTCCACATCCCCCTTCACCTGTCCCAGATCCTCGAGCGAGTAGTCGAGTTCCTCGAGGAAAGCATGGCACTCGGCGTCGATCTCATCCCCGTGGGTGGCGAGGACCATGAGGGGCCGGTACCTCTCGAGCGTCTCGCGCGCGCCGCGCAGGACATCCATCTCTCCCCCCTCCACGTCGATCTTGACGAAGTCCGGAGGAGGAAGGCGCCCGGATTCGACGAGCCCGTCGATCGTGAGCATCTGCACCGGTACCTGACCCGTCGGGGAAATCCGGCCCGTTCCCGTGCCGGTACTCGTGTCCAGGCGCGCAGGCCCTTCCCGATCCCCGACGCTCGTCGGGAACACCTCGACGTTCGTGCAGCCGTTCACCCGGAGGTGCCGGGCGAGGAAGCGCTGATTGAGGGGTCGGGGCTCGAAGGCGAAGATCCGTCCCCCGGGTCCGGCCCGTTCGGACATGAGGACGGTGAAGTATCCCACATGGGCCCCGATGTCGAAGACCACATCCCCGGGCTTCACATGGGCGCGGATCGCCCCCGACTTCTCGGGCTCGTAATCCCCGACGAGAAACCGGCTTCCACTCGTGACGATCCACCGCTTCCCGGCGAGCGGCCCCCCGCGGATGGGAAGCATCACGAAGGAGAACGCGAGCTTCGCGGCTTCGTGCAGTCGGCGGCGCATCGGCAGGATCCTCGCTCCGGTCGAGGGAAGGTCAAACCGGAAAGTTAACGTCCGGGGAACCCGTTGCGGAGCCGGCGCACTCCGCGCGCAGGTGGCGGCGTTCCGGCGCGAGGGGTGCCCGTAGGTCGCTCCGGGGGAAATCCGGAACCGCCTACCGCCCGGCGCCCCCTCGAAGCACCCGGTCCGGCACCTCCAGAACCAGCGGCTCTCGCCACCCCGGGGCGGCAGGGGGGGATGCCGCCCCGCCCGAGAGGGAGAACGTCATGGTGTATGGGCCGAACATGTGGGGAAGCTCGTTGATGACGAAGAAGGAGTAGAAGCTTGTGCTCGGCGCGGTGAGCTCCCAGGTCAACTCTGCACCCGGCTCGCCCCCCGGTTGAGCCTCCTGAAACTCCCCTCCAACCCACCAGGTCGTACCGAATGGGACCGAAGATGTCACGGTCACGGTCACGGTCTGGCCACCCTGCAAGAGAATCACGTACCCGTCCCAGCGGGAACCCTCGTTCACGTTCTCGTTGCAGTCGGTGTCCGTGAGAACACCCTGAGCGACCGACCCATCATACACGCTTGTGAGTGCCATGCAGCCGACCTGTGGCTCACCCACCGGCTCGGTGAGAAGCGTGTAAGACCCGAAGAACGTCGGGTCGAGCGGATTCTGTACGGGGGTCGCGGCCGCCACCCAGTACGTCGACGCGGGGACTACGAGTTCGTTGACCACGGTGGGCACGCCCGTGCCCGCGCCCCTCCCGGAGATCTGCGGGGATCCTCCCGGCAGATGAGTGAACACTCCTGGCGGGAAGCCCTCCGCAGTGACTGAGAATCGGATGGCTGGCGCGGAAGGTGTCGATACGACGAACCGGTCCAGCAAGCGACCGCTGGAAGACGTGCAGCTCCGGCCGGGAATGAGGATCCCGGACGCCGAATTCCCGAACTGCAGGGTCGGCCATTCCTGCAGGCATGGGTTCTCAACGACCGCGAAAATCCCCGCCGGATCCACCCCCGGGATCTGGGCGGTCAGGTTGTTGTGGTGCGGGTCGGTGAACGGCCGGTCTCCCAGGGTCCAGGTTCCGGGGCTCGCGCGGCCGTCGCCGTCGGTGATGACCTCGGGGTGCTCGACGCCCCCGCCCTGATCGGGCGTAAACAGAACCTCCACACCCGGGACCGGGCGCCCGTCCGCGTCCAGCACCTCGACGAGCGGGGCCGTCGGGAGCGGCCGCCCGGGGAACTGTGACTGTTCCATTCCTTCGAGGAAGACGATGGCGGCGGGGGGGCCGACCGGCGGTGCCGTGAGGGTCGTGGAACCGATCCCCACACCCTGCGGCGAGTGCACCTCGACGCAGCGCGGCCCCACCTGGAACGCGCCGCTCGCCCCCTCGAAGAGGAGCCATGTGACGGGGATTTCGATCAGCCGTCCGCCCTGGGTCTCGGAGAGGTGCTCGTTCTCCACATGGGCGGAGCCGCACACCCGCACCTCCGTGGCGTTGTTCATGTTCTCGCCCTGGATCTGGAGCACCACGCGGGAACCTGTGGTGACCTCAGGCGGGGAAACCGAACTGATGGTGGCGTCGGCGTCTACCACGACGCTCATGTTTGCGGTAAACGAACCCGAGGTGGCGGTCACCGCGTAGGTCCCGTTGCGGAATGCCTCGAGAACTCCACTCGAGGTGAGTTGCATGAAAGAGGGCGGCGCGGTGGTGGACCACTGGATCGCGGATCCTGAGATCGGGTCGCCAGTGGCGAACGTGACATTCCCCGGGAGTTGCACAGCCTCGCTCAACGTATTCACCTCGAAGGTGGCGGGCACGGAGAGCGCCCCCGGGACCGGAGTGAGCGGCATGGTGACCTCCTGCGTCTCCCCCGTCCGGATCACGATGCTGCGGGTGCCCGAATAGAGGTTGTCGCTTCCCCGGCGGAGCTGCACGGTCACGACGGCCGGCACTTCAGCCCCGTCCACATCGAGTTCAATCGTGGCGCGCACCTCACTCTGGCCAGCGGGGAACTCGATGGTCCGCTCCACGCTGCTCGCCCCCGTGACCTGCACGCGCACAACCACGTTGTCCGCCTTCTCGAACGCATCCGCACTGATTGCGCCATCCGCGTGGGCCAGGCTGTAGGAGACCAGGAGCGCGGTGGGAACCGGAGCCGGATCCACGAACATGCCGTCGCACCCCGGGATCAGAGCGATCGCGAAGACAATGGCCGCCGCCCGCTGGGAAGACCGGGATTCCCTCGATTTCCCATTCCACTTTGATTCAACCATATACGCCTCCCAGGGTGCCTTGCCCGACCGTCGACTCCAGGCATACTGCGCGCGGGAGTCCCTGTGAGCAAGGACGGGGCATCGAGAGCGGGAACCCGGGTCCGAGAGTGTGCTCGAAGAAGCTTGCGGATCGGGAGCGGGGGGAATATGCTGGGGTCTGAAGGGTCATGGGGCGGGGCAGGGAACCGTCCAGGCTCACTGCATCGCGTCACGCTGACATCCATCGGACGGCCCGGTCCTCTTCGGCCGGATCGGTGGTTTGAGGTTCGGAGCCCGTGTGGGGCGATTCGTTGCTCTCGCTTTTTCCCCATTTCCCAGCGCGAGGTTCAGCCGATGTCCACCGACAGTTCAGGAGCGAGGTGCCTCTGGTCTGCCTGCTTCCCGCTGGCATTCATCGTGCTCCTCCTCGTCCTAACTTCTCCTCTCCCGGCACAGGAACGACCCGTCCCGGGTGACGGGGTGGCGGCGATCGTTTCGGGAGGGAGCGGGTTCCCGGCGCGACTCGCCGGGCTCCTCCTCCATGGGTCGGCGCCGGCTGAACTGGCTGCTGAGGCCTTCGGGCCCGAGGATCCGAACTGGCCCCTGGCGGAGGGAGTGGATCCCCACCTCCAGGTGTTCTCGGAGTCGGAGTTCCCTTCGGCCTCCCAGTGCGCCTCGTGCCATCAGGCGATCTATGACGAATGGAGCAGCAGCAGCCACGCCTATTCGTCCATCTCCCCGATGTTCCACAAGTTCGAACAGCGCATCAACGATCTCTCGTCGGGGACGATCGGCTACTTCTGCATGCGCTGCCACGCGTCGGTGGGCACGACGCTGGGCGAGGAACGGGATACGCCGCTCTGGGATCGGGCCCCCGTGTCGCGCGAGGGCGTGACCTGTATCACCTGTCACCGAGTGGACCAGAACTACGGAAGGGTGAACGGCGAACGCCGCATCGAACCCGGAACGATCTTCGATCCGGTGTACGGGTCGACCTCGGGAGAGGCGCTTCGCGAAGTGATCGACCGGAGCGAGTACTACCGCGTCCGGGCCGAGGCCGGGATGACCGGCCCAGGTCAGGACATCCACGAAGAGGCGATCCGGTTCGAGCAGCTCGACCAGAGTGAGTTCTGCATCTCGTGCCACCAGGTGGCCGTGCACCCCGGAATCAAGCTCGAAGTGGTGTGGGACCAGTTCCGGGCTTCCCCCGCACGAAGGGAGGGAACGAGCTGCCAGGACTGCCACATGGGGAGCACGCCGGGCGTCGCGAACGGCTACGCCACGGGCCCTGCCGCCGTAATAGCCGGGGTCGAGATCAACCCGGATCGCAAGCGCACGAACCACATGTTCTACGGGCCCGGGTATCCGACGACCCACCCGGGGGTCTTCCCGCACCATCCGGAGGCCCAGCGCTGGACCATCATCGAGTGGTTCCAGTTCGACTACCGGGCCGGGTGGGGTACGCCGGAGTTCGAGGACAGCCTTCCGGTGGACCGCATGCGCACCGGGTTCCCGGACGTCTGGAGCGAACCCGACGACCGTTTCGACGCCCGCGAGATCATCGAAGAGAACCTCGCGAAGCTGGATCGGAAGATGGATTACCGCAGGCAGGTCATGGAGAACGGCTCGGCGGTCGACGGCCCCTTCTTCCGCGGCGAGCCCCGTGCGGGTCAGGGGCTGAGCTTCCACTTTACCGTGACCAACACGAACAACGGCCACAATCTCCCTTCCGGTTCGCTCGGGGCGCAGCCGGAACTCTGGCTGAACGTCGCCCTCACGAACCCGCGAGGCGAGCAGGTCTGGGAGTCCGGGTACGTGGACAGCCAGGGCGACATGGCCGACCTCCATTCGCGGGACGTTCGAGAGGGGAGAATCGCGCGGGACGGCCAGCTCTTCAACCTCCAGACGATGTTCCTGATCCAGAATGTGAAGGGCACGGATCGGGAGATGAACCTCCCGATCAACGTGGACGTGGATCAGCTTCCGTTCATCCGACCTCCGGGGCAGCCGGTGTCGGTAATGAACCATCCACCGGGGATCCGGATGGAAGGGAGGTCGATTCCTCCGCTCGGAAGTCGCGATGCCGCATACAGCGTCCCGGCCGAGGCGATGCGGGAGCCGGGGACATACCGGCTTTCGGTACGCCTGCGCAGCCGGGCGCAGCCGATCTACTTCATGAACTTCGTGATGGCGACGGACGAGATGAAGCGGGACATGAATCGATGGATGGTGGACTTCCACGAGTACTCCGTCGAATTCGAGGTGAGGTGAGATGACCATGACGAATCTCCCGGCTCACCCGCTCATCTCCCTCTGCGCGCTCGTGCTCGCCCTCCTTCCCGCGACCGGGGACAACCCTGCTCCGGACCCGCTCGCCGGCGGCGTTCCCACCGTGATGGCAGCCCCGGCCTCCGCGGATACCCTTCCCCGCCACGAGCCCCGGATCGACGCCCGGGCGCGCCGGGTCCAGTTTGATTCGTCGGCCTTCGGGCCGGACCCCGAGTGGCCGGAAGAGTACGACTACCAGGCGCAGCTCGACATCTACGGGGGCAAGTACCTGAACCCGACGCAGCGACCCCTCCTCGAGCTGGGCCGAGACCTCTACCAGATCGGGCCGCTGTCGCGCTCCCACAGCCTTCTGGGCGCCCACAACCTGGTGGAGCCGCAGCTCATGGTGTACGGGGATTTCCGGACGAGTTCGGCCTTCAACGACGCCGGAGGTGAAGGGATCGGCACGGTGGCCGGAAGGCTGAACCTGGATGTGGACTTCCGGATCACCGGTACGGAACGGATCCATGCCCTCTTCCGCCCCTTCGACAGCGATGGTGAATTCACGCGCTTCGACCTGACCGGGGATTCGACCGGCTTCAAGGACCACTTCGACGCGACCCCGGACGCGCTCTTCTTCGAGGGGGACCTGGGCGCCATCCTCGGAGGATTCAGCGGACGCGACGCTCCCTTCGACCTCCCCTTTGCCGCCGGGCTCATGCCCCTCCTCTTCCACAACGGAGTCTGGGTCGAGGACGTCTTCACCGGGTTCGCGTTCACGCTCCCCGCGCGCAATTCCCGGGGGCTCGACTGGTCAAACTTCGACATCACGTTCTTCGCCGGGCTGGATCGGGTCTCGAACCCCGGGTTCAGCACCGGACCGAGAAGCGGGCGTCTCTACGGGGTGAACACATTCATCGAGGCGTACCGTGGGTTCGCGGAAGTGGGATACGCGTTCGTGCAGGGCGAGGACGAGCTGGGTGAGGACTTCCACTCCGTGGCGCTTTCCTTTACGCGTCGCTACCGGGATCGGATCGCGAACTCCTTCCGCTACCTCGGGGCATTCGGGCAGAGCCCCGAGCAGGGAGAGCCTCTCGCAGGGGGGCACCTCCTGCTGCTCGAGAACTCTCTGATCACGCGGAGCCATTACACCTTCGTTCCCTATTTCAACTTCTTCCTTTCGATCGACCGTCCCGCTCCGGCGGCGCGCGACCCGGGCTCGGGGTCGCTCCTGAAGAACACGGCGCTCAGCTTCGAATCGGATGGCCTGACGGGGTTCCCGACCCTCACGGGCGTGGCCGATGATGTGGCCGGCGGCGCGATCGGAATCAACCGTCTGGCTCCCGACTTCTCGAGCCAGATCGTGGCCGAGGTCGCGCTGACCTACCCGTGGCGCGACACTTCATCCCTTCCCGCGCAGCAGATCGCGTTTGGACTCAGGTACCAGCGTCCGCTCACGAACGCGATCATCCTGAGGCTTGACGGAATGTATGGCATGCGGACCGACCTGGATAACGTCATGGGTGTCCGCCTCGAGCTCAGACACAAGTTCTGATCCGGTCGATGGGGGGAAACCGACCCGTGCGCACGGCCGCTGTGGCCCTTGTGCTGGCGGCTGCCGCCAGCCTTTCGCTCGCGGCTTTCGCCCAGGAAACGGACGACTATCGAAGCACCCCCTACCTGCGCATCGATCCCGAAAAAACCCTCGTCTCCAGGGCAGACGGGTTTGTACCCTGCGGCGAGTGCCATACGCAGGAGTGGGAGGTCTGGAAGGAAACGAAGCACGCGCAGGGGTTCGAGGACATGCATCGCAACCCGGCGGCCCAGGACATCATGCAGCAGATGGACCTCAGGGTGACCAAGCGCCAGGAAGCGCTCTGCATGCGTTGCCACTATACGGTGGGCGCTGACCATCGTGCGGTGACGGGGGTTTCCTGCGAGTCATGCCACGGCCCGGCGAGGGACTGGATGGATGCCCACAACCGCTACGGGGACGGCGTATCCGATCCGGGGCGGGAGTCCCCTGAAAACCGGGCCCGCCGCATCGCTTCGACCGAAGAGGGAGGGATGCTCCGCCCCTCGGGGAATATCTACGCGGTAGCGGCCAACTGCCTCGAATGTCACACAGTGCCAGCCGAAGAGCTGGTGAACCGAGGGGGCCACTCCACCGGAACCACTGGCTTCGAGCTCGTGGCGCGCATCGACCAGGTGCGCCACAACTTCCTCACTCCCGGCTCCGCGGATGCGTCGACCGCGGCGGCGAACCGACCCCTTTCACCGGAGCGGAAGCGGCTCCTCTACGTCGTGGGGCGGATTCTCGACTACGAGTACTCGCTCCGCGGCCTGGCCGAGGCGGGTACGTCGGGGCGCTACGCGAACTCGATGGGGCGCCGGGTATCGAGCGCGTACCGGGAGCTGGAAGCCGTGGCCGGCGCGGTTGAGATCCCGAGCGTGGTGGGGATCCTGCGACTGGGTGCGGAGCTGCGACTGGTGCATGACAACCGCACACAGCTCGCGGCAGCTGCGGAAGCGATCCGGGAGCTGGGGCGCGAGTTCGGGGACAGCGCGGACGGAGGAAGGCTCGTCGGGCTGGACCCGCTCATCGCCGGGGAGCGCC
>JBGTMU010000196.1:0-10967 GCA_041743405.1 Longimicrobiales bacterium | reverse complement strand
ACGGTCCGCGTGACCCACCGCCTCGGCCAGTCGCTCCACGTAGCCCTCGAACCGCTCCCGGTCCACCGTGCCCGTTGCCATGCCCCCACGCTACACCTCCGCGGCTCACGGCGCAAGACTTTTATGACACAGTAGTACTAGGGCCTGATCACACTATTGAACTTGGTGAGGCGAGTGGCTGGTGGGGCAGGATGGGAATCGGGGCCCTGTCCGCCGGGATTAACTACGCCACCGCCGTGTCGCATGTGTTCGCGGCGGGGTTGGTCCCGGAAATCGGGACGAACCCCGCCGCCGATGGCGTCACGGGCTCGCCCGGGCGATGTTGATCCCGATTTCCGGGACGAACCCCGCCGCCGATCTGCGGCGGGAGGCCGATGGCGGGGTTGATCCCGACGGGGCGCCCCGTCGTCGGGAGCCCCGGGGGGGGCGCCAGCCGCCGCTCGCTGCCCCTCCGCCGTTGTTCGCGTCGGGGTGAACGCGTGGCCCGACAGTACAGCGACGAGATCCCGGCTCGGGTGATACCCAGGTCACCAGGATGAACTCGATCCCACGGGCGCGGAGTCCGTTTTCGTTGCGGTGATCCCCCTCCAACCGCGCCCACGACGAATGATGTTCCTGGCCGTTGATCTCGAGGCTCTCCGGCATCAGCTAGTGTGAGCAGGCCCTGGCAGGCCGGAGTGACCTGGAGGAAGACTCGAGCTACGCCCGATCCGGCTCCAGCACCACCTTCACCGCCTTGCTCCGGCGGTGATTCGCGGCGGCCGAAAGCGCACTCCGGTACTGCGACAGGGGAAAGGCGTGGGTCACCATCTCCTGCACCGGAATCCCGCTCTCGAGGATCAGGTCGTGGGTCACCTCGAAGGTGTGCTTTCGCATCCCCCGCCACTCCTCCATTCCGTACCCTACGAACCCCCTCACCTCCAGCTCGCGCGCCCACAGGAAGGTGAGGTCGAGCTTCGGGATCTCGGCGCTGCATCCCAGCATGACCACGCGCCCGCGCGGGGCGGCGTACCGGAGCGCCTGGGTGATCGAGCTGCGATTCCCCACACAGTCGAAGACCGTCGGGAATCCGCCTCCGGAGAAGACTTCCTCCCCGATGATCGGCTGGTAGGCGAGTGCCCCCGTCTCGGTCAGAACCTGACGCGCCTCGGCCCCGGGGCTCACCGTTTCGCTCGCGCCCATGCGGCGCGCCAGTCCGGCCTCGTGTTCGCGCTTGGTCTGGGCCACGATCGTCCCCGTGAAACCGGTGGCCCTGAGGGCCCATATCACTCCGAAGGCGATCGGGCCGCTCCCGATCACGAGCACATCGCGGCGGGGCGGGGGGGGTGCGTTCAGTACGGCGTGCATCCCGATCGACAGCGGCTCGATGAGGACGGCGGCCCGGTCATCGAGCCCGTCGGATACCGGGAAGAGCTGACTCTCATGGGCGATCATCGCCTCCCCCCACCCCCCCGGGAGATCGCGGTGGTACCCTACGGTGAGTCCGGGGGAAAGGGGATGTCCGTCGATCTCGAGCACCCCTTCCTCCCCGGCCAGTTCGCAGGTGGAGTGGCGCCCTTCCGCACAGGAAGCACAGTGGCTGACCGCCTCCCGACCCCGCACCGCGCAGGAGATCATGGGATCCACCGATACCCGATCTCCAGGGCGCACCCGAGTGACCCCGGGCGCCACTTCCACGACCCGGGCCAGAATCTCGTGACCCATCACGGCCGGGAAGGAACCAAAGGGTTCGAGCACCGGACTCGCGTGCATCTGGAGATTTCCGAGATCCGTGCCGCAGATCCCGCAGGCGAGCACCTCGAGCCGTACCCAGCCGGGGCCGGGGAGCACCGGGTCCGGCATCCTCCGGAGACGGAGCCCGCTCAACCGGCCGAAGGTCGCCGCCTCGCTCCACCTACCGAGCGAGCGCGCCAGGATGAAGCCGGGAACCGTAACGTCGAAGGAGAGCGCACGCATGTTCAGAACGCATCCCAGAGGCGAAAGTCACGAAGCCCGAGAAGGGGGTCCCAGGTTGCGGTTCCTTCAGGAATTCCGGGAAAGGCGCCCGATGCGAAGAGCTCCGTGACGACCCTCACGGGGAGCGCGCCCGAGGGGGGTGTCCCCGGAGCCGACGTCCCCGGAGGTGGCGGCCCCGGAGGTGGCGTCCCTGGACGTGGCGTCCCTGGCGTCCCCGGAGGTGGCGTCCCTGTGGCAGGCGTCCCTATGGCAGCCGGTCCTGGAACAGGTGTCCCTGGAGCAGGTGTCGCCGCGCCCTCAACCTCCTCCCGTAGAGGCATTCCCCCCGTGCCCGTCCACCGCCCGGAGTTCTCCCCGAGCACCGGATCCTCCACTTCGATCGACGCGCCCTCCGGGAACCCGATCGCCTCGAGGAGCCGGGGCACATCCAGAATCCGGAGCATCGGCCCCCGCAGGATCGAGGCCGAAGGGAACCAGAGACTCCGGACCGCCCTCGCGCCCGGCCGCCGGGGGTGACCGAGAAGCTGGTGGAAGCGTTCCCCCGGAAGCGCATCGTAGGTTACCTCCTGCCACTGGTCCCGTTGTCGGGAGAGCCACCCCAGCAGCGCCCGGTAGCTGCCGGAGTCGGAGACGAGGAGTTCTCTCACCACGAGTCGGGCATCTTCGGGACGACGGTAGGGAGGCATGGACACGGCCATGTAGCCCCGGAGTCCGTCCGGTCCCGCCGGCCCCTCGCCTCGCACCGCGAGCACCCGCACCGAGTCCTCCCCCAGATGCTCCCAGTGCGCCTCGTTCCGCGCAATCAGCCCATTCGTGCGGGGGAGCATCGCTTCGTAGAAGTCGGGTACGAGGTCCCGCGCCGCTTCCTCCGAAAGGGGCTCGACACCGTCGGTCTCGGGGAAAGACGGGAGTTCTCCGGGAGGAAAGCGGTAACGATGATACTCTCCGACCAGGGTGTACCCCAGCCGCCCGTAGAAATCCGTGCGGAAGGGATAGAGCGCCGAAAGAAGATCGCCCCGGGCCCGTCCCTCGATGAGCGCGGCGCGACACATGCTCGCCCCCACTCCCTTCCGACGCGCCTCAGGGGCGACCGCCACCGCAGCCAGCCCCATGGTCGGAAACGCCTTTCCCCACATGTGAAGGGTGAGGGGATACGTGCGGAGTGCGCCCACCATCCGGCCGCTGGCGTCCCCCACCCAGCAGTTCTCGATCCCCCCGTACTTCCCACTTTCGGAAAGGAGTGCCTCCAGCCGCTCGCTGGCCGATCGCTCACCCGGAAAAGCCGTGGCCCAGAGTTCGGCGAGCGCGGGGGCGTCTGCGTCTTCCGCCGGGCGGAGGCGGAGGGGAAGTCCGGAATCGGGGGTCGTCATGCCACGGAGGATAGCGCGAACGGCGGGGTTCGGTCTACCGTGGGGGGGCGGCTGAAGAAGCAGAGGACCACCGCGACGGGGACCGCGACCCGAACGGCGCCCGTTCCGGTGAAACTCCCGCATCGGCGGCCACGTCAGGCTCAGCATTGCGGCGCTCGAACCCATTCCGCCAGGATCCATGTCGACACCTCTCATCCATCTCGACAACCTCAGCCAGGCCTACGGAGACTTCGTTGCCCTGCGTGGGCTGACCGGCTCGATCCCGCTCGGAAGCGTGGGACTCGTCGGGGCGAATGGCGCCGGGAAGAGCACGCTGATCAAGGTCCTCCTGGGCATCCTCCGGCCCACCGAGGGGAGCGCGAGCGTGCTCGGTCTTTCGGTGACCCGCGAGACGCTGGCCATGCGGGCCCGCGTCGGATACATGCCGGAGCGAGGGGGCCTTCCTCCGGATCAGACCGCAGCCGATTTCATGATCTACGCCGCGGAACTGGCCGGAATCCCCCCAAAGGCCGCCCGGCAGCGCGCCTCCGACGTCCTCACCCTGGTCGGGCTGCACGAAGAGCGATTCCGCGCGCTCGGCAGCTTTTCGACGGGGATGATGCAGCGAGCGCTCCTCGCGCAGGCGATCGTCCACGATCCGGACCTCGTTCTCCTGGATGAGCCACTCGCTGGCCTCGATCCGGAGGGACGCGACCAGATGCTGCACCTCATCGGGCGCCTCCGAGGGTTCGGCATCAACACCCTCGTTTCGAGCCATGTCCTCAGCGACATCGAAAGCACCTGTGACTGGATCGTGATGCTGGAGGGCGGGCAACTGATTCGGAACAGCACGCTGGAGGCCCTCACGGCGGGGGACACCCTGGAGGTGGAGGTTCTCGACCAGCCCGATCTCGTGGAGGCCGCTCTCCTCG
This sequence comes from Longimicrobiales bacterium, assembly GCA_041743405.1. Taxonomy (GTDB): domain Bacteria; phylum Gemmatimonadota; class Gemmatimonadetes; order Longimicrobiales; family Gaopeijiaceae; genus JBGTMU01. The sequence continues at coordinate 6,730 of JBGTMU010000196.1, read as the reverse complement.
CGGAGGGCGCTACCGTCCGCCGACGCGGTCACCGGCTCGATGTCACTACCGGCGATGAGAACCCCTGTGACCTGGTTCAGAGGGTGCTCGCCGGGTCCGGGGTGGGAATCCGGATTCTCCGCCCCGCCGTGTCGACGCTGGAAGACATCTATCTGAAGGGGAAGGAGGGAGCCGCGTGAGCGACGGCACCGTTTACGACCTCGGATACACCCCGCACCTGGGCGAGCGGCTGGGAAGGGCGGGGGCGATCCGGGCGATCATGACCGACGGCGCCCGGCGCGCCCTCGGGCTGCGGCGAAGCCCCTGGTCCAAGGTTCTCCCGTGGGCCCTCATCGCGGCCGCCATCATCCCCGCCGCATGGGTGGTCGCGCTCACCTACCTCATCGCCGGATTCTCGCTCGAAGACGCCGGACCGTTCGGCGACCCGGCCCGCTTCTTCGATGTCATCGGCACGCTGGCTCTTCTCTTCATGGCCCTCGTGGGGCCCACGCTTCTGATCCCGGATCGCCAGTACGGGGTCCTTTCCATCTACGCATCGAGGCCGGTGCGAGCGAGCGACTACCTCCTCGCCCGCGCGGCCACGCTCGTGCTCCTCACCTTCACCTTCATGATGATCCCGCACCTCATCCTCTACCTGGGGATCTCCTCTCTCTATGTAGACGGGATCTGGGCGGGACTCCTCGAGCACGGGGCGAAGCTGCCGAAAACGGCCGGGACGGCGCTGGCGTATGTGTTCGGATACGGCGCTCCGGCCTTCTTCGTGTCGCTCTTCGTGCGGCGCGTGGCCATGGCCACGGGGGTCTACGTGGTCGTCATGTTCATGACCGACGCGCTTTCGTCAGCGATCCCCCGTTCGACAGAGCTATGGATCTTCAAGGTCCTGGCCCCTTTCTCTCTGTTCAGCAACCCGCGGTCGGTCCGCAACTGGCTCTTTGAAGTCGAAGGCACTTCCCTCCCTCTCGATCGGGTGGGATTCCCTTCGTCGGTCGGGGCTCTGGCGATCCTGCTGACCGTCGTGATCACCGCTGCCGTCGCCGTACGCCGCTACCGGAGCGAGTTCTGAGCGGGCCCGGGCACGACCCCGCAGAGGCCGTGAACCCCACCGTCGAGGTGAGGGGAGTCTCGAAGTGGTTCGGCACGAAGGTCGCCGTTTCGGATATTTCCTGTTCCTTCGGCCCGGGGATCACCGGCCTCCTGGGCCCGAACGGAGCCGGGAAGACCACGCTCCTCCGCATGATCGCGGGTCTCCTCCGTCCCTCGGAGGGGAGCATCCGCGTCTCCGGGGCGGATCCCGGCCGCGACACCTCCGTCTATCGCCGCATGGGATTCGTTCCTGAAGATGATGCGGTGTACGGCTTCCTCTCGGCCCGCGGCCTCGTGCGCTACGCCGCCGAGCTCTCCGGAAGCGACAGCTCGTCCGAAGCCGTGGATGGTGCCCTCGCGAGAGTCAATCTCCTGGAAGCCGCGGACCGTCCGATCGAGCAGTACTCCAAGGGGATGCGCCAGCGCGCGAAGGTTGCCGCGGCCCTCGTGAACGACCCGCTCCTCCTCGTGCTGGACGAGCCTCTCAACGGAGCCGATCCAGTCCAGCGTGCCGTGCTCATCTCCATCTTCCAGGAGCTGGCTGCCGAGGGGCGGACGGTGATCGTCTCATCGCACGTGCTCGCCGAAGTCGAGCGGATGACGGACCGGGTGATCGCGGTGCTGGACGGCAAGCTCGCGGCCGCCGGGGGCATTCGCGCCATCCGACATGCGATGATCCACATTCCACATCGGGTGCGGATCGAGTCGGACGAGCCCCGCCGCCTGGCCACAGCCCTTCTCGCTACCCCGGCCGTGGTGGGACTGCACTTCAAGGAAGGCGGTTTCGAGGTGGAAACCTCGGACCTCTCTGCACTCGGTACGGCTCTTCCTCGCGTGGCGTACGAAGCCTCGATCCGGGTCACCCGCTTCGAACCCGTCGACGCCTCGCTCGAGAGCGTCTTCCGTCACCTGCTGAGAATCCGTCGATGACCGCGTTCCGGGCTATCGTCCGAGTCACCATCCTGCAGCTCGCGGGGGGGAAGCGCGCCATCGGCTTCTCCGTCCTCGCCGTGGTACCCGCTGCCCTCCTTCTCGTCGCGGCACGCGCCCGGGAGTTCGAAGGGCTCGACACCGACCTCGGCGCCCTGCTGGTGGCTCCATTCTTTTCCGTGATCATCCCCCTGACCGCCCTGATTCTGGGGGGCGCCGCCCTCGGGGATGAACGGCGCGACAAGACGCTGTCGTTTCTGGTGCTGCGCCCGATCAGCCGTTGGAAGATCGCGGCCGGGAAGGCGCTCGCGTGCTCGGTCGTCTCATCCGGCTTCGCCGCGCTGGGGGCGCTGGCGCTCTGTCTGGCCTGGGTGGTCATGGGGGGATCGATGGGAATTCTTCCCGCCATCGTTGCCGGGAGCACGATCGCATGCGTCATCTACAGCTCCGCCTTCGTACTCCTGGGAAATGTCACCTCGCGTCCCACGCTCGTCGGGCTCGGCTACATCCTCTTCGTGGAGAGCTTCCTCACGGGTGAGCTTCCGAGGCTCGCATGGGCATCGCCCTGGCGGATCGGACTGGGGGCAACGCTGGAGCTAATGCCCGGATCCTTTCCGGCCCGCGCCCTGCTCGGAGCGCTCGGGGAATGGGTACCCTCCGTGTCGAATGCGCTGATCGCGGGGGGGGCGACCGCGCTGGTCACGGTGGCAATCTGCACGCTTCTCCTGCTGCGGACGGACGCGGTGTGAGGGGTGGGGTGAACGAGGTCAACTCGGCGGGGACCGGTATCTCGGCGTGCCTTCGGCGGATTCCGGGGCGCGTCTCCTCGTTGGAGGTGGCCTCGATCCGCCGCTCCACTTCCTCCCTGAAGGCATCGGCCTCAAGGCGCGCAGGTGGCCGGAGAAACCGCACGATCCGGGTCAGCCCCCGGTTCGCGCCGAAGGGAAGAACCTCGGGACGGTCGCCCGCGCACTACGATCGGGCGCTCTGGTAGCGCGTCCCGGGCGATGACAAGCTCGATGTCATGCTCGCCGCCTCTGTCCACCTGGCGCTTGTCGCCGAGGCTCCCCGGCCCCAGGCAGTGTGAACTTGCCCTGGTCGGATGAAGCACGTCGGCTGGCTGGTCGGAAACAGTCGGTTGGCGCCCCGCCATCCTTCTGCGCCCCTGATGACCCGGCGGCGACGAAGAGCAGCCGAAGCGAGAGACTGGTGGGGCACGATGGGAATCGGGGCCCTATCCGCCGGGATCAACTACGCCACCGCCGTATCGCGCGTGCCCGCGACGGGGTTGGTCCCGGAAATCGGGACGAAGTCCGCCGCCGATGGCGTCACGGGCTCGCCCCGGCGGTGTTAATCCCGATTTCCGGGACGAACCCCGCCGATGCTCCGGGGCGGGGCCCCGATGGCGGGGTTGGTCCCGGCTGGGCGCTCCCTTACCGCCATCCCGTCGCCCTCCGCGCCGAGGCTCTCCGGCCGCGAGCAGTGTGACCAGGCCGGGCGTAGCCGTCCTATCCAGAATCCCTGAAGTATGCCGCGATCCGGTTGGTGAGTCCCGTCACATCCCCGCTCGCGTTAGTCATTACGACCACGACCATGTCCTCGCCGGGATAGATCCGAAGTACTGCCGTCCCCCCGAGCACACTCCCTCCGTGCCAGATCATGGGGGTGTTCGCCTCATCATCGTCGCCGAGGCGCGTGTTTGCGATCATCCATCCGAAGCCGTACGCGGTCGCCGCACCCGAGGCAAGGCGCTGCGGGGTCCAGAACAGCCGCACTGTTTCCGGGGCGAGGATCTCCCCATTCTGCATGGCGTGGGCGAATCGGATCAGCTCTGACGGCGTGGAAAGAAAGCCTCCAGCCGCCATCGAACACCGCATGTCGATCTCCTGTCCCCGGCGGAGCGTGTCGAAGGATCCGCGGTCGTATCTGGTGGCCTCGAGGGGTCCCTCGTCCCCCAGATCAGGAACCGTCCGCTCCATCCCCATAGGGGTGAACACCTCTCGATCCATGAAGTCGAGGTAGGGCTCCTCCGCAATCGCTTCCACGATCGCCCCAACGAGCCGGAATCCGTAATTGGAGTACCGGTAGGCGGTTCCGGGTTCATGCAGGAGGGTGTCAGAGGCGAAGTGGACGAGCCCGGCGGCGGCATCTTCGCAGGGCACCTGGCGCAGGGCGTCGGCCACTCCGTAGTTGATGATCCCCGCGGTGTGGCCGAGAAGCTGGCGCGTGCTTACCGGCCATCGCTTCTCCGGGAAGTCCGGGATGTAGCGCTGGATCGGGACATCGAAGTCCAGGAGCCCCCGCTCGTGGAGGAGTCCGGCCGCAGTGGCCGTCAGCGACTTGGAAATACTCCCCACCGGGTAGAGCGTCTCGGGCGTTGCGGGTGTGTTGTGCGAGAGATCAGCCCACCCGAACCCTTCAGCCCACACGATCTCTCCCCCCCGGCTCACCGCCACCGACACCCCGGGAAGGTAGCGTGCTGCGATCACCTCGCGGACGGCCTCCCGGCTCGAATCCGCTGCGGCCTCGAATCGAGCCGCGGGCGGCTGATCGAAGTGAGACGGGATCTCGAGCAGTGCGCTGTCGTCGGCGCATCCCCCCGCAAAGAGGGCCAGGATCGGCACGGCCCATCGAGTGACGGACCCAGACGAATGTGAGGGCTGCGGTTCGGGATGTCTCATGACGCGCGGGGCTCGAGTGAGTGGAGGGCCGGGATGCGGGAATCCGCGAGCCCCCCGGGGATCGGAGTCCTGTCCGGGCCCTACGTTCCGAGTCAGCTCCGGGATTCGTTGGAGCCATCCCATCCAGGAAGCTTTCGACGGAACCGGGATTTTTACCCTTCCGCTCGCTCCCGAATCGGTGGTCCCAGCAGCCTCCCAGATACCCCTCGGTCACGGAGCGCACCCCCCACCACGAGGGCCGCGCACACGAGCACCAGATTCTTGATGATGTACTGCCCTTCGAGGGTGAGGCCGAAGGGGAAGGAGGTAAAGCAGACCTCCGGGAGAAGGATCAGGGGGAGCATGGTCCCCGGCATCTGAAGCAGGAGGAGGGGGATGGCCACCCGCACCAGCGGTCGGACCAGGAGGCATCCTCCGATGACCATCTCCCAGATTCCCAGGATCGGGATGAAGACGTCCGGGTCCCACCAGTAGACCGTATTCCGCACCAGCTCGGCCGCCGGGCTCATGTCCGCGAGCTTGAGCGCCCCGAACCAGATGAATACCACCCCCAGGGAGATCTGGAGGGCAGGCAACCCCCAGTTCCCGAGGAACCGACTGATAGCGAGGTCCAGCGCGTCGAGACGTTCCGGGAGGGGGAGGCGGGGCATGCTCCACGGTACCCGGGCGACGCCCCTGCTGCAAGCCGGTTGCTCTGGACTTTCCTCCCTTCCAATATGCGGGTGGCCCGGTGGTCATCCGGCGCAGAAAGCTCCCACTTCGGACAAGGGCAAGGCCAGCATGTCTTCTCCCGTCCCCACCCTTCGCGTCATCCAGATCCTCGCCGCCTCCCTCGTGATGGGGGTGGTCATGGTGGTCGGGGTGCTCATCGCCGTACTGAACCCCTGGGCGGGGGATCGGGTGTTCGAGCCGGTGATCCAGCCCGTGATCGCCATTCCGGTCATGGCCATGGCCGCATTCATGATGTTTGCAGCCCCTTCCTTCCTCTCCCGTGTCATAGGTCCGGAACGGGCCGTGTCCGCGGAAGACTGGGCCCTCCGCCTTCACCGCGAGATCATCGTGACCTTCGCGGTCATGGAAGGGAGCGCCATCCTTCTGGTACTGATGGGGTTCTTTTCGGGGCTCGCCAACTGGGGGGTCGTCGGCGCGGCGATGGCGCTTTTTCTGATGGCGCTCCGCTTCCCCACCTCGGCCCGGATTGAAGCGAGGGTCGGGGCCATGGGGGACGTTCAGTCGGGGAATCGAAACAGCAGGTGAACGGTACTCTCGACCGGCTCTCCGTTCAGAAGGCCCGGGTTGATAACCGTCTCAGCGATCGCCCGGCGCACGCGGGGAACGAGGGTCTCATCTCCGAGGGTGGCTTCGATCGCCACGACCTCTCCGGTGCGCGCAAGGTGAAGGAGCACCTGCACATGAAGGCTCGTTGAGAGGATCGTCCTGCCATACATCCCGGCCGAGCTGACACGGGCGCCTTCCAGGAAGCGGGGCGGCTCTCCGGGATCGTGGGAGATGTGCGGAAGGCATCGCCAACCTCGCAGCAGGCGAAGCGCAGCTTCCGTCTCTCCCCGTGTCACGCGCAGCCGGAGGAAGGTCGGGGCGAGCAGGCGCTCCTGCGCGCGCACCCGAGGCGCCACCCGCGCAGCCACGGCCTCCGCCATGTGCGGTTCGACGTTGTGCCCCGCTGCGTGAACGGTGCGGACTTCTCCCGTTCGGGCATAGGTGATCGCCACATCCACCTGGGCGGGAGCTTCATCGCCCACGGGGGGGGGGAGGAGGGCGTTCACGGCCGCCGCGAGCCCCTGGTCCTCAATGACTTCGTCCACCCGCAGGAAAGGGATGGGTGTGCGATCGTCCATGCAGACCTGATCCCAGTGCGGCTGCAGCAGCTCGAGCGGGCCCTCGCCCGCAGAGGGCGCCGGGCCGGGATCCACCGGTGGGAGCGCGCAGGCGGCGGTCATGCCGACCAGAAAGAAGAGGGGTGGAATTTTCACAACGGAGAGTATAGTAATCTCGTCCGGAAGGCGCCACCGGGCCGG
>JBGTMU010000195.1:0-3069 GCA_041743405.1 Longimicrobiales bacterium | reverse complement strand
CCTGGGCGCCCCGCCCTCGTCGGGATCCGGGGGCGTGCCATCCGCCGCTCGCTGCCACTCCGCCGGAGCCTGCGCCCGGGGGAGCGCCTGACCCAACCGTACCGCTGAAGGGATTTCAGACGATCGTTTACCGCGGAGACTGGCTCAATGTGATGTTCGCCGCCTTCATCCACGTCGCACTCATCGCCGAGGCTGCCCGGCCTCATGCAGTGTGAACAGGCCCTGGGAAAGCCCGCTCAGAAGCGCCATTCCACCCCGAACAGGGGAAGAATGGGCCGGTTGGCCACGGGCCGAACGCCGTCGTCACGCCACCGGTCAAAGTAATGGAAGAGGGCATCCCGCTGATCCAGCGCGTTCAGCACGCGAAGGTAGGGGCGGAGTTCCGTCACGCGCCCACCCACCTCGGGATGAAGCGCCCAGGAAAGCTCGAGGTCGACCCGGAGGAAGTCGTCTTCCCGCGCCACCTCGAGCGGCCCCCCGCTGGCGGCGGCGATCGTCCGCACCTCGTTCTCCGAGGAGAAGTTCCGCACCCCGTTGACCTCGGGGATCGATGGGTCGCTCACCGCCATGTCGACGGCGGAGAGCGGGAGGCCCGCTCCGTAGCCGACGGTAAGCCCGAGCTCCCAGCCGTCCGCGAGCCGTCCATTCGCTCCCGCCGAGAGAAGCTGCCGCCCTTCGAACCGGTCAGACCCTTCGCTCCCCCGGTCTTCCCAGAACCAGGTGAGGGCGTAGCCGAACCAGGCATCCACTCGTTCTCCGTTGCGCGCCACCCGGAGGTCGGTTCCCGAGGCGCGGAGCCCCTGCGCCCCCGCCGACTCGAACCCGCTGAAGCGCTTCATGAACCCCGAGATGTCGAGGCGCGTCCCGCCCTCCATTTCCTGCTCCAGCCCCACCACGAGGTGGGTGGCCGACGCCACCTCCATCATGGGGCTCCATCCGATCCGGGGGGCTTCGTTCTCCGGGGTGCTCCCGGCCAGCCTGGGCGCGGGGACGGCCTGGTGATGCTTCCCGGCCGAGAGGATCAGGTGAGCGCGATCCGTAAGGAGAAAGCGCATCGAGAGTCGCGGGGCGAAGACTGTTCGATCGGCCTCGAAGTATCGGTCGCCTCTGAGCCCGGCCCGAACGAGGAATGACGACGTCACTTCCCCCTCCCATTCGGCGTATCCCCCGACCATCGAACTCGTGATCGCTTCCTCATCCTCCGGATGGAGGGTGCTCGAAAGCGTGGAAGCCTCGAGTCGGTACCCCATCTCGATCCGCTCGGAAGAGACCCCGAACCGGAGTTCCGACTCGCCCCGGGGAACCCGGAGATCCAGGGCGGCCCTCAGGCGGTCGCTCCGACCATGTGCCAGGAGCAGCTCCTGCCAGAGAAGGGGAACCGAGGATTCGTAGCGGGACCCTGCCACTGTCGCCTCGACATGCGCGCGCTCCCCTTCCTGGAGAAAGCGAGCGGAGATCGCCCGGTTCCCCCAGCGCGCCGCGTCGATGCCGGATCCAGTGGATGCTCCCTGCTGGAGGGGAGTCGAAGTCCCCGGCGCGACGGTCATTCCCGTGTCCGTGCTCGCGCTGGCGCCGGGCCCCTCCAGCCCCAGCGTGACACCCTCCCGGTTCATGTAGCCCGTGATGCGCAGGCTCCGGCTTTCACCCGATCGGAATTCAGTGCGGACCAGAAGATCCCCGTAGTCATAGGGGAAGCCCCCATCCTGGAAGATCCGGTTCTGAAGTCCATGGAGAATCCGCCCCCCGGCCAGCAGGCTGCCGCCTCCCGGGAGCCCGCTCTCGACGACGCCCCGGGCGGAGACCCCGTCGACCGCGCCCTCGACACGCGTACGATCCTCGCGAGGGGTGCGGGTGCGCAGGTCCAGCAGGTACGAAAGGCCACCGTCGAAGCGGGTCGGCGCCCCCCCGAGGTGCAGGTCGGCCCCCCCGAGAAGACTCCCGTCGAAGGCGGGAACGAGGCCAGCCACGTGGAAAGGGGTCAGGATCGGTGCCCCATCGAGGAGCACCATCCGTGCATCCACGGTCGAGCCGCGGGTGAAGAGAACGCGGTCCCGGTCGGGCTCGCCGGCACCGTCGCGCGAGGCCGAAGTGAAGCGGGTGAGCCCGCTCTCGACCATCCCCGACGACGCATCGAGACCCCGCATCGCCACCGTCGAGCGGGCCCGCGAAGAAGCGCGCAGCACCTCCGTCGGGGCCAGGACTCCGGGGGCGCTCCGCACTCCCAGACCCACAATTCGAAGAACCCGGGCCTCCAGGGTGATATCGAGAGAGAAGTCGCCGGAGGAAGGAAGGAGAACGGTCGTTTCGAACCCATGCGTCGCGACATGGCTCACGCGGACTCGTGCTTCGCCACCCTCGACTCCGGGGAAGCGGTAGCGCCCGGAGGTATCCGACACGGTGATCCGTACCGCGCCCCCCTGGCGAAGCTCGATCATGGCGCCGGGAACGAGTCCATCGGTCCGGTAGCCCTCGGAGGTCACGACACCGTGGAGCGTCGCCGCGCTCCGGGGGTCGTCCACGGGAAGGCCCGGCCCCCCCCCTGCCGGGGCCACGGCCGGGAATGCGCCGGAGGCTCCGGTGAGAGCGAGGAGCACGAGGGGGATGAGGGGGAGCGCCACAGTTCGCCCGCTATTCCGGGGACGTAGGCGGAACCTGCATTCGGACCACGGACCCGGAGGAGTCCACCGCCGCCGTTCCGGGGAAGAGGAGCCCTTCCGCCGTCCTTCGAAGCAGGAGCTGGCCGTTCACGCGAAGCTCGGCGCGGGCGGCGGATGCAGGGAGTTCCACGCGGATTCCGGCACCCCGGCCCGAGCCGGCGCGGTCACCCCCTCCCCTCGCCGGCACGACGGCGTTCACCCCGATCCGACCGGCTCCCGTGTCGAAGGAGGAGCCCGGAGGTGCGAACACGCCGAGCCTTCCTCCCGGCACCCACTCGACCTCGATCCAGTCGCCCGCCACCGCACCCCGGATATCGACTTCGGCCACCCCGTCGCGCAGCGCCGAGAAGACTCCGGTGGTCTCGTCCGCCTCGGCGAGCGAAGCGACCGCGGCACGGTCATCGCGACCTTC
>JBGTMU010000194.1:0-3838 GCA_041743405.1 Longimicrobiales bacterium | reverse complement strand
TGGTGGCTGAGTACCAGGAGGATGGCCTCAGTGCCGTCTGGTGGAACCTGGACCGGAAGCTCGTGGGCATGGGCGAGCTCGCGGTGAACGCGCCCCGGACCAGGCTGGCGGACGCGATGCCCCTCTCCTGGGCATGGGGAGCGGTCCGGGCGGTGGGGGCCACCGCGATGGGGGTCATGCTCGCGGCGCTGCCCATCTGCCTGCGGCGCTCGCCCGTGGTCGCCGCCTTCGGCCTGGGCTACGTGGGCATGATAATGATCTGGGTCGGCAGCGGCGTCCGCTTCCTCCTGCTTGTCCTCCCGCTGCTCCTGGCCGCGGGGATCCTGCTGCACGACCAACTGCGGGAGCGCACCGGCGCGGGTGGCAGAGCGTCGATGGCGGTGGGAGTGCTGGGTCGCGCCTGGATGGGCGTCTACGTCACGCTCGGCCTGGCGGCGCTCGGGTACGGGATTCATCTCGCCCGATCCCAGAGAGGAGCGGTGCCCCGCTACGAAACGATGTACGAGGCCTGCCTCCGGGGCGAAGGAGGGGCAATGCAGGGGGCCGGCCCCGACCGTGCCGCGTACTGGCTGCTGCGGCGCTACTCGGGTTGCGTGCCGTTGCAATGTCCGGAGGGAATGGAGGCCGCCCCCGTGCCCGGGGCTGACCACTACCAAGAGGTGTCCCCGTGCCGCGACCCGCTCCCGCATGGTCCGGGGCCGGTGGGGCGCTCGCCGTCGACGTCCGCAGCCGCATTCTCGGTACACGACTGACTTTTGCTTCACGATGAAACACCTTCCCATCAGGACCTCGGAGAAGAGCTCGTGCTCAGCCTCTTCGAGGAATTCATCGACGGCTCTCTTTGCCCCGGGGAACCGACATGGCCCGAAATGATCAAAGACGACGACCCCGCCCTCAACCATCCTGGGATAAACTCGAGGCTGTCCCATGTGGGTTCATCGGCGATGACACAGGCGGAAAGTCCCTCCCATACGCCACACTCCACCGCATCACCGTACAGCTTTCGTCGTAGCACATGGAGCACCATCTCCTGAACGGTATGAAGCCTCAACTGTCTGTAGAAATCATCCCTGCGATCTTGCCCACCCTGTCGAGCGCCTCGGAGTATCGACGGATGTTCTCTTTCGGCTTGAACAACAGCTCCCATACGTTCCTGTCCACGAGCGTGAGGTCGTATCCCAGCTTGTGAAACGGCTTCACATTCGCAGCCGCGATCAGGGATCTAATGGTATCCATGGATCGACGGACGAGAGACGTCATCCGCCGTGCCCGTTCGGAATCGTGGCGATGCCCTCCAGAAAAAAGATTAGCTGCGTCAGGGGTATCCATTTAACCGGCCCAGCGGTAGAATTCGGGCATGGGCTATCCCCAGGCCGGCATCCACTACCCGCGTTCGACAGGTGACTTCCACGCCTGGTTCCCGACCGACGGTGACTGCCTCGATTACCTGGAGTGGTTGAGATGGCCGGACGGGTTTGTCTGCCCGGACTGCGGTCACGTGGACGGATGGCGCATGGGGGACGGCCGGTTCAAGTGTGCCGGTTGCCGCAGGCGTAGCTCGGTGACGGCGGGCACGATCTTCGATCGAACCCGAACTCCGCTGACCGTCTGGTTCACCGTCTGCTGGCATTTTGCCACCGCCAAGAACGGGGTGTCGGCGTTGAGCCTCAAGCGGACGCTGGAGATCGGTTCCTATCAGACCGCATGGGCCATGCTTCACCGTCTCCGCTCGGTAGTCGTGCGCCCGGACCGTGAGCGGCTCACGGGTAGGGTGGAAGTGGACGAAACCTACGTTGGCGGTCTCGAGCCGGGCCTGGCCGGCGGACGAGCGAAGGGCAAGAAGACCCTGACCGGCATCGCAGTCGAGGTTCGGGAGCCAAGGGGAGTTGGCCGGTGCAGAATGTCGCCGCTCGCGGATCTGTCTGCGGATACGCTGCACGCCTTCGTCCTGGAGAATGTCGATCCGGGTGCCACCGTAATCACGGATGGTTGGCGCGGTTACCTCGGGCTGGACAAACTGGGGTACGTGCATGAGCCGCGCAGCCAGCGGGCCGCCCGAGCCCGGGGAGAGGACCCGCATAGCTTGCTGCCCGCGGTCCACCGAGTTGCTTCCCTGGCCAAGCGTTGGTTGCTCGGCACACATCAGGGATCGGTCGCCGACGAGCACTTGCACAGCTACCTGAACGAGTTCGCCTTCCGGTTCAACCGCCGTACTTCGCGCAGCCGCGGGATGTTGTTCTATCGAGTGCTGGAGCTTGCGGTCGGCCATAGCCCAGTGCGCTATCATGAGCTCATCGCCAACCCAAACCCCGGCAGTCGATCGACGGAGCCGCCGAACACCCGAGGCCGTCCGCCAAGCCTGGAGCGGCCCCGCGCCCACCGGCCGTGGCGCCGCACCGATCATTAGGGCCGGTTAAATGGATACTCCTGAGCTGCGTAATTTCAGCCCAGGTCGGCCAGCGAGAGATCTGCCGGTCGGGCAACGTATGGACGCCCCGGCGCTCTCCACCCCATCACGGTCTCCCGGTGGAGGGTCCCTACCACCCCGTGCCGAACCATCCGAGGTAGCGCGAGAGGTCCTGGGGGGGCCTGGAATCACCCTCGCCGGGCCCTCTCCACTGGACGACCCCGAATCTCCCGACGCAGAGCGCGTAGCTCACGCCCGGCGCGCGCGCGACGGCGAGCCAGCTTCTCCACATCGTCCTGGACCAGCGCACGTCATCGAGGATGACCAGGCCACCCGGCGCCATGAACGGAAGCAGGACCTCCAGGGTGGAGCGGAGGTCCTCACGCGTCTTCGGACCGTCGACGAACGCCAGATCGACTCGGTCCGGAAGGCCGATCAGGGTCGGTTCCAGCACCTCATCGAAGCGGCCTACGATGACTTTCGCCTTCGACGAAACCTCCGCGAGGTGGCGGCGTGCCACGGCGGCGAGATCGGGCGATCCCTCGATGGTGAAGAACCGTTCACAGCCTCGGGCGGAGCTGAGATAACATCCCGAAATTCCGGTGCTGCTCCCCAGCTCTACGATGATCCGGGCGTGTGAGTGGCTGGCGCAAAGCCGGAGAAAAGTTCCCCAGCGGCGCGAAACCGCCGAGACGCCGGCGAGGTGCCGGCTGTCGAGCACCAGCTCGTTTCCCCCCCATGGGGACACGACCGGGAAACTCGAGCCGAGGTCGGCGAGGTCCTCGCGCATCCGTTCGATCCGGGAGGCCACCGCTCGGTCCTCCGAGGAAGCGACGCTTTCATCGAAGAGGTACGCGACGGCGGGACGCAGCGCCTTTGGAAGTCCCTGGTCGACGAGTTTGCGGACGCGCCGCCTGCCCGCTGGAGCGAGGACGGCTCGATACGTGGCGGCGAGCCGGCTCTTCGTCGCTGGTCCCGCGTAGTCGGAGAGCCCGAGGGCCCTGAGCCAACGGCGCCGCCGTCGTAGCCGATCTTCTCCGATCACTCTCCACCCCCCTCTGCGCGGTTCACAGCGGCTATCGCGAGCCGAAGCAGGTCCCTCCGTGATCCGGCTACACCCATGGTGTTCCGCTGGTTTGATCGTGCAGCGGGACGGGCTCTGGGGAGGCAAGATCCCGCATTCTCCAGGGAAGCCACAAACCTACTCGGCGGATCAAGTGAGCAGCAAGGTGCCCCAGACGCCGTCGATGGGGCAATGGCGCTGCGTCGCTCTCTCAGGACGAGGGGGACTGTTCGGATGAAGTAGAAAAGTCCGGGGGTTGGGTGAAGTAGAAATGTCCGGCCCTGAACCTCATCAAGTTTTTGCAACCTCCCTTTCTTTTGGGGTCGAAAGCGTCGCCCGCGAAGCGGGGGACGTAGCAGTGAGGCCCC
>JBGTMU010000193.1:0-26676 GCA_041743405.1 Longimicrobiales bacterium | reverse complement strand
GGGCCCGACGGCTCGCGGCGCGAGCAGGGGTGTCGGCCAGGTGGACTCCCACGAGGAGCTCAGCGAGGGTGGCCGCGGGGAGGACCACCGGCTCGTGGGACCATGCGTCCTCGGGTGAGGGCAGCTCCCGCCCCTCCCGCTCGGCAGCGATGAGGGCGCTGGTGTCCATTACGAGCCCCACGGGTCCTTCACCGATGGACGTTCCTCGCGGGAACGCTTCAGGTCATGGGCGAACGCGGGATCCGGATCGCTCTCACCCCAGGCGGAAAGGGCCTCCCGCACGGTGACGGGACCGCTCCCCGGGAATGGGAGGATTCTCGCCACCGGTTCCCCGTTGCGTTCCACCACGAAGGAGTCGTTCAGATAGCGGATGCGCCCGAGGACGTCCCCCAGATTTCGAGCCAGGTCGGTGGCAGAGATGCGGTGTTCCATGATTCTGTAAAATACAGAACAGGCGGTCCGTGTCCATGCTTTCCCCTCATGCCGAAGTTCGTGAAGTTGAGGGTGATCGCTTCGGCGTATCCGCGCCCTCACCCAGGCGGGGGTGACTCCCTTGAAGCCCGACCCCAATGACTGAAGACGCACACACTCCCAGGCACCTTCCCCCCGGGCTCACGACCACCGTCGGAGTCGTGGAGGAGATCCTCGGCCAGGTCGTGGCCGCAGCCGAGGGCGAGGCGCTTTTCGAAGTCGTGGAGGGGGTGCGGCGCGAGATGGTCGCGTTCCGGGAGGCCGATTCCGAGGAAGATGGGAAGCAGGCGCTGGACCGGGCGGCCGAGCGGATCGCCGGGCTCTCGGTCGAGGAGAAGACCGCTTTCGCACGGGCGTATACGCTCTATCTGCAACTCGTCAACGTATGCGAAAACGGCTACCGGACCCACCGGCTCCGAGCGCACCGGGAGCCGGAGGAGGCATCCCCGGCCCGGGCTCAGCTCACCTTCGTGCTGACCGCCCACCCCACGGAGTCCCGATCTCCCGAAAACATCCGCCTGCTCCGACGGGTGCAGGACCACGTGGTCGAATCGCTCGGCCTCGGTCGGTCGATCGATCGCCGGGAGGTGGAGAACCTGATCCACCTGGCCTGGCGGGCTGGCACCCATCCCCCCGAGAAGCCTTCGGTGGAGGATGAGGCGAACCACATTTTCTCGCTTCTCACCGATCCGATCCTCTCCGAGGTGGTGACCCTCACCGAAGCGGGCCACAGGGTGCTGTTCCGGAGCTGGGTGGGGGGTGACAAGGACGGGCACCCCGGAGTGGGCCCGGAGCAGACCGAGGCGGCGCTCAACCGCGCCCGGACCCGGCTCCTCGGGTTCATCGAGACGATCCTCATGCCGACGGTCCGGGAGGACATCGGGCTGGCGGGCGACGAAGTGGCCGCGGCGCTGGCCCGACTGGAGTCTGCCCTCAGCGAGTTGGAGACGGTGCGCCCCGGTGACGGGAGACGGATCGAGAGCCTCCGGAGCGCCCTCACCACCCTTCAGTCGGCCTACGGGAACCGCCTCAGTGTGCAGCACCCCGCTCTTTTCAGACTGGAAACGCTCCTCGAGGTGTTTCCCGGCCTCGTGGTCCCGCTGGAGCTGCGGGAGGAGCGAGGCCGATTTGGGGCCGACGCCCCCATCGCAGGGATGATGCAGCGGCTGGGAGAACTTGCCGAAGGCGGGGCGATCGACGCCTACGCCCGGGCGACCGTCGTGAGCATGACTCTCGAAGCGGAAGACCTGTGGGACGTCCAGCGTCTGGTCGACGAACGTTTCGGGGACGGCGCGATGCCGGTCATCCCCCTTTTCGAGCTCCCCGACGTGCTGGAGCGCGCCCACCTGATTGTGAGCGCAGCCTGGAAGGACGAGGCGTTCCGACGGTCCATTCGTGCACGAGGGCACCTGGAGGTGATGCTCGGATACTCCGATACCGCGAAGCGGATGGGGATGCTGGCCAGCCGGGTCGCACTCCACGACGCCATGCGGCGGATCGGGGAATGGGCCGAGTCGGAAGGCGTGACCCCGCTCTTCTTCCACGGGCACGGCGGGAGCGTGGGTCGGGGGGGCGGGCGGATCGAAGACCTGGTCGCCACGTGGCCTCCCCGGGCGCGCACGCCCTACAAGCACACCGTGCAGGGAGAGATGGTAGAGCGAACACTGGCCACACCGGAAATCCTCCGGAGCCTCGTCGAGAAGGTCGCCGAGGTGCAGGAGAGCCCGCCCCCCTACCAGGAGGTCGGGGAGCTGGCCCGGGAGCTGGCGGCGACGTCGAAGGCGGCGTTCGAGGCGCGGGTGGCGTCGGAGCCCTTCCGCCAGCTTCTCGAGCTTGCCACCCCCTACGGCCGACTCGAGGCGCTTACCATCGGATCTCGGCCTTCGAGCCGGGGGGGTGGGGACGGAGGAATCGAGGATCTCCGGGCCATCCCCTGGGTGCTCTGCTGGACACAGACGCGGCTTCTGCTCCACGGGTGGCTCGGGGCCGGTCAGGCATGGTGGGAGCTTCGGGGTGACCCGGAGGCGGAGGATCGACTGGCGGAGGCTCGCGCCGAGGACCCGCTCTTTCGTTCCTACGCCAGGCTCCTCTCGTTCACCATGGCCAAAGCCGAGCCCTCGGTCTGGCGCCGCTACTGGCGCGCCCGGGCTGGCGACCTCGCCGGGGAGCTGGCGGCGGAGCTGGAGGAAGACTTCGAGGGAGCGCTGGAGCTGGCATGCCGCGGGGTCGGCGCAGACAGCCTGTTGCCGGAACGACCCTGGCTGGCCGAATCCATTCGATACCGGGCGCCCATGATCCACCCCCTCAACCTGCTCCAGATCGAACTTCTGGGGAAGGAGCGGTGGACGGACGCCGACGCGGAGCTCTTCCGCGAGACGGTTACGGGAATCGCCGCGGGGATGCTGACAACGGGGTAGCATCAAGACCATTGCGATGACGGGGCTCGGAGTGAAGGTTCTGGCATCCCCGAATCGATCCGGATGCCCTGACCCAAGGAGACCTCCCACCATGTCCCGTTCCGTCCCCGTACCATTTGCAGCAATGGTCGTCCCCGCTTTCGCGCTCTTCATGTTCGCCCTCGCGCCTGCGCCGCTCGCCGCCCAGTCCGACGCGACTCCAGGGCTGGAAGGCGCCCGGGCCATGCATGACATGGTCAGGAACTTCGTGATGGCGACGGCCACCGACACCCCGGAGGAGCTCTACGGATTTCGGCCCACCGACGAGGTTCGCTCCCTGGGCGAACTTCTCGGGCACATCGGGAACGCCTCGTTCGCCTTCTGCAGTGCGGCGCTGGGGGAAAGCTCACCCGCCACCGGGAACCTGGAAGAGGCGGCGAGCAAGGCTGACATGATTGCGGGTCTCACGGCGAGCTTCGGGTACTGCGATCGGGCCTACTCCGAGCCCACTGCCGAGCGTCTCGCGGAAGAGGTGGATCTGTTCGGGATGTCGGGGAGCCGACTCTGGGTGCTCATCTTCAACGCGACCCACACATGGGAGCACTACGGGAACCTCGTCACCTACCTGCGCCTGAACGGAATCGTGCCGCCGTCGTCAGGAGGGGAGTGAGGGGCGGGTGTACCACTTCCACGCCGCAACCCCGGCCAGCCACAGAACCCCAAACCACAGGACGATCCGGAGCAACCACCCTTCGACGCCCATATCCTCCTTCGGTGCGTAGTCCCCGGGCCACCCGTACACACGCTCTACCGCCCGGACTACCTCCATGATGAGGTCGCCGCTGGCCGTGCTGTTCGCCATCACGACTACCCCGTCCCCTGTCACAGGGTAGAGAACCCAGAACGCAGCGAAGCCCGGGTTGTTCCCGCCGTGTCCGATGCTGAGCGACTCGCCGGTCCCGGAGACGGGCAGCCCGAGCCCCCACCCGTTCTCGACGACGGTGAGCATTTCCCCTGCGGACTCGCGGCCGACAATCCCGTCCGATTCCCCGAGCCAGGTCGAGCGGATCCCCAGGGCGAATTGCGCCAGATCGCTGGGCGTCGTCCACAGCCCGGCGGCGGCCTGGGCCGGATGCTCATGCCATCCCCCTGGAATGGTGTCGACCGCCCGGTCTGCCGACCTCTGATGACCCGATGCGGCGTAGGGCACGAGTTCCTCCGGAAGGGGCTGTTCGAAGGTGCTTCGCTCCATGGCCAGGGGATCCAGAATGGTGCGTCGCAGGAGTTGAGCGAAAGGTTCTCCGGTGACATCCTCCAGGAGAAGCTGCACGATCTGATACCCGCCGCCCGAGTACCTGAATTGCTGACCCGGGGTGGACTCGACCCGGATCGCCTGCGTCCCCGCCCCACCCTCCAGCACCTCTGCCGAAGTGGCCAGCCGACCGCCCCGCGTCACGCCGCCGAAGCCGTGGACATTGATTCCAGCCGTGTGACTGAGCAGGCGGCGAAGCGTCACACGCTCTTCAGCCGTCTGCGCTCCATTCGGAAGGGTCCAGGAACGGAGGTACTCCCCGACGCCCTGGTCCAGGTCGAGCACCCCTTCTTCCACCTGCCGAAGCACCGCCATCGTGGTGAGTGACTTGCTCACGGAGGCGGCCTGGAACAGCGTCGTTGCCCGGATGGAATCGCCGTCCCAGAGACGCGTCGTGCCGTACCCGGCCGCCCATTCCACTACCCCGTCGTGGATTACGGCGATGCTGAGACCCGGAACCCGGTGCTCGGCCATCCTCTCCGCGAGATCGAAGCCCGATTCCCCGGGAGAAACAACTTGCGGCAGGAGACTCGACTCGACCGCCTGGCGACGAATGGCAATCGAATCCAGCGACTGAGCCTGGAGTGTCGCAGGGAAAAGAACGAGGATCGCCAGGGGGAGCCTCATGGGGCTGCTGCCTCCTGGTGCCTGCGTGCGAGCGGCTGACCACTTCACCCGGGAACCCCGTCAGCTCGCCGCGGCGGCGGCGGCCCGCTTCCGCATGAGCCCCACCATCCAGAACGCGAAGAGGCGCGGGAGGAGCCCCACGCTCGGGTCGCACGTCAGGACCGTCCGGCGGGTGAAGGCGTGCACGGGTTCAATCCGGCCGAGGACGCGCCCCTCCATCTCGAGGGTGTATCCGCTCCGTATCACGCCCATCGGATCGACGTACAGGGTGCCTTCCGGCTCCGCCCCGTGCAGAGCCTGGATCTCCATCCGCCGGGAGAAGGCGCTGGCTTTCTGCCCCACCATCAGCTCGATCCCGTCATATTCGAGGGACCAGGTTCCGCTCGCCATCCCATGCTTCCTGACCCGGAGCTCCCGCTCTCCCACGCGGATCCATCCCTGCTCGGTGAAGGCGTCGTACCGGATCTCGATGTCCCCCTCGGGGAGACCCCCCGCGACATAGTTGCTGCTGCAGAGGCCCCTGGGCACCAGAAGAATCACGACCTCACCCTCTACCAGATCCGAGGGCATCGCGGGCTCGAGTCGGTCCGTTCGGAGGCTCACCTCAGGGAAGCTCCGGGAGTGTGGCCCAGCCCACGGTTTCCAGCCCCATCTCGTCGCGAACCACGCCGACAGCCCTGCGATCTCCGATGCGGAGGGGGAGGAAGCCGTGCGGGAACAGGACGAAGGCGGTGACGACCCCGTCTCCGTCGAGTACCGCCCACGTGCGTCCGTACCCCCGGGGGTCGTCGTTCACGTCGAAGAGCTGGATCCAGATCCGTCCTTCCACATCGCACCGTAGCAGGGTCGGCGGGACCTGCGGCTCCATCACCGGCTCCGCGAGCTCCGCCATCATCCGCGCGCGCTCGCGCATCGCCTCCCGGCTGTCCCCGGATCCCGGATCGAGGGTTTCGGAAACACTGGCCAGCCAGGAGCCCATCGTCTCGACCGAGTTGGGGGCGAGCGGGAGATCGATTCCCACATCCGACACCACGTCGCCCTCGACCGAGATCCTGACCAGGCGGGCATCCGCGCCGGTGTGCAGAACGATACTCCCGTCCGGGCACGTGTCCAGAAGGGGCCCTGCTCCGAGGATGCGGGGAAGCTGGCCGGGTCCCGAGGGAGGGGGCGCGGGCAACCCAGCGAGTTCGTGGAGAACGCCGATCGAGCGGGGGTCACCCTCGTCGGGGATGAACCGCAGCTCGGCACGCCAGAAATCGACCGGCGCTCCGGCGCCTCCGAACGCCGGCGGGGCATCCTGCACCACCCCGCCTGGGACCGCCCACACCCGCCCCAGATCCCCGAAAAACCCGAAGCGGATCTCGTGGGGGAGGGGCATCTGGGCCCCGACGGCGCGCTCGCCCTGAAGAGCGCCATCCGGGGTGAAGTGCCGCACTACGGCGCGCCGCGTATCCGCCACACGCATCCCTTCCTCCCCGACAGGCGGGGGAAGGAGGGTTCGCGGGTTCCCGAACTCACCGGGTCCGGCACCGGAGTCGCCGAACGCCGTCATGGGCGCGCCGTCCGAGGAATAGACGCGAACATGGGGTGGGTAGACGGAGAGGACCCAGACGTTGCCCTCGGCGTCGATCGCCGCATCCATCACCAGAGACAGCTCCGGGTCCTGCACGGTACCGGTCACGGCGTCGACGGCGACTTCATGTGGCCCCTCGGTATCCGCCGTCTGATTCCCGTCTCCGCAGGCGACGAGGACGACGGCCAGGCCGGTGGCCGCGAGGAGCAGACTCGGGCGAAGGACATGGGGAGCTGACCGCGAACCGGTACTCACGGGATCGACCTCCCGGGTTCCATGGATGGAGGTGTGCGTACTGACGGTCAGCGACGCACGTAGCCAAACTCGACGAGCCACACCGCCTCGCCGAGGCCACTGAACCTATGCCACGTCACCCCGACGTGCAGCCCGCTGGACGCATCCCCCAGCATGAGGACCGCCAGACCGAGATGGCCACCGAACTCCGCTCCGCCATTACCTGAAAGCGCGCCGATGAAGCTCGCACCGGCAGAGGGCACCAGAAACGCGTCCGCTGACAATGCGAACGGCACCGCCATGCCCGCGCGACCACCGAGGGCGATGGCTCCCTCGAACCAGGCTCGATGCGGGGCCAGCCGTACCCATCCCGACTGGCGGAAATGCCGCGGGCATCGGAAATTTCCTCATGAGCC
Organism: Longimicrobiales bacterium; assembly: GCA_041743405.1. Classification (GTDB taxonomy): domain Bacteria; phylum Gemmatimonadota; class Gemmatimonadetes; order Longimicrobiales; family Gaopeijiaceae; genus JBGTMU01. The sequence continues at coordinate 19,647 of JBGTMU010000193.1, read as the reverse complement.
TTCCCTCACGCCTGAAGGACTTCGCCCGAGAGGTCAAGCGCCGCCGCGTCCACACCGCCACCATTGCGTACGTGGTGGTGGCCGTCACGGTGATCGAACTGTCGGGCGCCGTGTTCGAAGCGCTTCAGTTCCCCGACTGGACCCCCAACCTCGTCACAATTCTCCTGCTCCTCGGATTTCCGGTGGTGCTCGTGATGGCGTGGGTTTTCGACATCGGGGTGAAACGGACGCCTGAGGGGGATCAGGATCCCGGCAGGAAAAGGACCCGGGGCCATATCGCCCGGCGCGTCCAGTCCGGTCCCCAGTTCATGGTGTCGATCGGCAGGCCCACCGCCTCCCTGGATCCCGAGACGTCCGAGAGTTCCGCAGCGCCCACCGACCCCGATCGAATCAAGCGAGCCGCCATCGGGCACGTGCGTCATGAGCTGAAGACCCCGATCAACGGGATCCTCGGGTACTCCGAAATGCTTCTCGAAGATATCGAGGAGCGGGACCGGGAAGCGATGGCCCCCGATCTGGAGAGGATCCGGACGTGCGGCGGTCAGCTCCTCAGGCTCATCGACCAGACCCTTGATCCCGCAAAGATCGCGCAGGCGGTAGATATCGACCTGGACGGGTACTCCCGCCAGATCCGGGTGAATCTTCGCAACCCGATCAATGCCGTGATCGGATACGCGGAGCTCCTTATCGAGCACGCGGAAGAGACCGACGGGGAGGCCTACATCGACGACCTGGGACGGATCCGGGCTGCGGCCTTCCGCCTTCTGGAGCTCAGCCAGGACCTGGTCGAGGTAGCCACGGCCCACAGTCCGAGCCTCGGGCAGGGCGAGAGGCTCACCCTGGCCAGCCACCTCGCCGAAGACATCCTCTCCAGATCCCGACCCTCCGCGACGCGCTCCGAAGACGGCATGGGAACCCTGCTGGTCGTGGATGACAATCCCGACAACCGGAGCCTGCTTTCCCGGCAGCTCGCCCGGGCCGGGTTCATGGTGGAGACGGCCGAGGACGGGGAGATCGCCCTGGAGAGGCTTTCCGAGCGCGACTTCGACCTCGTGCTCCTCGACGTGATCATGCCGAAGATCGACGGGCTCGAAACCCTCCGTCGGATCAAGAGGGATGTGAGCCTCGCCGAGATCCCGGTCATCATGCTGAGCAGTCTGGATGACGTCGAAAGTTCGCTCCGCTGCATCGAGCTCGGGGCGGATGACTTCCTTCACAAGCCCTTCCATCCGACCCTCCTCAAGGCCCGGATCGGTGCCTCGCTGGAACTGCGGCGCATGCGCAATCAGTTGGAGAAGGGGGGCGGCGACCTGGATCAGGCGGCGGCGCAGATGGTCCGCGCGTCCTTTCCGGGTTCCATCGCTCAACGTGTGCGGGGGGGAGAGAAGGAGATCCTTGAGACATTCGGGGGCGCCACCGTGCTCTGGTGCGACGTGGACCGGGCGGCCCGTCACAAGACGCGGGACGCGGGTCTGATCGCAGCCCGGATCCAGCTCCTCCTGGCCACGCTCGAGCAAGTCGCGGAGAAGTCGGGGATCGAGACGATCACGACTTCGGGTGAGGGGGTCGGCCTCGTCTCAGGCGTCCCGACCCCCGACGGAGATCATGCACACGCCGCCGCGGATGCGGCCCTCGCGCTCTGGGATGCACTGGACGACGAGGGTGAATTCGACGCGCCGCTTCGCATGGCCCTGGATTCCGGAGAGGTGACGGCCGGAGTGTTCGGAAGCGAGCGGAAGGAGTACCGGATCTGGGGCGAACCCATGGACGTCGCCCGCTGCCTTGGATCGCAGGCCCGCACCAGCACCATCCTCGTCTCACCGAACTCCCACAGGATGCTGGAAGGAGCCTACCGCTTCGGGAAGGGCGGGGTTCAGGAGGTGCCGGGGCGGGGGTCGATGAAGACCTGGGTTCTCGAGGGGGCGGGGTAGCCCGCGTTTTCAGTCAGCAACCCCCGTCAGCGCCTCAATCTTCCCGAGCAGCCGCTTCAGGTCCACCGGTTTCGTGTCGAAATCGTCGCAGCCCGCATTCATGGCCTTCTCCTGGTCTCCCTGCATGGCGTGCGCCGTGAGCGCGATCACCGGGATGCCGGCCGTGGCCTCGTCGTCTTTCAGGGTGCGTGTCGCCGTCCACCCATCCATGACGGGAAGGCTCATGTCCATGAGGATGATGTCGAAGTCCCCGCTTCGGGCCCGGTCGACACCCTCCTGACCGTCCACGGCGATGATCACGTCGTAGCCGCGCTTGATCAGGCGCCTGGAGAGCATGTCCCGGTTCATTTCATCGTCTTCCACGAGAAGAATCTTGGTCACGGTCTGGGTTGCTCCGAGTTCAGGTGAGTTCTGCGGGGTAAGTGGGCGAAGGGGGCGCAAGCGGCGCCCTCGCGGGGAGACGCAGGGTGAAGGTCGCTCCCGCTCCCTCCTCGCTCTCGGCGCCGACGTCGCCCCCCATCATGCGACTGAACCTCCGGGTGATGGCGAGCCCGAGGCCGGTCCCTCCGAAACGGCGGGTGGTGCTTGCTTCGGCCTGCTGGAAGGGCTCGAAAACCTTGCCAAGCTGTTCCGGGGTCATCCCGATACCCGTGTCCTGCACCCGGAACGTCAGCCAGTGCCCGTCTTCTCCGTACTCGCGGCTGACGGAGAGGGTCACGGTTCCTCTCTCGGTGAACTTGTTGGCGTTCGAGAGAAGGTTCAGAAGCATCTGTCGGACCTTCGTGAGATCTGACTCCATCTCGCAGACATCCTCGTCACACTGAAGGACCAGGGTGTTTCCGTTCTTCTCCACGAGCGGGCGGAGCGTGGTGGTCACCGCATCGACCACTTCCCGGACGTCGAAGCTCTCGACATAGATCTCCGTCTTTCCAGCCTCGATCTTGGAGAGGTCGAGGACGTCGTTGATGAGTGCCAGGAGGTGGCGACCTGCGGACTCGATCTTCCGCAGATCGGGGACGTACGTCTCGTTCCCATCCTCTTCGGCCTCCTCCATCAACATCTCCGAGTAACCCAGAATGGCGTTGAGCGGCGTCCTCAGCTCGTGGCTCATGTTGGCCAGGAAGCTGCTCTTGGCCTGGTTGGCCGCCTGCGCCTGCTCCTGCGCCCGCAGGAGGTCGGAAATGTCGTGGTACAGGCCCATGATTCCAACCTGCTCCCCATCGACCATCACGGGAACCCCCGCGAGCTCGACATCGACGAGCGTTCCGTCGCGCCGCGCCCGCTTTCCCAGTCCTCGGATGACTGCACCTTCATACGCCTCCTCGGTGTAGGCCGACGCCTCGTCGAGGGATTCTGCCGTGTTCACCAGCTGGTCCAGATTTCGCCCCAGGATCTCCTCTTCCTTCCACCCGAAGAGCTCTTCGAAGGCGGGGTTGCAGCTTGTGATGTCGAACTCCAGATCCATCGTGACGATCGCCACCGGGTTGTTCTGGACCAGATCCTCGAAGTACTGCTCACGGTGGCGGGCCTCGGTGAAAAGTCGGGCGTTTTCGATCGCGATGGCCGCCTGGGTCGCAAAGAGTTTGAGAAGTCCCAGATCCTCTTCCCCGAAGCGGCGCCTCGGGTCGGAGTGGACCACCGCGAGAACCCCCACGAGGCGTGCGCCGATGACGAGCGGCGCGGCCATGACCGTCCGAACGCTGCCGTCCCTGTATTTCTCGGTGCTTCCCCTCCACTCCAGATAGTCCGGAATGATGAGGGGCGCCATCGTCTGGGCCACCCGGCCCATGGCGCCCTCCCCCTGCGTCATCGTGGTACCGACGGCGTCCGCACCCATGTTGTGACTTGCCGCGATCCGGAGCTCCCCGCTTTCCTCGTCGTGGATGGCGAGTTCCCCGCCGGTCACGTTGAGAAGCTCTGCCGCGCGGACGAGCAGGTCCCGGAGCACGACGGAGAGCTCGAGTTCACCCGCCATGTCGGCGAGGGTTTCCAGGAGCGCGGTCTGCTCGAGGGCCCGGCGACGCTCGGCGGTGAAGAGGTCTGCGTTGTGGATGGCCACGGCCGCGTGGGGCGCAAAGAGTTCCAGGAGCCTCAGGTCTTCCCGACCGAACGCATGACCCGGATCGGAATGCACCGCCGCGATCACCCCGACGAGCCGGGAGCCGATCAGGAGCGGGGCAGCCACGACCGACTGCACCGTGTCCTGGGTGTATTGCGCCGACCGCCCATTCCATGCCTGGTAATCCGGGATCACGAGGGGCTCCCTGGTTCGTGCGACGTGCCCCATTGCGCCTTCACCGATCCCCATTCGGGTGCCCGCGGCGTCGGCGCCCATTTCGTGCCCTGCGACGATGACCAGCTCCTCGTGTGCTTCATCATAGATGGCAAGCTCGCCCCCCGTAACGCCCAGGAGCTTCACCGCTCGCTGCAGGAGCGCACCCAGCAGCTTTTCCAGCTCCAGTTCTCCGGAGAGGTCTCGCATGGTGTCCATGAGGGCCCTCTGCTCCTCGGCGCTGCGACGCTCCTGCTCGATCAACCTCATCCGCCCGATGGCCAGGCTGGCCTGCCGGGCCGCGGCGGTGAGAATCTCGAGGTCCTCTCGACCGAATGCGTCCTCTTCGGCGCCCTCGACGACGATCACCCCGATCACCTCGTCATCGACCGTCAGGGGAAGGTCCAGCTCGGAGCCGCTGGCGGCGGCGAGGACGTGCTCAGCCTCCCGCCGAACTTTCGGAGTGTAGTGAACCTCCCCGTCCTTCAGAGGTCGCTCGCTCAGCCCCTGACCCGTGGGGATCCGGTATCCCTCGTGCGTGCCCGCCCACCCCACACTGGCCTGCATGACCCGATCGCCCGTACCCGGATCCACGAGGAAGACGCCTACGAAATCATAGCCGAGGTCCCGGTCGTGGAGGCCGTCGACCGCAGCCCGACAGACCTCGCGCTCGTCGTGCGCCGCAGCGATTCCGGTACTCAACCGCAGAAGCGCCGAGCGCCGGCGGGCTTCGGCGTCGCTTGCGCGGCTCACGCCCCGACCATCCTTCGGGGGAGACGCAGGGTGAAAGTGGAGCCGACGCCGGGCTCGGAGTCCACGAAGATCTCCCCCCCCATGAGCCTCGCGAAGCTCCGACTGATGACCAGTCCCAGCCCCGTGCCTCCGAAGCGTCGCGTCGTTGAGGCATCCGCCTGGCCGAACGCCTCGAAGATGCGGCCGAGCTGTTCGTCGGTCATGCCGATGCCCGAGTCCTCGACGGCGATCTCGACCCAGCCTCCGTTCTCGAAGGTCTGCACCCGCGTGGTGAGCCTGATCGTCCCCCCCGAGGTGAACTTGGCTGCGTTCGAGAGGAGGTTCAGGAGGATCTGACGCGTCTTGATGAGGTCGGCATGGACCGTGCCTACCGCCCTGACCCCGTCCAGCACGAGTTCGTTTTCATGCTTTCGAAGGAGGGGCTGAACCGTCGCAGCGACCTCGGCCACCACCCGCTCCAGATCAAACTCCTCCGGAGACAGTTCCATCTTTCCGGCCTCCACCTTCGAGAGGTCGAGAATGTCGTTGATGAGCGCCAGCAGGTGATTTCCCGCAGCATGGATCTTCCCGAGATCCGGGATGAAACCCTCCGCCCCGATCTCCTCGGCCTCTTCTGCCAGCATCTCCGAGTACCCGATGATGGCGTTGAGCGGGGTCCGGAGCTCGTGGCTCATGTTGGCGAGGAAGCGGCTCTTGGCCTGATTGGCCTCCTCGGCCTCCTGACGCGCCTGAAGGAGCTCGCTCACGTCGTGGTAGAGCGCGAGGACCCCGGCCCGGTCGTCGCCGATGTCCACGCTGCAGGCGGACAGCTCCACATGGATGAAGGTCCCGTCCTTCCGGCGGCGACGCCCGCGCGCGTGAAGCGTTTCGCCGGCCAGCGCCGACCGGGTGTACGCCTTCGCCTCGCGCATGGTCTCTTCGGTGTTGATGAGCGTGTCCAGGGCGCGCCCAACCCCCTCCTCCGGCGTCCATCCGAATAGTGTCTCGAACGCGGGATTGAGACTGACGATGTCGCCGGCAAGATCCAGCACCACGATCGCAACCGGACTGTTCTGCACGAGGGTCTCGAAGAACCGCCTCTGCCGCTGGGCCTCGGTATAGAGCCGGGCATTTTCGATGGCAACGGCCGCCTGGGGCGCGAACAGATCCAGGAGTCTCAGATCCTCCTGGCCGAACGTGCGGTCGGCCTCGGTATGGACCGAGGCGAGCGTGCCGACGAGGCGCGATCCCACGAGGAGCGGGACCACCATGACACCCCGAGCGGTCGTGTCGGAGTACTTCGCGGACGCACCCGTCCAGGCCAGGTAGTCCTCGATGATGAGCGGTTTCGTGGTCTCCGCCACCTGCCCCATGGCCCCCTCCCCGATCTTCATCCGGGTCCCGGTCGAGTCGGAGCCGATGTTGTGGCTGGCGACGATCTCCAGTTCACCCCGCTCCGCGTCGAAGATGGCGAGCTCCCCTCCCGTGACGCCCAGCAGGGTGACCGCGCGCTGGACGACCGACCTGAGGAGCTGTGAGAGCTCGAGCTGCTGCGACAGGTCGTGCATGGTGTCCAGCAGCGCCTTCTGCTCCTGCGAACGCTGCCGTTCCAGGCTGAAGAGACGCGCGTTCTCGATCGCGATGGCGGCCTGCGGGGCGAAGAGGTTCAGGAGCCGGGTATCTTCGGGTCCGAATGCGCGATCGGCTTCCGTGTGTACGGCCGCCAGCGTCCCCACGAGCCGGTTCCCGATGAGGAGCGGAACGACGGCCACGCCGCGGGCCGTCGTGTCGGAATACTTCTCCGATGCCCCGGACCACTCGAGATAGTCCGGAATGAGGAGGGGCTCATGGGTTTCGGCGACCCGACCCATGGCACCCTCCCCGGGCTTCATGCGGGTTCCGGTCGAGTCCGAACCGATGTTGTGGCTGGCGACGATCTCCAGTTCCTCCGCCTCCTCGTCGTAGATCGCGAGCTCACCTCCCGTAACCGCCAGGAGCTTCACGGCCCGTTCCACGACGCGCTGCAGGAGCTTGGAGAGCTCCAGCTCTCCCTGGAGATCTCCCAGTGTCTCCAGGAGCGCCTGCTGCTCTTCCGACCGCTGGCGTTCCGCCCGGAGGAGGCGGGCCCGACCGATCGCGATTCCGGCCTGCTGTGCCGCCGCGGTAAGGATGCTGAAGTCCTCTTCGCCGAAGGCGTCGGCCTGATCACTCTCCACGACGAGCACCCCGACCACCTCATGGTCGTCGTAGAGTGGAAGATCAACCTCGGAGCCATTCGCGGCTCCGGGCACGTAGCCCTCTTCCTCGGTAGGAGTCGGTGAATAGTGGAGGGCGCCGTCCAGGATGGGGCGCTCGCTCAAGCCTCTTCCGGGGGGAATCCTCAGCCCGTTGTGAAACCCTTCCCATCCGACGCACGCCTGGAGCACGCGGTCGCCAGTCTCTCGATCAATCAGGAACACTCCCACGAAGTCATAGCCCACGGCGGGATCGTGGAGTCCCTTGACCACGCTCATGCAGACCTCCTGCTCGTCCTTCGCAGCCGCGATGCGGGTGCTCAGTCGGAGGAGCGCCGTCTGCCGGAGGGCGGCGGGGTCTTCGCCGAGCCGTCCATGGGGGCGAAGGAAGGGTGGGTTCATGGTGACCTGTCCCGGCCCGGCTGTTGCGGGCCCCCGATGGTCTGCTGCAGACTGAGCACGATCTCCCGCCGCAGGTCGGAGCCCTTCTCCAGGATCCGCTCCACCCCCCCGTTCAGTCGGGCCCTGTCCTCGTCGGTCAGATCCTTCGCGGTCATCACGACAACCGGGATGTCGTTCCCGTAGGGACGCCGGTGGAGTTCGTCCAGGAATCCGAAGCCGTCCAGTTCGGGCATCATCAGGTCGAGAAGGATGAGCGATGGTCGCTCCTCGGCCACGCGCTCCAGGCCGATCCGCCCGTTCTCGGCTTCGGTGACGGTCCACCCCACCGCCTCCAGGGTCCGGCGCACGATGTCCCTCGTGTCCGGATCATCCTCGACGACCAGAACCCGCGTATCGTCGGCGTCGGCGAAGCGGCCCATGACCGCGAGAAGACGCTCCCGCTGGACCGGCTTCGTCAGGTAGCCCGAAGCCCCGAGCGCCATCCCCATGGGTTTCTCGTCCAGAATGCTCAACATGACGACCGGGGTGCGGGCTGTCGCGGCGTCGGCTTTCAACTCGGCGAGGACTGCCCAGCCATCCATCCCTGGCATCAATACATCCAGCGTGATGGCCGCGGGCCCGAGCTCCCGGGCCATGCGGACCCCCGTCTCGCCGTCCGCAGCAGTGGCCACACGGTAGCCCTCGCGTACGAGGTAGCGGCGCACGAGCTCCCTTGCGTCGTCGTCGTCGTCCACGATCAGGACCAGGGGGCCTTCGCCCTCGTCCAGCGTTCCCTCCCCTGCCTCTGCCTCCACGACCTCCTCGGCGGTCACCTCCCGGGGAAGGCGGATCGTGAAGGTCGAACCGACCCCCTCTTCGCTCTCGACCGTCACGTCGCCACCCATCATCCGGCAGAACTTCCTCGTGATGGTGAGCCCGAGTCCCGTGCCGCCAAACCGCCGCGCCGTACTCGCTTCGGCCTGCCTGAAGGCCACGAAGAGCCGATCGACCTGTTCGGGGGTCATTCCGATTCCACTATCCGTGACCCGGAAGAGGAGGGTGTCGTTCGACCCGGGCTCCACCAGAACGTGGAGCGAGACACTCCCCCCGTCGGTGAACTTGCTCGCATTGCTGAGCAGATTCAGCAGCGATTGACGGAGCCGGGTGACGTCGGCGTGCATGGCCCCGACTTCCCTGTCGACCCGGACCTCCAGATGGTTGCGATTCCTGTCCATGAGCGGCTTGACCGTCGTGGCGACCTCTTCGACCACCGAAGCCACCTCGAAGCTCTCAAGGATGAGCTCCATCTTCCCGGCCTCGATCTTGGACAGGTCCAGGACGTCGTTGATCAGGTTGAGCAGGTGCTTCCCGGCCGAGTGGATCTTCTCCAGATCCGGGATATACGCCTCGTTGCCGTCATCCTCGGCCTCCTCGGCGAGCATCTCGGAGTAGCCCAGGATGGCATTCAGCGGGGTCCGCAGCTCGTGGCTCATGTTCGCCAGGAACTGGGACTTGGACTGATTGGCCTCCTCCGCCGCACGTCGGGCCTCCATCAGCTCGGAGATGTCGTGATAGAGCGCCATCATCCCCACATGCTCGCCCTCGACGTCCACCTTCACCGCCAGAATCTCGACGTCCACGAGCGTGCCATCCTTGCGGCAACGCTGCGCGATCCCGTGGGTGGAGGAGTGCCGCGCACGACGGGTGTACTCCCGCGCCTCGGCCCGCATATCCTCAGTGGTGATCAGGCTGTCGAGATTGCGGCCTATCACCTCGTCGCGCTCATACCCGTAAAGCTTCGTGAACGCCGGATTCGCACTCACCACGTTCTCGTTCAGATCCAGCGCCACGATGGCTACCGGTGAGGTCCGCATGATGGATTCGAAGTATTCCTTCTGTCTGCGAGCCTCCTGGAAGAGCTGCGCGTTGTTGATGGCGATTGCGGCCTGCTGTCCGAAGAGGTTGAGAAGCGCGAGATCTTCCTCGGCGAAGCGCTTCTCCGGATCCTCGTGCCAGACGTTCATCGCTCCGACCGGGCGGGTCCCGATGAAGAGCGGCGCGACGACGACGGCTCGGGCGTCGATCTCGGCGTACTGATCGGAGCGGCCCATCCACTCACGGTAGTCGTCGATGATCATCATCTTCCCGGTCCTGGCCACGTGCCCCATGGCTCCCTCGCCGAAGGCCAGCTCGGAGCCACGCGAGTCTTCAGTCATCCCGAAGTTGCTCACGACCTTCATGATTCGGGCCGACTCATCGAACGTGGCGAGTTCTCCGCCCACGGCGCCAAGGAGCTTCACGGCACGAGCCAGAACCGCGTCCAGGAGATCACGTGGATCAAGCTGCGCGGAAAGGTCCGCGATGGTGTTGAGCAGCGCCTCGCGCTCGCTGGCGCGCGCCCGCTCTTCCTGCAGAAGCCGGGCCCTTGCGATTGCGATTCCGGCCTGGTTGGCCGCCGCCTGCAGGATCTGGAAGTCTTCCTCGTTGAAGGCGTCCTCGTGCGCGCTCTCCACCGTCAGGACCCCGAGAACCTCCTCCCCGGCCTTCAGCGGCACATCGACCTCGGAGCCGTTCCCCAGCGTCGCCACATAGGCCGGTTCGTCGTTGACCCGGGGGCTGTAGTGGAGTTCGCCGTCCTTCAAAGCCCGTTCGTTCAGTCCGGTTCCAGGCGGAAGGCGCCACCCCGGGCGGGCGTCGGGCCATCCAAACCCCACCTGGAGAACCCGCTCGCCGGTGTCCTCATCGACCAGGAAGATGCCCAGGAACTCATACCCCAGCGCGTCGTCGCGAAGGCCATCCGCGACGACCTGGCAGACCTCCGCCTCATCGTGAGCCATCGAGATCCCATGGCTGAGCCGGATGACTGCCGCCTGTCGCCGAACGAGGGAGCCGAGGTCACCGGAAGCCGCGGGAGACGGATGGTCCGGAGACATGGGGGATCCTGGGAAGAGGGAAACCGGAAGTTGAACGGCTGCCGGTGGAGAGCGCGTTCTGCTCAGTGAGCGGCGGGTTGGGGCAGGTCGGCCCGTCCTCGCAGCCCTCGCCACCACCAGTGATGCTGAAACGAAGCCTCCGGGTTCGCCGCAGCGTAGCGCTGGAGAAGGGCAACGGCCTCATCGGCATCGCCCATGAGAACGCGCATGGCGGCCTCGAACTGGACCAGCTCCCTCTGCGGATCGTCCTGGGGACTCACCTCATCCCTCACCTGTCGCATCAATGAATCGGCGCCTTCGATCCTGCCAGATCGCGCCAGCACCCCCGCCTCCATGAGCTGGGCATAGCCCAACCGAAGCGATCGCCCATGTTCCGGCAGCAGCTCGCCCATGGCCACCACCAATGCGCGCGCCTCCTCCGGGTCCGGCTCCGACTCTGGTGTCGTCATGAGAAGCAGCCTGCACTCCGTGAAACGAGCCTGCCCCGGGAACCGGCGGAACCCCTCCTCGCACCACCGCCTGGCCTGAGCAAACTCTTCCAGATCGTAGTTTCCGTTGAAGAGCCGGAACAGGACTTCATCGGCCACATCCAGGTACGCATCTTCCTGGTACGCGGTCCGAGCCGCCAGCACCGCCTGTGCGCGGTTGTCCCGATAGTATAGGTGGCTGAGCACCTGGTGCGCGTCGGCCAGGCCGGGGGCCACCGCAACGGCTCGCTCCAGATCCTCCTGCGCCCCCGCGTAGAGACCCTGCTGGAGCCCGGGATCGTGGTCTACCCGCTGAAGGAAGCGCCAGTATCGCAGGGTTCCCCGGGCTGCCAGAGCCTCCGGATGGCTGGGCGCGAGTTCCAGAGCCGCCTCGGCCGATTGCAGTCCAGCCTCCATGTGACGCACGAGATCGTCTCGAGACTGCGCGAGCCTCGAGAGTCGATACTGAATATTGGCCTGCAGAACCAGGGGTTGCGGCCAGGTAGGATCGAGGATGGCTGCCTGACCGGCCAGACCTTCCGCTTCTCGAAGAAGGCGCGTTCCCTCATCCCCTCGACCCTCCCGAACGGCCATCAGCGCGTCCTTCCGACTCTTCTCTGCCCTCTGCAGCATGGCCCACGCGCCCATGTCCGACGTCTGGCCCTCCGTCTGTCGCATCCGGACCTCGGTGCCCAGCCAGCCCCGTAGCATGAGCGAAGCTTCCCTGGCGATTTCCTCACGGAGGGCCAGGAGATCTGCCGCGGAGCCCTCCAGTCCGGCTCGCTCCATGGTTGCGCCGCTCTGCCCATCCAGGAGCCGGAGTCCCACCCGAACTCGTTCACCCGCCTGCTCTACCGTGCCGAGGACCAGGGTCCCGGCCTGGAGCGCGCGAGCGATACTGTCAGGTGGAACCCCGGCGCCCCGGTACAATCCCACGCCATTGCGGCTCACCACGTCCAGGGTTCGGACAGTCCCCAGCTCCTCGATGAGGGACTCGGTAAGACCATCTGCCAGGAACTGAAGCTCACCGGCAGGACTCAGGTCCTCAAAGTAGGTCACGGCTACTCGAGTCAGGTCGAGACTCGTTTCCGCCGCAGCGGTGCGCACCGCTCGCTCGCCCAGGAACCCAACCACGTTCCGGCCCGTAAGGCCCAGTGCCACCCCCGCCAGAAGGACAAGCATCACGATTTCCCTCAGTGGCGCCTTCTGTTCTCCTTTTTCGCCGTGGTACCACCCAATGATCAGGGCTGCGAAAATCCCGAGCAGGTACCACTGGAGCGCGATCTGGTAGGCCAGCTCGGGTACGATCTCCCGATCTGCCAGCTGGTCGAATACCCCCAGCACCAGAAACCCGGCCGCCAGATAGGAAATCAGAATCTGGACAATTCGGCGTTCCTTCAGCTCTTTGATGTATGCCACGGCAAGCCCTCAGCAGCCCTCAGGGACTGGATGGAGTGAATCCGGGCGACACCACGGTGAAGGTGCCACTCAGAATCTGGGAGCCATCGAAGTGGCGTCCTCCGAAACGGAAGCCGTACTGGTCGCCTGCTTCCAGCGTCAACTGCGTCGAGCCATTGAAGCTCCGCGGCCCGGTGTAGTTCTGGTTGAAGAAGTCCAGGAGATGAGTCTCGGTGGTGCCAGCGCCATTCGTGACGAACACCCAGACGTCGATCTCCACGCTGTACCAGGAGTGGAAGGCGTCGTAGCTCCACGGAAGGGTGGCGACTCCGCCGGACTGAGCCGTGGTGGAGAGCGTCCAATAATGACGACCGTAGGGATTCCCGTTTCCGTTGTTGTAATTGTAGCTCATGGACGGATCGCCGGAAAGTCCGTTTTCGAGCAGGGTGAAGTTGGTGGGCCCGGCGGCGCTCCATGCCACATTCAGGTTCACCGCCTCGGCCTCGAATGTTACCGAGGTGGTGTTGAAGGCGCTGGCTACAACGGTGTGCGTCCCCGGGGTCATGGTGAGAACCCACGGAACGCTGGCGTATCCATCCACATCACTCTGAACCGTGCTGCTGCCCAGCGAACTGGAAGCCACATCGAAGAACTCGAAGGTCACGGCCTGCCCCGGCACAGGAACCTGCGGCGCGCTCCCGTGGAAGTGTGACGTCAAGATCCGAACCTTGGGATCTGCAGGCACCTGAGCGCCGGGGGCTGCCGTCTGGGCGAGGGGCGCAGCCGCCTGGATCTCGATAGGCAGGGCCCACTGGAAATGACTGAAGTTGCTGGTGACACCGCCGAATCCAAGATCCCCCGCGATCAGGGGTTTGGGGGAAGCCAGCCGCCGGAGGGACTGGAAGCCCGCCTGGACGAACCGGCTGACCGGGCCGCCGCTCAACGCCACCGCTCCCGAGCAGTCCAGGAAGGGAGCCGCCGCACTCGGGAGCTCTTCCACAGGGCCCGCCGGATTGTCCGGGTCGAAGCGGTGGATCGCGAAGTTGTCCGGATCCACCCCTGCAGGGACTCCGCTGGCATCAAAGCAGATCCCGACCACCACGCCCTCCGCGAAGCCGCCGACGAGCTTGGGCTCCGTGTCGAACCGGATGCAGCTTCCCGTGGTTGTGAGCATGGCCAGATTGCCAAGGCATGCCTCACCGGGAGCCAGCGGAAGTTCTTCGATGATGAGGGTCACATCTTCGGTGCCTGGCGGAAGGGCGTCGGGTCCGATGGCAACCCCGATTTGCTGATCCTGGGTGATGAAGTTCCCCCCCTCCTGCGTGACGGTAGCTTCAAAGCAGTCTCCCTGGCAGAAGAGGCCATTCTCGATGCGGTACCGGACCGGTACGGTTTGATTCTGCACGAGCGCCACTGCACCCCCCGCCGCCGCCGCGAAATCCCTCGCCTGCCTGGCGTTTCGACCTATCACCACTTCCAGATAGCCGATGGCAACGCCGCTGGCCAGAACCTGGATGGCGTAGAGATCGCCGAGCTGGATCCCGTTCGTGTTCCGGACCGACCAGTTCACCTGGTAGGCATCCGCCCCCACCTGGATCTCGTTCGAGTCGAACGAAGTGAGTACCGAAGTACACGGATCAGTAAGGGGGTTGCCATCCGAGGCAGCCGTCCGGTTCCACGCGCAGATCCGCACCTCGGTGAGCAGGGCCGGATTGAACTCGCCACTCATTCCCCCCTGGCCCAAGGGAGGCAGAAAGAAGAAGTGGTCACCCCCAGTCTGCGCGAGAGCAAACGAGGGAGCGGAGGGGGAGAAGAGCTCTGCCGCCGGATCTGTAAGTGCCGCCTCCTCGCAGCCTGCGAGGACCAGGAAGAGGGCGGCGATGGTCACCTTTTTCATGCGTTTCATTGAGGCTCCGACAAGTAGGTAGCAGTGTAACTGGGCGGACAGGTCACGGCGCGGTGCGGCGCGATTGAAAAGGTGTGGTGTCCGGTCAGGAGCCAGGTAGCACCTGGGTCGCGGATCGTTGCCTGCAGGTCTCAGGTCCGGTTCGAGCGGGTCCCCGGTCACTGCCGGGAGTTGGCCAGCAGCAGCTCCACCGCTGCCAGAAGCTGCCGAGCATTGAAGGGCTTGGGCAGCCAGCCATCCAGGGGGCCAGCCTGAAACCCGGCCTGCTGCTGTCCACTGATCAGAAGAACCGGGAGGTGCCGGAGGGCCGGATCGTTTCGAATCGCCTGTCGGAGCGCCCGTCCGTCCAGAACTGAAAGGACCACGTCGCTGATGACCAGGTCCACCCGCTTTGTCCGAACCACCTTCAGCGCCTCCTCGCCATCGGTGGCCTCGAATACCTGGCCCGCGCCCTCCCCGTCAGCCACCCCTTCCAGGAGTCCCCGAAGGCATCCCCGCAGGTAGAGACGCATGTCGGGGTCGTCGTCGACGACCAGAATGGTCGGAGCGTTCACTGGATCCGAGTCCTTCGGGCGGGGTCTGGAGGCGCGTCCTCTGAAGGATGGGCGGGACTGCGAGTGCAGAGGTAGCCGCGAGGTCCCGGATCCTTGTACGGAGGTCGCGGAAGGGAGCCGGGAGCGGCATTCCGGAGTTGTCCGTCCCCCCTCGTCCCGCTTTCCCGTGTCCGAGGTCGATCGAGGACCCCGCGATCCTATTCCTCGCGGTCGGGGTCCTGGGCCTGGGCTGTAGAGGCCGCATATCGCGACGGCCGAACTCCGAAGTGCTCCGAGAAGCGGTTGGAGAAGTGCGCCACGCTCTTGAATCCCACTGCGTAGGCGATCCTGGACACCGAACCGGCTCGGGCCTCGAGCAGCAGGACCGCCCGCTCCAGTCGCATGCGGCGCACGAGATCGGAAGGACTCTCGTCGATCAGCTGCTTGAGCCGCCGGTGGAGGTGACTGCGGCTGTGGGCCACCCGTCGGGCCAGCTCCTCGACGCTGAAGTCCTCGCGGCCCATGTGCTCTTCGATGGTCTCACGCACCTGGTCCAGAAAACGGGCGTCGGGCGAGACCACCTCCAAGGGGGGGGCATGCAGGTCGGTTTGATGCCTGGCTGAAGGATCCCCCCCGTCGGGATCGGCGCCGTTTCGACTCGAGAAGCGGATCGCCAGCCGCTCCCGGACCTCGAGATGGTTCCTGACCAGCGTCTGGAGCTCCTCTACGTTGAACGGCTTGGTGAGGTAGGCGTCCGCCCGACCCCTCAGCCCCTCCATTCGATCTTCGGGTGCCGCCCGTGCGGTCAGCAGGATCACGGGGATGAAGTCCGTGTCCGAGTCCCCCTTCAGCGTGCGGCACAGCTCGTACCCGTCCATCACTGGCATCATGACATCGGAGATCACGAGGTCCGGGAGGCTTCGGCGAGCGAGAGCCAGCGCCTGCTCTCCGTCGCCCGCCTCGAGCACGCGGAACCGGCCCTCCAGGTGCGTGCGGATGTAGGCACGGAGCTCCTGGTTGTCTTCGGCAACCAGGATGGTGGTGATGTCCTCGTCGCGGTCTCCGGACTCATCGTCAACTGCGGCGACTGTTTGCAGCCTCGCCTTATCCGGTTCCGGAACCTCGTGCGCGGGCATCTCTTCGATCGGTGATTCGCGGGTCGCTGGCGCGGGAAGGACGGCAAGGGCACCGAGAGGATGGGGGCTCTCCACCCACTGATCCGGACGGAGGTGCTCCCGGCCACGCCGGAGCGTCACGGTGAAGCGACTTCCCGCACCGGGTTCGCTCTCCACGTCGACGGTCCCCCCATGCAGATGGACCAGTTCCCGCACCAGCGCCAGTCCGATTCCCGTGCCGGGCTGGGCTTCGCCCGATGGCCGGTCGCCCTGGTAGAAGCGGTCGAAGATGTGAGGGAGTTCCGAATCGGAGATCCCTGGACCCGTGTCGGCAACCGAGAAGTGTGCCCGTTCGTCATCGGCCTCCAGATGCAGGGTCACGGTGCCCCCGGGGGGCGTGAACTTCAGCGCGTTGGACAACAGGTTGGCCAGCACCTTCTCGAGATGTGCGGGGTCCGCGAAGACCTCCACTGGGGCATCTGGAATCTCCACCCGGAGATTCACCCCTCGGCGTCCGGCGAGCGGCTCGAACTGCGCCCCCATCCGACCCGCGAACACTCCCAGCTCCAGCGCCCAGGCGTGCAGCGGCGTGCTCCCCGACTCGAGCCGAGCCACGTCCAGCAACTGGTCGATGAGCTCCAGCACCCGCCCGGCGTTGCGGTGGGCCAGCTCGACCTGTCCGATCACCGGGGCCGGCAGGGGCCCGTGAAATCCGGAACGGAGATCATCGAGCGGGCCCAGGGTCAGCGTAAGCGGCGTGCGGAACTCGTGGCTCACATTGGCAAAGAATCGGCTCCGCGCCCGGTCCAGCTCACGGAGCTGCTCGGCCGACTCGTGCTCCCGTGCCAGGCGGTACTCCAGTCGAAGGCGGTTCATTTCGTACCGCCTCAGCGCCATCCCCGTCCCCAGCACCAGCAGGGTGTACAGCCCCATGGCCCAGCGGGTGCGCCACCACGGCGGTAGAATCACCACGGCCAGCGAGGTGCCGGCCTCGTTCCACACGCCGTCGTTGTTCGATCCCCGCACCTGGAAGGTATACGAGCCTGGAGGGAGGTTGGTGAAGGTGGCCGAGCGCTCCGTGCCTCCCTCGATCCACTCGTCACTGAACCCCAGCATCCGGTAGGCGTAGCGGTTCTTGGAGGGCGCCGAAAAGTCCAGGGCCGCGAACTCGAACGTGAGTACGTTGTCTCTGTGCGGGAGGCGGATCTCCCGCGTTTCCACGATGCTGCGATCCAGAACCGAGCCGCTGTCGCCCACGGCCTCTGGGCGGTTCAGCCGCCGAAATCCCGTGACCACCACTTCGGGAACGTGAGGATTGTCGCGGATCTGGCCGGGATGGAAATAGTTGAACCCGTGGATTCCACCGAAGAACAGTTCGCCGCTCGGGCTCCGGAATGCCGCCCCCGAATTGAACTCGTCACTCTGGAGGCCGTCACCGGCATCGAAGTTCCTGAAGGTGCCGTCGGACGGATCAAAGCGGGAAAGGCCTCGGTTGGTGCTGAGCCACAGCCTCCCTTCGTCGTCGGGAAGAATTCCGTAGATCACATTGTTGGGAAGACCGTCGGCCGTGGTATAGTGCGTGAATCGCTCGGTCCTGATATCGAAGCGGTTCAGGCCGCCTCCGACGGTCCCCACCCACAGTGTCCCATCCGGGTCGCCCGGATCGACAAGGACGGAACGAACCACGTCCTGTCCCAGACTGGTCCGGTCCTGGGGATCGTTGCGATAGCGGCGGAATGCACGCGTGGCGGGGTCGAAGCGCACGAGTCCCTCAGACGACCCGAACCAGAGTACGCCGTCGGCGGTTCGGACCAGCGAGGGGAAGGTCCAGTTCCCGGATGCATCACGGTCGCCGTATCGGTACGATCGGAATCGACCGGCCGCGGGGTCCACGAGTTCGGCCAGCCATCGCTCGGTCACCACCCAGAGCCGGCCGGAGGGATCGAGGAGCAGGTCGTAGACGGCCGCCTCGGGCAGCCCCTCAGGGTCATCGGGTTCGTGCCGGTAGTGGCGCACGCGGCCGGTGGCGATCTCGTAGTGATACAACCCCTGGTAGCCGGCTGCCCACAGGAATCCCCTGGGTTCCTCGATGAGCGCCCACACGCCGGTGTTCCCAAAGTCGTCGGGCCGGTCGGAGCTGGTTTCGAACGAGGTGAACTCGCCGGTGGCCCGGTCCCATCGATACAGGAGCCCCGCATCGATCCAGACCGCGCCTTCCGAGTCCTCGAACAGCGTGTACACGCTGAAACCGGCATGTCGCCACGGTCGGTCCGCAGGGCGCCGGAAGGTTCGAAAGCGGTCGGCCTTGGGGTCGTGGATGTTCAGGCCGAATCCGTTGGTACCGATCCAGACCACCTCCGTGCGATCCTGGAAGATGGCTGTGGGCAAGTCGCTGTTGATCCCTCCCGGAGCCAGGCGGTCGTGCCGAAGGTACTCGAAGCTTTCTGTGGCGGGATCGAAGCGCATCAGCTCCGAGGGGGTGGACAGCCAGAGCAGTCCCTTCCGGTCCTCAAGAATCGCCTTCACCTGGCCCCACCCGAAGCGGAAGGTCCGATATCGATGAGGGTAGTGGGTAATCCGGCTGCGGTCAGCGTTCAGTACGCTGAGCCCCGATGCCATCCCGATCCAGATGCGTCCCTCGCGATCTTCGAGGAGCGAAGTGACGCCGCGCTCGTCCATGAGCCCCAGCGGCGCGTCCGGATCCACCGGGTACGACACGAACGCATCGGCCCCGGGATCCAGTCGGTCCAGCCCGTCCGAGCTTCCCACCCATAGCACGCCCCGTGCATCCAGAAGGATGGCGTACACGAAGTCGTCTCCCGGGGTGGAGGGGTCGAATGGACCGTCGCGGTACCAGTGAAATGCGGCGTCCGGGTCCATGAGCGCATCTGCGGACAGGTGGGCCAGTCCGTCGCCGTTCGTCCCCACCCAGAGTTCGCCGTCCGGGCCCTGGGCGATCGCGTTCACCGCGGACCCTGCTTCGAGTCGGAAGCGGAGGAAGTTCTCGAGGTTGCGGTCGAACCGATCCAGCCCACCCCCCTCGGTCCCCACCCACAGATTCCCGGCCCGGTCTTCGAGAAGCGCGGTGACGGAGTTTCCGGACAGGGAGTTCGGGTCGAAGGCATCGTGCCGATACACCTGGAACGAATGGCCGTCGTACCGGTTCAGCCCGTCCCGCGTGCCGAACCACATGAATCCCCGTCGATCCTGCAGAATGGCCGTGACCGCATTCTGAGACAGCCCGTCGGCGATCGTCAGATATCGAAAATTGGGTGCTTCCTGGCGGATGGGTGCGGCGGAAGCAGGAGTCGGGCCGGACGGGGGGGTGGGCTGCTGGGAAAGGGCAAGGAAGGGTGTGACCAGGAGGACCGCCATCGCCCCGCAAAGGGCGAGGAGTGCCCCAAACCCGTCCGCACGGGCGACCGTCTGCGTATCGAACCTCAAAGGGACAAAGACTCCAGGTTTCAGCAGGTTTCCCCGCAGGCCAACGAAGGGGGTACGACCGACCAGCGAGGGGACAGCAGGGGAACTCGGACGCTCTCAGGCCACGCAGCGGAACGTACGGAAGGGCTTTGCAGTGAGCAAGGGACTTGCCACCCCCCGGTGTAGCATTGAAGTAGAAATGTCCGCATTGCGTGAAGTAGAAATGTCCTCCTTCGGGTTTCCTTCGATAAGCTTCGGGCGAACCTTGAGCCCGGGGAGAGGACGTGCTGAGAATGAGCCAGAGCGAGCGGGACCAACTGGT
>JBGTMU010000192.1:0-2958 GCA_041743405.1 Longimicrobiales bacterium | reverse complement strand
CCTGGAAGAGATGAATGCCCGGTGGAAGGCCCGGCACACGGAACGCCGCTTCCGGCTCTCGCTCCACTCCCGGATCGTGCTCGTGTCGACGGCGGGGCTCCTTCTCGGGGGATGGCTCCTCTATGCCCTGCTCGAGTGGCATGGGGTGCTCGAGGGGATGTCGATCCCAGGCCGCGTGGAGAACGCGCTCTTCATGAGCGTGACCGCGCGCACCGCCGGGTTCAACAGCGTCCCTTACGCGGAACGGTACTCATGTTCCTGGGAAGGATCGGACCGCTGTCGTTCGCGGCCGCGATCGCCGTGGACCGGGATCCCGTGGCGGTGGATCGCATTGCGAACCGGGTCCCCCGGGCGGTAGTCGGAGACGGGACCGAGGCCGCGATCCTGTCGGAAGTCGGAGCCGATCGAGCGGATGTCGCCGTGATCAGCACCGGTGACGACATCACCGCGTCGATCCTCGCAATTCTCGCCGTGCAGGATCTGAAGATCCCGAGCATCCACGTGAAGGTGATCTCGACCCCGCACGCGCGCGCCGTCGAGAGGCTCGGGGTGACCGAGACGATCTTTCCGGAACGGGACACCGGGCAGCGGCTGGCCGAGAGGCTCGGAACCGCGTCGGTGCTGAACTACGTACCCTTAAGCGCCGGGTTCTCTCTCCAGGAGATGGCCGTGCCGGACGCGTGGGTGGGCCGCTCACTGAGGGAGTTGGATCTACGGAGATCGCACCGGGTCTCGATCGTGGCGGTGCACGACATGCTGACGGACGAGGTGTCTGCGGTCCCGGATCCGGATGCTCCGCTCAAGGAGAGTGATACGTTGTTTGTGGCGGGGGGGGTGGGGGAGTTGGAGCGGGTTGGGCGGGTGAGGTAGGCCCGCTCCGGAGCCTTGCCAACCTCCGCGCATAGCTCAAGGCAGTCATTCACGGACTTGGTCATTCCCCGCCGAAGTTCGTCCTCGGGACGGCCCTCGAAGCTCTTCGCCAGTCACTTCAGAAGGGTCCCCGTAGCAGCGCATCCGTCCTGGCGTCGCTCAACCACTTCCTCCGAAAGTGGGAACGGAGGCGCTTGAGTTGTGCTGGTTGGCAACCGGCTCCCGTCGCCACCTCCTCGAGGGAAATCACTCGATCCTCCCATCCCAGGCCTACCGCGCCCCTGACCGCCGCCCGATCAGGGGAAATCAGGACCCACGGCGGAGGTTCCTCCCGGTGAAGACAATGAGCAAGGAGATCTCGTTCACCTTCGTCGAGTTCCACATCGGGGAGCGAAAGGAGAAGCGCAGCCCGCTCCGTATCGTCAACCGGATGGACCTGATGAAACCTCGCGAGATCGGATTCTGTTACCGTGACCCGGCCCGACGAGAAGCCATCCCCTCGCCGAGCCTCGTCGAGACATTCCTCCACGGTCTCGACCTGGGTGCTTCCTGTGATCGCCGGCCAAATCCCGGCACGGATCGCCTCGAAGACCACGTTCGTGTCGACCAACACCACGGGGCCGGCCACCGCCGCCGGTCCTCAGGCCTCGTACGGGGATGCCATCCCGTAGGAGTGGAAAAGACCCTCCAGTTCAAGGGATTCGAGGTCCAGGATTCCGCACGCGCGGCGAAAGGATAGCGTCCCATCTTCAAGAGCGACCCGCAGGCGGTCCGCGAACTCGCGGCTGAACCTCGGCGGAAGTGTCTGGGGGGGCTCATGGCTGTTCGACAATCTCGCAAGCTCAGCATCGTCCGGGAGGTGCTCCGCTCGGTCGATGATGCCGAGATTGTGAAGTCTCCATGCCACCGCCGCTGAGGAAACGCGGAGACGTCGGGCCATGGCCTCCACCGCTTCGACCGGCCCGAGCCCCGCGTTCTCCCGCCAGAGTCGCTCGACCACGCCGGAGGGCATCAGAAGCGCTGCCGCAAAATTGTCTGCGAGTTGTTCGCACCGCGGTCGCCCGTTCCCGCGAGGCCCAGAGCCTGTACGTGGCGATCCTTCGCTGAGCATTTCGACCCGGGGCGGTGGCATCCGGTCCCAGGTGAGCAAGTGGAACAACTCATGCGCCACGTCGAAGGTTCGCCGCCCGAATGAGTCGCTTCGGTTCACCAGAATGGCTCCGAGCTGATCGAGCCGAGCCGCCGCACCGGAAATGCTCGCCGGCGCCTCCACGTGGAGGAGGAGCACGCCGAGCTCCCCGTCCAGTGCCTCAGTCAGGCGTGCCCCCGGGAACTCTCCCAGGCGTAACTCCCTGACGACTTCCTCAGCGGCGGCCTGAGCGTCCTCATAGGAGGACCGTTCGGTCAAGCCGAGGGTCCTGTGGAGAAAGGCCGACTCGGTTCGCTGTTCCTTTCCGAGCTCCACATAGAGCGTCAGCCAACGCGCGGCCTGAGCTTCGAACTCGGCCAGTTGTTTGGGATTGTTTTGAGTTGCGCGGAACGAAAACGCAATCTCTTCGGCCGGCTCGAAGCGGTCCGTGAAGTACGTGACCGGCACCCCCAGCCAGGTAGCCAAACGAACCATCTCGGCCGCGGTCAGCCGTCGCTCGCCGTTCTCAATCTGGCTGATTGTCTGACGATTCTTGACCCCGAGAACCCTAGCCGCATCATCCTGAGTGTGCCCGGCACGCTCCCGTGCGACGCGAAGTCTTGGCCCGATCCGCTGCAGCGAGTTAGTCCCCATACCCGATAGCATACCTTGCGGTTAGGCAGCGCGCAAGACTCTTCTGATCACCCGTTCCCCGCGATCCGATAGACCAGAGGCCAGTGATCCGCGATGTGCAATTCGCGGAAGCTCAAATGTCCAGATCCCTGAAGAGCTCTTCCGCGCTACCGAACCTCACCAACTGCTCATCGTCTTCGGAGGAATCGGCTTCCTCACCCTGGAAGAGATGAATGCCCGGTGGAAGGCCCGGCACACGGAACGCCGCTTCCGGCTCTCGCTCCACTCCCGGATCGTGCTCGTGTCGACGGCGGGGCTCCTTCTCG
>JBGTMU010000191.1:0-13312 GCA_041743405.1 Longimicrobiales bacterium | reverse complement strand
GAGCCACCGCCTCCAGCTCACTTCGCTCGTCCGGCGTCAGCGTCACGCGATACCGTGGCGTCATGGCACTTCCCTCCGTTAGGGGTATGCCATGATGATACGACACCACTACACGAAGAATCAAGTGTTACGTGGTACTAGGGCTGGGGAAGTTGCGGGAAACATAGCCTGACCAAAGACCTGTGAATTGCTTTGCACCTTGGACTCCCGAAGATGACTTTCTCGGTCCGGGGACGCCCACGTCGCCTAACTGCGAGGGTTTCCGGCTCCGGGGCCCCTTGGCGGGGCCCCTCCGTCCGAACTTCCGCCCTGTCACGTCTCGTGCTGGCGCACGATCCGCGCCAGGACGCAAGTTCGGAAACGCAGTGAACGTTAGGCGGAATGGGACCTTGTCTTACAGGGAGCGGAGTGGCTCTGGATGAAGCTTGCCGTTTTCGACATCGATGGCACCCTGACTCTACCGTATGCCACGGAAGATGGGAGTTTCCTGAAGGCGTTGGAGTCTGTATTTGGATTTACCGATGTGGATTCAGACTGGAACGAGTACACGGACGTAACCGACTCCGGACTCGTGCACGAGCTGTGTGAACGGGCGTGGGGGCGGGGACCCTTGGATCATGAGCTTGCTCTTTTCCGCCAGGTATATTGCGAAGAGTTCCTGCGGTGCAATGGCTCGGATGAAGGGGGCGAAGTACCCGGAGCCTCGCGGTTCGTTGAGGACCTGCTCAGGAGATCCGATTGGCGCGTCGCCCTTGCCACAGGGAACTTCCGCCGACTGGCCGTCCACAAATTGGACCGAGGGGGCATTCCCTGGACCGGCGTCCCGATGGCCACAGCCGACGACGCTCGGTCTCGCGGGGCGTTGGTGAACTTGGCTGTATCGAGGGCGGAAATTCAGTACGGTACGGGGGGTTTCGACTTCGTAGTCTCGGTCGGGGATGCTCCATGGGATCTGCGAACCGCAAGAGAGTTAGAGGTGCCATTTCTAGCGGTTGGTGATCGGTGTCAAGCGCCCGCCCGGGCTACGATTCGTGATTACCTGGATGTACGAACCGTGCTTTCCAAGCTTGCGGCGGCTGAGTGCTGGTAAACGATTGGCTCCCGGGTCCTTTGGGGGCGGTCCCACTTCGCCTAACTGACGCGTTTTCGGCTGCGGGTCGCCTGCGGCGCCCCTCCGCTGCAACCGCACCCCGTTTCGCTGACGGAATCTGTCCCTGGCGTTTCAATCGTCGCGGGCCGTACACTCCCCCGAACCGCTCATCGGGGGTCCGGTTGGGAAACCCCCTAGACGTTATGTGAAATTGGTGCTCCTATGGGGGGGCGTCTCAGTCGTGGGCCGAGTGCCTCGGAGGGGACTGTGGGGTATAATGATGGCGATGAACCCATGCCGAGGGAGGAGATGTCGGGAGCCAAGAAGATGCCGATCCGCGTCCATCCGCTCGGTCGAGAGGAAGAGGGGAGTGATTTGGCGCATCTGAGCGCCGGCGAGCGAATGGAGCTGATGTGGCAGTTGGCGGTTGACGCCTGGACGATGAAAGGGGAGCCGGAGCGTGCTGAATCCCGACTTCAAAGAGATGTCGTCCGCGTTCAACGAGGAAGGGGTTGAGTTTCTCGTTGTCGGAGCGTATGCGATGGCTGCTCATGGCGTGGTCCGGGCCACCGGCGATGTGGCTTTCTGGATCAGGCCTTCGGAGAAAAACGCTGAACGTGTAATTCGGTCTTTGGTGAGGTTTGGGGCTCCCAGCATCGAGTTCGAGGAAGCATGGGAGACCCGAATCACAACTCGGATTGGTGGTGTGGAGGTTCCGGTGTTGGGCTATGCTGCCCGACCTACCTGAGGGGAATCGCTGAATGGGTCTGGGGTAGGAACGACTGGGGAGCGAGGGGGACCGCTCAGGAGGGCAAACCAGGGAGGTCAGGATGCGTAACATGATTGTTTCCGACCCACAGGTCATGATGGGAAAGCCCGTGGTCCGTGGCACTCGGATCACGGTGGAGAGCATCGTGGAGCGGGTGGGGGCGGGTGAGTGGATTGAGGACATCGTGGACGCCCATCCAAGGCTGACCCGTGAGGGAGTCCTTGCCGCGATCTCCTTTGCGGCCGAAGCCCTGAAAGCGGGCGTCATTTACCCGGTATCGACGGGAGCGGTGTGAAGTTCCTGTGCGATGAAGGAGTGGAGCGCCACGTCGTTGAACTCCTCGAAGGTTCGATCCTTCTGACATCATACAAGGATTTCGGGGAACTCGTATTCCGAAGGGGACAGGTACACGAAGGGGTGGTCCTTCTACGCCTGCACGGTCTGAAGCCTTTGGAGAAGGCGCAAGCCTTGCTTTCGGTTGTCGAAGGACACGGAAGTGAACTCTTGAACGCATTTGCTGTCGTGCAGCCAGATCGGCTTCGAATCCGTCGGGCGGACAGTCGATAGCCGACGTAACGGGTTCTTCGTTGGCCTTCGCGCAACTGACGCGTCTCCGGCTTCGGGCCGCCTGGCGGGGCCCCCCGGCCTGACTTCCCTTCCGCGTCACCCCTCGTGAGGTGGCAAGAGCCGCGCCACTCCGGGAGGTTCGGAAACGCGGATAACGTTCTACGCCATCGAGCGTAAGGAACACTGAACATGTGGCCAGCGAACCAGGTTGACGTCGAGGATCAGCACCAGTGCCCAGAGCAGGTTAGTCATCGTGGAGCGAGACCTGGACCAGCAGATGAGCAGGTGCCTGCTACTCGCTACGGCCCTGCTATCACGAGGATCGAGAAATCGGGTGGTCGCTGGTGGGGGCATAATGACGAGTATGCGACGGAGATCTCGTTCTGTCCGTGGTGTGGACGGGAGCTCGTGAGGGAGAAGTGAGGCCTACGGCAATTCTTCCAAACACGGGAACCAAGATGAGACTGAAGGAGAGAGCGCCCTTTCTGTAGCTAACCCTACAGGAGGAGGCGCATGGCAGAGCGACGTTGGAAGGTTCGACGCGCCTCGGCGCGGCGGAGCTAGCCTCGCATGTCCATCCCAGAGCGCGCCGCAAGTGAACGCCATCGCGTCAATCCTGTAGGGGAAGAAGTTGCTTCGCCTCCCCTATGTTGCAAAGGCCCGGCGGGAGCACGAGCCTCCCGGCACCATCGAGCCTCTGATTCAGGAGTTCTTATGCTGCACGACATCGTAGAGGCCCAGGCCAGGGACGAGTTCAGGCTCTGGGTGAAATTCGAGGACGGTCTCGAAGGAGAGGTCGACCTCTCTGACCTCGTCGGGCGGAGCGTGTTCAAGAGGTGGGAGGAGAACCCTTCTGAGTTCGCACGGGTGAGCGTAGATGCCGATAGTGGCACTGCGGCCTGGCCCGGCGGGCTGGATGTCGCCCCAGACGCGCTCTATGAAGAGATTCTAAGGGCGAACTCGGCAACGAGGGCGGAGTCACGGAGCGGCGGTTCGCACGATCGCGAGGAGTTCGCTTGGGGACACCGGGCGAACGGGCGAAGCCGAGAAGTCTGAGGTGTTGCGGGTCACGATGAAGTCAGCTCCCGCTGCGACCGCAGAGACGGCCTGGACGGCATCCTCAAAACCGTTCCATCCGAGAGACAACGCCCCCAGGAGTAGCGTCTGATCCGACGGTACGACGGAGGCAATGTTGAGGAGTTCGATGACAGCCGCGTTGGCTTGCGACTGGCCCAAGTGCTTCGCAGCGAGGTAGTGGAGGGTGGTCACCGACTGAGCGGCGATGAAGCCTTGGATTTCATCGGTTTCCAGCAAGCTCATGACCGCGGCGGAATCCTCCCACCAAGGGTCCCGGCGGGCAACTACATCGAGGATGACGTTGGTGTCGAGGAGCAGCCTCACTTCCGGTGCTTCTCATCGAGATCCCGGTAGTACTCCTTTTCGGAAACGGTGTCCGGGAGGAGGCCAAGAAGCCTCTGAACCGAAGGGGAAAACCGCTCCGGGGAACTCGCATCCAGCTGGGACAGGTAGTTCGTGACCAACTGGGAGATGCTGGTCTGATTTCGCTTGCTGTAGCGGCGTGCGCGCTCGATGATGTCGGCGTCCACGCTGAGTGTCAACTTCTTGCGGGTGGTCATGGCACCTCCGTGTACGTATGATATCTTAGAATGCCTACGTGTCGTGCGCTTCGCAAGTCCACCGGGTATCTTCCGTACCGAGGGAGGTCGAGATGCCATCAATGAAGCCAGGCGCGGATGTTCAACCGTTGTCCGCGTTCCGAGCCAACGCTGCAGGGTTCCTGGAGCAAGTGCGCCAAACGAAACGGCCTCTGATTCTTACGCAGCATGGCAGGAGTGCCGCAGTGATTCTCGATGTGGATGAGTACGAAGCCCTGGTGGAGGAGGTTGAGCTGGTGCGGGATATCCGCAAGGCTCGTGCGGAATTCGCACGTGGAGAAGGGTTCCCGCATGACGAGGTGATCCACGAACTGCGGTCACGGATTTCTCGTTTAGGGTCGTCTGACGATGAACCCATGTTGGGGAGAGGGTGATGTCGGAAGACAAGAGAATGCAGATCCGCGTCCGTTCGCTCGCCCAGGGGGACGAGGGGAGTGATTTGGCGCATCTGAGCGCCGGCGAGCGAATGGAGCTGATGTGGCAGTTGGCGGTTGACATGTCGTCCGCGTTCAACGAGGAAGAGGTTGAGGTTCCTCGATGTTGGAACGTATGGAATCCTGCGATCGGAGGGTCGTGCCATGAACGTTTCGCTGACCCCGGAACTCGAAGAGTTTGTCGCGAAGCTCGTGGAAGCAGGTCGCTACCGGTCCGCGAGTGAGGTGGCGCAAGCGGCGATTCGACTGCTCCAGGACCTCGAGGCCGAGCGAAGCGCAAAGTTGGATGCGCTTCGAAGCAGCATCGATGCGGGAATCGAGGGGTTGGATCGAGGAGATGGTGCCTCCGCCGATGAGGTGTTTGAGGAGATCCTGAGAGCCCTTCGCCCGTCTGCCCTCGGGGCACATCCGACGAGATAACGGGGATAAGAAGATGCCTGAGGAACACGAACTGATTGTCCTCCGACGGGACCTCCCCGACCGTGGATTGAAAGCTGGGGACGTCGGAGTGATCGTCGCGGAGTATGACACGGATGCCTGCGAAGTAGAGTTCGTCAATGCAGGTGGGACCACCCTGGCGGTTCTCACTTTGGGATCCAGTGATCTGCGTCCCATGGAGAATGGCGAGATCCTGCACGTTCGCTCTGTGGAAGCTGTTTAGCCCAGAGAGCGTCACGCGAATGGGATTCGTTGCGGGGCGCGCTGCTTCGACGCGCCCCTGGCGGAACCAAGGAAAGAGTGATGGCACGCAAATTCAGCGAGCTGCGAGAGAAAATGTCTCCCGAGCGGAAACAAAAGATTCGAGAGAGGACGGCCGCGATGCTTCTCGCGATGGACCTGGCCGAACTCCGGGACACCTTGGATGTGACGCAGGAGGAGCTGGCAGCTCGCTTGCAGATCTCGCAGTCCGTGACCAGGATGTCCTCTCGCGGTCGGGTCGTAATCCCCGAGGAAGTGCGAACCCGGATGGGGCTGGGGACGGGTTCACAGTTCATGGTGCTCGGGGACGGCGACGTCGTGATCCTGAAAGCGATCCGAGGCGACACGATGAAGGACTTCGATCGCTTGATCGGGCAGGCTGAGGCTTCGGCGAAGCGGGCGGGAGTCACGCCTGAGGGTGTAGAGGAAGCTGTCCGGTCGGCTCGAGGGGGCGAGTGAGATGCTTTTCTTGCGCTACCTCACCAGCGGTTGATCCGCAGGGCGCGGAGACCGGGGAAACATCTCCCGCAAGACCCCTGGCTCTTCGAGTTCGAAGCTTCGACTGGGCACCTTCTCGCTCCGGAGGATCGCTCCTCCCTCGCGAACGCTCTCGAGGAGTTCATTGAAGCGTTTGTCAGTCACGATGGCGGATTCCTTAATGGTCCCTTGGTTGTGATGACCCGGCCCTTGTGCTTTTCCTCGAGCGTACGGTAGTAATCGCACAGGCGCTTCGGATCGTGACCGTGCTCCGCGGAGATCTCACGACGAATCTCCCAGATGTGGTCAAGCCCAGGATCAGGCTTCTTCATCGCTCTCTCCGAGGAGTCCGGGAGCAGTCGTGCCGGTGCCGGACCCAGCGTCCGAGAACTGGGGCGATGCGTCGAATGGACCCCAACTTGTTCGCATTCGCGGGGCGGCGACAGTGCCAACCGCAGTTCGGCAACCCCGGCCAGCGTTCTGGGTACTCCACAGGAGAAGAAAACCTTCCCGCTGGGAACTGGATACTGCCCAATGCCTGAGACGGTAGAAGCTGTCATTGAGGCCGATGGAACGGTGCGGCTGTTGAAACCGATCCGATTGGATCACTCGCGGAGGGCACTTCTGACAATTCTCGATGAACTGGCCGAGGAGTCTCCTGAAGCGCTGGCGGTTCTCAGCGAAACCGCGTTCTCTGAATGGGGAAACGACGAGGAGGATCGGGCGTGGAGTCACCTGCAGACGGGCACGAAAACCTGATCCCCTTCCCGTCTGGGAGCTCTTCGCTTCGGTCGTCATCAACATTCACCGAGGAATGACATGAAGATCATTCAAGCAGGAGAAAAGGGCGTTGCTCTGGCCCCGGAGCGCGGGAAAGTCCCCGTCGCGTTCGAGTACCGTGACCTCATCCTGGACTCGGGCGTTGTGGTCAGGGATGTCCTCGTCGGTGTGGCTGAGGACACCGGAGAGGTCCTGACCATCCCGGCTCAGTCCACGCCTCAAATCAAGCTCGCGAGGTAGGCGAATGCGCCTGGGAGAAGTCGAGTTGGGAGCAGCCGGTCAGAACGATTCGACGGTTTCCACGGAGATGCCTGCGTGGGCCTTGCCTTCGGGACGGGGGCCGACCCGGATGCGGATGTCGAAGTCGAGGGAGTTCAGCAAGCGATCGAGTCTGACCATACTGAAGCGGAAGAGCTTCCCTCGGACCAGATCCGACACATCTGGCTGTCGGATTCCAAGGAGGGTCGCGGCTTCGGTTTGAGTGAGTCCGCGATTCTGGATCTGCTGCTTGATAACCCGAGCCAGTTCCGCCTTGGCCAGTCGCTCCTCGGCATCACGCATTCCCAGGTCCTGGAAAACGTTTCCGCTGCTGTCGTGGATCCTGGTGCCGGATTTCATGTCGCGTGAGACCATGGAGTGACAGAATTTCTGCAATGCAGCCGGAATGCAAGCCTATAGCACTTGTGCTATGGTAGACAAGGGGCCGTGCGGAGTCCCGATCGTCAGGGCACCAGACACCGTGGAGATTTCACGGAGAATCGGAGGCGCGGGGAGCTCGAGGGCGCCAGTTTGGGTAGGGCCGACTTACGGGAGGTGATGATGACAGCGAACCTTACCGACCGGATTACCGTGAACCCACGGCAATGCGGGGGACGCCCCTGCATCCGCGGGTTACGGATTCGAGTGTCTGACGTGCTCGATCTCCTCGCAGGAGGGATGTCCAATGCCGAGATCCTTTCAGATCACCCCGAACTTGAAGCCGGAGATATCGAGGCGTGTCTCAGGTTTGCTCGAGACCGGATCGACCACCCGATCGTCGCAGCGTGGAGCCCTGACTCGACCACATGCTGATGACGGCCCAATGAACTCGATGGGGTCATAGACCGCCTTGCCCCCCGTCAGTTCCGATTTGATCGCGATGGGCCGCTGCGCTCACGGCTCGGGGGACCCAGAACAGGTGGTCCTGAGGCAAGGCTACTTCCCAAGCTCGCGAAGGGCGTTGCGATACTTGGAGGCCGTCCGCTCATAGGCGGCCATCGCCTTCGAGAACTCGGGGTCATAGGGTGTGAGGAGGATGCCCTCCTCGGTCTCGACGATGAACAGCTCATCGCCTGCCTGGACATGAAGGCGCTCGAGAATGTCTTCGGGGAGGGTAGCGCCGACTGAACCGCCCATCTGCCGGAGGGTGACTTTTCGCAGCATTGACTGGACTCCCGGAGGGGGGGTGAGAGGACCGTCGCCCAGGAAATCTCAGCGAGAGACGGTGTTCGCCTCGAGCCAGGACGCGAGACCCTCTTCATCGAGTTCTCCACTGGCGACGGAGAGCATGAGCGAAACGACGGATTCTTCCGAGGCTACGATTCGCTGGCCGTTCAGACCGAGGAATACGTACATCGCCTGGAAGGCCACGCGCTTGTTGCCATCTACGAACGGGTGATTGCTGGCGAGTGCGAAACCATAGGCAGCGGCGAGGCCGTGGAGCTCAACATCCGATTGATAGTGCAATCGGTTTCGAGGTCGATGGAGAGCGGATTCAAGCAGACCGCGATCGCGAAGACCAAAGGTTCCACCGTGGGCCCGGATCTGGTCGGCGTGGATGGCGGGGACGACGGGCTGGGTCAGCCAGCGAGGTTCGTTCACTTCGCCAGTTCACGCATCGCGTTGGGATAGGCCTCGGCTCCCTCCCGGTAGATTTCCATGGCCTCAGAGAAATCGGGATCGAAAGGGGAGATCAGGATTCCCTCGTCGGTTTCCAGAAGGAACACACGGTCCCCTTCCGCCAGGCGGTAGCGGTCAAGCATGGCCTTGGGGATGATGGTACCAGCGGAATTGCCAATCGAGCGGATGGTCGTTTCCTTGGGCATCATGAGAACCTCCGAATGGGTTATAACGAGAGTAATAACATTCGGGAGCGGTGGGGAGAGGAGCGGACCGTTGGAGCCCACTGGAACTGACTCGGCGACGAGCATCCACGTCGGATAACTGACGCGTTTCCGGCTCCGGGCGGCCTGGCGACGGCCCTCCGCTGCAACCGGACCCTGTTGGGTATGGGATGTTCATTTCTCACGTCGGATGGAATACGATCTGGCGTCCAAGCCCCGATCAGCCAATGTTGTCGACAGTTGTCTGACCAGCCGCCATGAATCCCGGAGGAGTGTCTCCATGAAAAGAAGTCTCATGCCTACGTTCCTGGCCATCCTCGCCGTCATCGGATGCACCAGTTCCGAATCGGATGCGCCCGTTCACGACGCGGCCGTTCTGGAGGGAATCCTGGAGGACGTGAGGGTCGGTTGGGAACAGGGCGACGGTGCTCCGTTCTATGCGCATTTCCTCGATTGGGACGGCGCCCGCTACTTCGAGGGCGGTGGACAGAACGTGGGGCTTCGTGATCTCGTGGAGAATCACGTCGAGCCAGAAGCGGAGTTGGGTCTACGTCTGGGCTTCTCGAATATTCAGACACACTTCGAAGGAGAGTTCGCCTGGGCTGTGGTCGATACGGAAATTCAACTGACGACGCCCGACGGACGCGACATCCATAACCGTGGTCACGGTACCTATCTCTTCAGATGGGTCGACGGGGCATGGAAGGTCGTGCACACGCAGTCGGGAAGTTCTCCCGTTCAGGTCGTGGATGGGAACCAAGGTTGACCGTGAATCGGGCGAAAGTTGGAGTTTGAGCGGTGTAAGACCGCAGAAGCGGGTCCGACTGGTGCATGGCGCACGACGCACAGATCTGGTGGTCCAGATCGGGGTCGCACCCAACCGCATCGACCTGCTCACGAGTATCGATGGCATCGAGTTCGAGGAAGCGTGGGAGACCCGAATCACAACTCGGATTGGCGGTGTGGAGGTTCCAGTGTTCTGCCTTGCTGAACTGCTTCGAAACAAGCGAGCCGTGGGCCGGCTGCGGGACCTTGCGGATGTCGAGGAGCTAGAGCGTTCCCGACCTGAACAGGATTGCGGGATCAGTCGGCCCACCAGGCACCAACTCCACATGACTGACGCGTTTCTGGCGACGGGTCGCCTTGCGGCGCCCTCCGGCCTGACCTCCTCCCGGTGTCACGTCTCGTTCGGTCGCACGAGCCGCGCCACTCCGGGAAGTTCGGAAACGCAGTGAACGGTTATACCCAATCGGAATTGGTTTTCAGGTCTGGGTGGACGCCCGCAATCACTGGACGCCGCGGTTCCATGCGTACTCCATGTATGTTGCGGTTTCGGCTGCGTAGTCAACGCCATGAAGGCGGGCGACGACGTGCAGTGACATGTCGATGTCCGCCGATACCCCCGCCGAGAGGATGACGCGTCCGTTGTCCGCGACCCGTAGTGTGCGGTCAACACGCGTGTGTGGTGCAATCGATTCGAGCAGATCAAACGCACCGTGGTGTGTGGTGGCGGTGAGGCCATCGAGCAGCTCCGCACGCGCCAGCAGCAGAGCCCCCGTGCATACAGAGAGCACGAGCTCTGCGCGCTGGGATTGCTCCCTGATCCACTGGACCACCACAGGGTTGTGCATTTCCCTGCGCGTGCCGAATCCGCCCGGCACCACCAGAATGTCGGGATCAGGACAGTTGTTGAAGGAGTGGCGGGGCACTACCTCAAGCCCGTTTCGAGCCCGGACTAACGTCCCAAACTCGCTGACAGTTGCGACGTCAAAGGGGATGTCATCAGTCCGACGTCCGGCCACCGAGAAAACCTCGAAAGGACCTGCAAAATCAAGGACCTCCACGTCATCGAACAGCAGGACCGCAACAAATTTCGTCTGCACGGACTTCCTCCCTCGCGGAGAAACAAGAACCGCCTTCTTACACGAGATATTGCACCCGAGCGTGCAGAGACTCAAGGATGCGACCCCTGCCGGCGTGCTCCTCGGTAGCGGCAAGCTCGCGACCGAGCTGGATCGGCTGAATCTGATCGACGAGTACAAGACCGCAATAAAGGCGCGGCGCCCAAGCCAACGCACGGTCCTGGACGACCCTGGGCGCAACGGGCTGCCGCACCTTATTCTATTCTTGAAGATGGCGACTCGTCGACATACAAGGCAGCTCTCCGTTCAGCGCAACGCAGGTGTTTCATGAAACTCGATCCAACGCACATCTGGCGCTCGCTGTTCGTGGTGGGCGGCCTGTTCTACTTCGTCGGGGCGTTCTTCCATCCCCGAGGCCCGACGATGAGCGACATGCTGGTGGACCCTGCCTGGATCCCCGGGCACGCGGCGGTCTTCGTCGGTTTTTCACTGGTGACGATGGGCCTCGTGTCGTTCCGGCGCTCCGTTACCGTCTCACCGACCATGGACCGCTGGCTGCTGGCTACACTCGTCCTTGCCGTGTTGCAGGTCATTGAGATGGGCTTGCATACCCTGGCCTACGTGGACGCTGGAGCGCTTGCGCACGGGGACATTCACGGCGGACTGTCCACGCCCGTTTTGACCACTCATATCTGGCTGTCCACCCTGACGTTTACTCCTTTTGCGGTCGCGTTCCTCGGTCTAATCTGGACGGGGACTCGCGAGCGGGTGCTCGGCTCCCCCTGGATCCTCTGGCTCGGAGTGATCGGCGCGGTGGCGTACGGGACGGTGATGTGGCTTGCCTTCGTCCTCCAGATCGAAGCGGCGGGTGTTCTGTTTCCCATCGCCCACCTCGCGGTGCCGCTCTGGTTCATTCTGGCCGGCGTCTGGCCGACGCGTCATCCTGCTGGCTTTTCTGGCCGCGCAGAGGTTGTCGGGACGTCGCAGGCGAACTGAGCATCCTTCATGGGGTTACTCCGACGGATTGATCGCAGACGCCACACATGTCCGTGGTGGTTCGCCTACACGTTCGATAATGCTCTGCGTGGCCTCGTCCATAAGCCATCTGATATCCTCGACGGGCTTGTCCGGCGGGGTGACACGGTAGTCGATGTGGGCTCCGGACTCGGCTTCTTCACACTCGCGATGGCGGAGATGGTTGGCCCTGGAGGCAAGGTCATCTCGGTCGACCTTCAGGAGGAGACGCTCAAGCGGTCGCGACGGCGTTCCGAAAGACGTGGTCTCGCGGAACGAATCGAGTTCCACCAGAGCCCAAGGGCCACGTTTCGCCCGAGCTGTTTGCCAGGATAACCGATCTGGTGCGTGATGCAGGGTTCATCGTCAAGGAGCCGAGGAAGGTTCGTCTTAGCCGGTCGATTCTCTGCACGCCGAGCTCCGAATCTTCATGGTTTTGCGACTGACCCCCGATAAGATTGTCCGGAGGGACATGAAGGCGCTCTGCAGTGGCAAGTTACGCGGTCGTGGGAGGCAATGTCCCTTCGTAACTTGCTGTTCCTTCCC
This sequence comes from Longimicrobiales bacterium, assembly GCA_041743405.1. GTDB lineage: Bacteria > Gemmatimonadota > Gemmatimonadetes > Longimicrobiales > Gaopeijiaceae > JBGTMU01. The sequence continues at coordinate 1,296 of JBGTMU010000191.1, read as the reverse complement.
GGAGGGCGTTTAATGCCTTTTTATCCTGCGCCGATCCATCCAACCGGAGCCCAGCTCATGGATCCCTCCTCCATCCGCCCCGCCCCGAGCCGGCTTCCCAGGCTCACCGCTGGCACCCCGACATCGGCAGCCGCGCTCCTTCTCCTCCTCCCGCTCCTTTTCCCCGCTCCGGCCGTCGGGCAGGAGGGGGTGCTCGGACGTACCGAGTTTCCGCACTCGGGGCCGGAGGAGGCCCAGGCCTCCTTCCTCGAGGGCGTCCTCTGGCTCCACAGCTTCGAGTACGACCGGGCCCGGGACGCCTTCCGCGCCGCTCAGGAGAAGGCGCCCGACTTTGCACTCGCCTACTGGGGAGAGGCCATGACATGGAACCACCCCGTCTGGTTCCGCCAGTATCCGGACGAGGCCCGGGAGGTGATGGAACGGCTGGGACCCTCGCCCGAGGCCCGACTGGACCGGGCCGGGACGGAGCGGGAACGGGCATGGCTGGAGACACTGGAGATCCTCTACGGCGAAGGTCCCAAGGCGCAACGGGACACCCTCTATTCCGAATCCCTCGGGCGGATGTGGGACCGATGGCCCGACGACGAGAACGTGGGGGCCTTCTACGCCCTCTCCATCCTGGGTACCAGCCACGGGGGCAGGGACATCCCAACCTACATGCGGGCGGCAGCCGTCGCGGAGGAGATCTACGAACGGAACCCGGATCACCCCGGGGTCCTCCACTATCTCATCCACGCCTATGACGATCCGGTGCACGCCCCGCTGGGCCTCCGGGCCGCCCGGCGCTACGCCCGCATCGCAGGCGACGCGCCCCACGCCCAGCACATGACCACCCATATCTTCGTGGCCATGGGGATGTGGGATGAAGTGGTGGCACACAACGAGGTTGCCGCGGGCCCCGATCGAGAACTCTGGCGCCCGGGGCATTACACCTGGTGGCTGGGCTACGGGTATCTGCAGCAGGGCCGGTGGCGGGATGCGGAGATCTACCTGGAGGCCATGAGGAACGCAACGGGTGCCGAGGCGGTGACGCGGGTCACCCTCGCCCGGATGCGGGCCGAGTTCGTGGCGAACACGCGGCGATGGGACCACCCGGCCCTTGCCTGGGATATCCCGACGGAGGATATCCGGTACGGGTTCGTCTCTGCCGTGGCGGCGGCAGACGACTGGGTCCAGGGACGAGTAGCGCTGGAGCGGGGGGATCCGGATGGCGCTCTGGTCTGGGCCGCGGCGCTTGCCCGCAGGCGGTCCGAGGCGGAAGCCCAGGGCGACCCCAACGATCCCACCCCCGGCGCG
>JBGTMU010000190.1:0-2116 GCA_041743405.1 Longimicrobiales bacterium | reverse complement strand
GAGCCACCGCCTCCAGCTCACTTCGCTCGTCCGGCGTCAGCGTCACGCGATACCGTGGCGTCATGGCACTTCCCTCCGTTAGGGGTATGCCATGATGATACGACACCACTACACGAAGAATCAAGTGTTACGTGGTACTAGTACGATGGGCCGGGGGCGCGCGGATGGTACCGGTTGGTGCCCCATCCCTCCCAGACATAGGGAACGCACTGATCGAACTCGAGCCCCGAACAGGCTTCGAGAGCAGCGAGATCGAGGGCCGGAAACTGATGGAAGTCGGACTCGAGCTGGGGAGGGCGGCGTGCGGGGGATACCAGGGGAGGTGGATACGGCAGGGTGAGATGGAAGAGGATTCGCTCCACGGTGGATGGCAGGATAAATATTTGACGGAATCAGTGCGATCAACTACCTTGCTGGGAATCGGGGGTGCACCCCTCTCCGAGCGTTAGCAGCCATCCATTGCGAAGCGGAGGAGCCATGCCCAGCAACGAATCAGCTCGCGTCCGATTCCCTGTCATCACGTGCATGCTCCGGAGGTGTGGTGCGGGCCTCCTACTTAGCCCATCGCGTCAGAGTAGAACCCTACCCATCGCGCCGATGCTCCTCGTGGGGATGATGGCGCTGGTGTCCTGCAGTGACTACGCCGACCCCGTTTCAGGCGAGGGATCTGTCCTAGAGAACCCTCACCTGCCGCCCGTTATCCTCGCATCGGGGGGGGGCTGCCCTCCTCCAATCCAAGCCGACCTACCGAGTTGCAGATCGGTAGATCAGGCAGAGACCGCCGCAACCACGTCAGCCCTGTATGATCCCGCAGTCTTTCAAACGGAACATTCGTTGTGTGTCGCAATGCGAACGGAGTTCGAGGGACACCTCGAGGCAGACCGGGTTTACGTAGCGGACTGGCAAGAGTTGGCAGCGCTGAACCCACCGTCCCTCGGGGGCCGTCACTACCAGATCGGACCCACATCGCACATCGTTCTCTCCGACCTCAACTTCCTCGAGATGTCCGGGGACGATCCGTACCGGCGAAATCGCGTTAATAGCGCCATCCATGAAGCCTCGCACGCGCTGGGTTATGTGGATAATCCGGCGGAGGGCCCTTCGGCCTACGACATTGGCGAGTTCTGCTCGGAGGAGACCTTGCCGGACCCCTGGGAGGAGGAGCAAGAAGTCACACCCGGTCCGAATGATGGCGACTGTGGGGCAGAGGACTGTGAATGCTGGACGCTAGTTGCGCTTTTTCGATGGACTCCTCAGACCGGTTGGGTTCAGATCAGTTCACCGTGGTGGATAAACACATGCTGAAGAATTGGCGCACCCCCAGGAACCAGCTTCCAAATGGTGGGTATTATCTGCGTAATACCGCCGGCGTCTCTCACCCTCTACCGGAGCACGACTCATGAACAGATCAACTCGGCTCCTCCTCCAGATCACACTCATCCTGCCAATCGGGCTTCTGGTCGACGCCACCCCCTCCATGTCGCAATCTGACTGTGACCGAATCTGTCAGGGGATGTTCGAGACGGCACTGCGCTGGGCAGCACAGGAATACGAGACCCCTATCTCCGCTGTGGTGCCCGAGACGGATGGGAGCGGATTCTGGAGTCCTGAACACGGACGGCCACGGATTCGACTCGCTTCGGAGGTAGCACTGGTAGAGGTTGCTCAACGGGTGGGCGCGCTCCACCCTCGCCCGGCAAGCGACATTTGGACGTGCGAGCCATCTTATCCCGACATGCCGAGGGAAGGGCGTGTCCTGCCCCAGCCCAAGGCGTGCGCGCTGATTGAGGGTGATCTCCATGTCAAGGTCGTGGGGCTCGGTCCCGTTTCTGACTCCGCCTCGCTGATCGTCACCGTTTCCTTTCCATGGGCGGATCGCTCCCGAACTGGCATCCAGACGCGCGTCTGGATGGTGGACCTCGCCCGCGACGGCTCGTCGTGGATGGTGGTGCGGACGGAGTTGTTCGGTTGGAGTTAAGCGCAATACCGTTGCCTTAAGCACGCACAAGCAGCCGCGGCGCGGGGTCCTGACGGACGGTTCCGCGTTGCGGGTTGCGAGACTTGGTGGGGAATTTGCTCATTTTTCGCTTGACGGCTCTGGGGTTGATTCGGCCGC
>JBGTMU010000189.1:0-18973 GCA_041743405.1 Longimicrobiales bacterium | reverse complement strand
ACCGGGCGGGCCGTCGTGCCTGAGGCACTCGGCCTCGAAGATCCCAGTGGACGGGAGATCTCAACAAATCGAAGAAACGTGGAACAGCTCTAACCGGAGGGGCCTGCGCCCCCCCTTTTACAGAAAACAGTTGACACGACTACGGCGAAGTCCACAGCCTGTTCTTTCGCGCATTGATGATCTTCAACGACAACACGGCAACCATGCTCGCATTTCACCGTGCGTTCGCCGAGCGCCTGGGGGTCCAGGTGCGGCCTGATGTTGTTCAGCAGTGATGCGACCCGAAGCGGGAGGACGTCCGACTCGCCGATCATCAGCTATGGAGGTTGCTCCATTCCATGATGCGGTTCGGTCCAGCCTGCGCCCGTCAGCCCTGGCCGTCGTGATGGCTCGGGCTCGGCTCCCTTGCAATAGACCTGCCGGTCATGCACGCACGCAGCGAGTACCGGCGAAGGATTCCTTGGGCGGCGTGAGCAACCTTCACCTGCGCTCCCAGCATCAAAGACATCCCGTCGCGCACACCTTCTTTGTTGCTCAAGGGAGCTCTCTGCATGCGCCCTCTTGCTGTCCTCTCCTGCCTGGCTCTGGTCGCAGGCTGCCGCTCCGTGGCCGCCCCCACCATCCATTCTCCGGAGGGTACGCCAGCTGATGCCTTCGCGGTCGTAGCCGAGGCGGACCGGCTGGCTGAGCGGGACTTGTGGCCCGGCTTCGATCCGCGCTCGATCCCGGTAGCGATCTTCGACGGTGAACGCACGCTGCTTTTCCGTCACCCCAGTCCGCCCACTGGTTTCCAGCCTGTCTCCGGACGTGACGATGTATGGGCATACTCCGGCCGATACCCTGGCGTGGCGGCAAACTCCAGCGCGGAGATCGGCAGCGTCGCCACGGCTACGCTGATGCCAGCCAGCGGTGCCGTTTCGCTCTCGGATCGGGCGAGCATCCTCATTCACGAAGCATTCCATGTATTTCAGCGCGATCACCACCCCGCGTGGCAGGCGAACGAGGTGGAGTTGTTCACCTATCCAGTGGACAACTCTGAGTTGCTCGCGCTGCGTCGCATGGAAGCCGAAGCGTTACGCCGAGCCTTGGCCATCGACCTGCGGGAGCGGGCCGCCTGCTGGGCGAGCACCGCCTTGCGTATCCGCAGAGAACGATTCGGTCGCATGCCGCCAGGTGCCGCAGGCTATGAACGGGGCATCGAGTGGTCTGAGGGCTTGGCGAACTACGTAGAAGCCCGCGCCACGGATCTTTCCGATTCCGACGTTCTTCCCGAAGCCGAATTCGCACCTGAAGCGCTTCGACAGCGGGGTTACGCGACGGGTACCGGAATCGCCCGGTTGCTGGACCGCTACTCGCTGGAGTGGCGGGCCACGTTGGAGCAAAGCGATTCCACCTTCCTGGACGTCCTGCTTGCGGAGGCGCTCACCGCTTTGGATATCAGCGATGCACAGTGTGAATTCGAGCCCCGGGAACGTAGCCGCATCCAAGCGGCAGCCGTGGCTGACGTCGACGCGTTGCGCACGCGTCGGGCCGATCGGCGGAGCGCCTTCCTCGATCAGCCGGGCTGGAGACTGGTCGTCGAGGCGCCCGGTAGTCCGTTGTTTCCGCAGGGGTTCGATCCACTGAACGTGCAGGTCGTCCAACAGGGTGAGGTGCTGCACACGCGGTGGCTCAAGCTGGGCAACCAGGCGGGCACCGTGGAGGTGCTCGGGTACTCCGCACTCAGCGAGGCCGCGGGGGAGCACCCGCTGTTCAACGGTGTGCGCCAACTCACGGTCACGGGGCTTGCGCGCGAACCCATGGTCACCGAATCAGAGGGTACCGTAACCCTGCAGGCGGAGGGGATCAGTGCCGAACTGCGCGGAGCTACGGTGGAGCGAAGCGGGCAGACTGTGACGGTGCGGCTGTCGGGCCCGGAGTAGGCGGTGCCCTGCAGACCACGCCCGCTGGCTATTGCTCGCGACTTCAACCAACTGCTGAGCGGCATGCCCACCTCCCGCTGCCGTCAGCCCGGACGGCGGCTTCATGGCCCTCCCGCGGGAGGGTGTGCTTTTCGCTGACACCCCACCCCGGCACGGGATTTGCCAGTAGTCAGCAAGCGTCGAATGCCGGGAATTCCTGCTGGGAGAGGGTGATGCCGAAAAAGATCTCAACGGTGGTCGTGGTAGGCGCTTCGGCCGGAGGGATGGAGGCCATCAAGGGGCTTGTAGCGCAGCTACCCCCCGACCTTCCCGCCCCGGTGTTCATCGTCAATCACATGGGTGCGGAAGTCACCGGCAAACTGCTGGTGAAAGCGCTGAACAAGGCAGGGAGCGTGAAGTGCAGCCACGCCCGGGACGGGGCGTCTTTCAAGCGTGGGCACGTCTATCTGGCACCTTCCGATCAGCACCTTCTGCTTGGCAAGGGCAAGATGCTGGTTACCAAAGGCGCGCGAGAGAATCGTTACCGGCCTGCCATCGACCCACTGTTCCGCAGCGCGGCCGTGGCCTACGGCAAGGGCGTGATCGGTATCATCCTCACCGGCTATCTGGACGACGGCACGAGCGGTATGATGGCCATCAAGCGTTGCGGAGGCATCTGCATCGCTCAGGATCCGGCTGACGCGGCCCATCCCGACATGCCACAGTCGGTGATCAAGCACGTGGGTACCGATTACTGCGTGCCACTCGCGCAGATGGGCGCGTTGCTGGAGAAGCTGGCCGCGCGCAAGATTGTGGGGAATGGGAAGCCCCCTGCCGATCTCGTCATCGAGGCAAAGATCGCGCAACGCGTGGTAAGCGATCTCAAGTCGGTGGAGACGCTGGGAAGTCAGGTCCCGTTCAACTGTCCCGACTGCGGCGGCGTACTGTGGAAGATGAAGCACGGCGAGTTGCTGAGGTATCGCTGTCACACCGGACATGCGTTCTCATCGCCGGCACTGCTTGCACGGCAAGGCGAAAAAATAGAGGAGACCCTGTGGGTGGCGCTGCGCATGTTCGAGGAGCGCCAGCACCTGATATCTACCATGGGCAGCAGACAGAAGGACCTGCCTTCATCTGCGCTCGAGCGGGTTCGGGAGTCCCAGGTCCATATCGACCGGATTCGCGCGATGCTCAGGGCGACTGACGGCGAAGCCTGAGACCGGGCTCTGCCCCACGGAAAAGGGGAGGTTGCCGCGAATGAAGCCTGACAGGGAGCGTACGCCGTTCGAAGAAGTTCCGATAAACCGACACCTGGGCCTGCGCCTGGTTGCAGGTTCGAATGCGGAGGCCATTGTCGAACTGGATGTCACGCCTGAGCTACTTCAGGAGTACGGCGTGGTCCACTGTCGATCGGTCCGGGCTGAACCTCCTCCATCTTGCTTGCGCGGCTTCGCCAGCAGCACTCGGCATGACAGACGCAGTTCGAACGCAGTACGTGCGATTCCTTCTCGGTCAGGGCAACTGATCCGCTCAGGAGCTGATCTCGAAGTGGTCGTCGGCGTTACACCCTTGCTCGCTTCCTGGTGCTGGCAGAAGTTCAAAGCGGCCAAGACGCTGGCCCTGGCCGGCGCCGACGTCAATTATCAGGATCCGAAGGGCAGGACCGCGCTGCACCATGGCGGTCGCAGTCGACCCGCATGTCGTTGACGTGCGTCTCGATGAGGTTGAGCATTCGGACCATGAATGGGTGAGCTACGGGACGGCACTGGCCCGGGTGAACTATCGCGGGCTCAGAGACGGCATCCGGTCTGTAAACGCTGGCTCCAACTGGCGACGCAGATTGCCTCCAGACGTGGAACCTGACGCTGGTATTCGAGAAGGTCGAGGGCGCTCCGGTACTGGCGGGGGCTCTCTACGATCAATGGGAATGGTGAGCGGCCCGTTCGGATGGATGGGCGCGGCCGAGCCTTCATCCTCCAGCCACTGCGTAGACAGGAACATCGGCAACGGCGCTGGGAACGGGTCGCGGCTACCCCCGCCTCTCGTGGAGACCTATGTTCGAGCCATGCGCGGAATGCTCAACTTCGTCGGAATGACAGCAGGGGGCTGGGTCGGCTGGCAACTCGGCGCTCTTGTATCCTTCTTTACTGCATTCATGATCGGGATGGTTGGCACCGGGCTCGGGCTCTATGCAGCTCAACGTGCGACCAGGAGGTGGTTGCCATGAAACACAACCCACGGTCCAGATGCGGAAGATTCGATATCAGGTAGCGTGCAGCCTCGACGGTTACATCGCCGGACCGGACGATGAGCATGATTGGATCGTCGCGGATCCGGAGATCGATTTCGAGGCCCTCTTCGACGAGTTCGATACGCTGTTGATGGGGAGGCGAACGTTCGAAGCGATCGGCGGATCCCCTTCGACGGGAATGAAGACGCTCGTGTTCTCGCGGTCTCTTCACCAGGAGGATCATCCGGGCGTCACGATTGTCTCCAGTCAGGTCAAAGAGACGCTGGACAACCTGCGCGGACAGGCGGGCAAGGATATCTGGTTGTATGGTGGTGGGGAGCTGTTCCGAAGTCTGCTCGGGCTCGGCTGTGTGGACACTGTCGAGCCGGCAATCATTCCGGTGCTGCTGGGGAGTGGCCGTCCTCTTCTGCCGTCCACGTCGGCGAGCCGCCGCCTGTCGCTGATCGAGCAGCGGGTTTATGAGAAGAGCGGGATCGTACTCCTGAAGTACGCTGTCGTCCCCTGAACTGAAGGGCGAAAAGCCGACCGATCCCCTTCCAGGAGGAGAACTGGCCAGGACGCGTGCTCGCGTTCGGCGATCCGGCGGACGGCCCAGGCATCAGCGTCACGATCCGCGATGCTCGCTGCGCGATGGTCAATCTTGTTTCACCCTCTGGGCTCTCAGGAACCCTGTGACGCGCAAGCAACAATGATCACCGGACAGTGGGGCAAACCCTCGGAGGTTCTGCTGGACATCGTCGTCGACCCGGACAGCGCAGTCCGCAGACTCGTGAATCCCGGGAGACAGAACGCCTCCACTCGCGAGGGCCGCTTCCGACAATCGGCTTCCATGATCGCATGCGAGGCGAGCGGCTGCTGGATGGTCGCGGCCTGTTCACTGGAGCGTACGCATGGAGCGATGTGCGGAAACTGCTTGACCAGGTCAGGCTGAACCATCCGACGGGCGCCTTCAAACCTGGGTTCAACCGGCAATCTGGGCTGAAAGGCATGTCTCGTGTAGCTTGCAGGAGAGCGAATCAAATGGGACGTCGATCGAAGCAGGAGTTCCGTGCCGACACCCCGCGACCAGATGAGGACGGCACTTGTATCCAATTGACCAGCATGGACCCGCTGGTCGCCCCAGGTTGCAGAGTGCTCATTCTCGGATCGATGCCCGGTCAAGTCTCTCTCGACTCCGGCGAGTACTACGCACATCCTCAGAACCGATTCTGGCGTGTGATGGAGGCCATCTTCGGGGTGTCGACGGCAGGCTCGTATGACCAGCGAACGTCCCACCTGACCCTCGCAGGGGTCGCTGTGTGGGATGTCTTGAAGCACTGCAGCCGCGATGGGAGTCTTGATTCGAGCATCCTCGCCGATACCGAGGTGCCGAACGATCTCATGGATTTCATGAAGCGCCACCGCACGATCGACCGGGTCGTGTTCAATGGCAGAAAGGCCGCGAAATCGTTCCACAGGCTGGTTGCGCACGACCTGCCGGACGAGCTCAGAAATCGACTTTCGTGCGACGTGGCACCGTCGACCAGCCCGGCGAACGCGAGAGCAACGCTACCGGTATTGATTGATGCGTGGCGGAAGGCGGTGGCTGAATCCGGCGCGGATGAACCCTCCGGTTGATCGGCTGCCGCGAGTTGGGGCTCGATCCGAGCCGGAATTCTCCATGGCTCACCTGATTTCTTCCACCGACCGGAATGCTTCATGACAGATCGTGTGTGCGTCCCCTGAACGGGCGACGCCAGGCGGATCCGGAACCGGAATGACAGAACGAGACATGGCACCCCAGACCGGTTGGTACACGCGCCCCGTCCTCTTCGTCGCCGATCTGGATCGATCGATCCGGTTCTACGTCGACATGCTCGGCTTCCTGAAGCAGTGGCACGAGGGCGATGGAGCAGGGACTGTCTGCCAAGTAAATCGGGGAGACTGCGAGGTCATCCTCTGTGAGCACCCCACGCGCAGAGACAGGGCGCGGCTCTTCATCGAACTGAATGCGAACGAGCTCACCGAACTACGCAGCGATCTCGTGAAACGGTCCGTCCCCGCCAAGGAAACCTGGTGGGGGTACGACTCGATTCAGGTCGATGATCCGGACGGCAATGAGCTGCTCTTTCCGATCGAAGACAATGGCAGGCCCAGTGTCGACTGACACGCCACTGTCTTGCGCGCCGTCCGGGCCGGGTCTCCTGCGTGGGGTCGGGGTATGCGGGAGGGTGCCGCGTCGGTCCCAGCAGTATGGTTTCCTTGCGCTGGCCTTCGATACCGAAGGACATATGTTGGACCTCCATTCGATGAAGTAGCCGCCCCATGGAAACCCACATGACGGTCAAGACGCCCCGGCACGTGTGGCTGGTCGGCGTGATCGCAGTCCTCTTCAATTCCATCGGCGGGTTCGACTGGGTGATGAGCATGACACAGGGCGCGAGCTACATGGCGAGCGCGGGCATGACACCGGCGCAGATCGCCCACTACCAGGATATGCCCTTCTGGATGAAGGTGATCTGGCCCCTGGGGGTGTGGAGCGCGATGCTCGGCTCGGTGCTCATCCTGCTTCGCAAGCGACAGGCTTTCGCTGTCTTCGGGGTGTCACTGACTGCGTTCCTGATCAGCCTGGTCTACACCTATCTCCTGACAGAGGGGGGCGAGATCATGGGCAGGCAGATGGCAGTTACGAGCGGCGTGATTACATTGCTCCTGATCTTCTTCATGTCGTACTCGTGGCTGATGACGCGGCGGAGCGTGCTCCGATAGGACCAATCCATGACCAACCCTTTCGTCCCACAGGTCGGCGCCGTCTTCAGTGCCGATATCGCCGTTCCCGAGCACGAGCGTGAGGTGCGCTTCTACTCCTGCGTGCTCAGCACGGGCGAGAATCCGCTCTGGCGCGAGGAAGATCTGATGAACAACCTGGGCATGCCCATCATCGGCCTGGGTGCGCGGACCGCCGAGTTTTCTCGCCTCCCGCTTCAATGGATGCCCCACATCCAGGTTTCCGATGTGGCGAGCTCCGTGGAGCGCTCGCTCGAACTGGGCGGCAGCGCATTGGCGCACGAGAAGGATGACGATGGGAATAGCCTCTGGGCGGTGATCCGCGATCCGAACGGGGCAGCCTTCGGCATCATCCCGGTGGTTCCCGCGGAGGCGATTGCCGCAGGAGATGGTGCCGCCGTCCCCGATGCGAACGGGCCGGTCGGACGCATCGGCTGGCTCGACCTGACGGTTCCCGATGCCACCGGAACCCGGGAGTTCTACCGGGAGGTCGTGGGGTGGACGGCGCAGTCTGTCGACATGAAGGACGGCGGCGAGGGATATGCCGACTACAACATGCTCGGCGGGGATGGGACCCCGGCCGCGGGGGTCTGCCATACGCGCGGCGTGAACCGGGCACTCCCTCCTGTCTGGCTGATCTACCTCACCGTGGGTGACCTCGCAGAGAGCCTCCGGCTCGTGCGGGAGGAAGGGGGCCGGGTCATCAGGGAGGTGCGGGGGGCCGACGGGAAGTATGTGTTCGCGGTGATTCAGGACCCGGTGGGGGCGTACCTGGCGTTGGCGCCCGGGGAGGAGGAGGCACATGGCGAGTGAGGGGAGGAAGACTCCGGCGGCGGTCGCCGGCAGGAAGCTCCTCGCGATCCTCCAGGCCCGATTCGAGGAGAACATGAACCGCCACCCGGGAGTGAGCTGGGCGGACGTGCGCACCCGGATCGAGGCCAGTCCCGACAAGCTGGAGTCGCTCAACGAGATGGAACGAACCGGCGGCGAACCGGATGTCACGGGTCAGGATCAGGAAACGGGTGAGTATCTTTTCGTCGATTGCTCGGCGGAAAGCCCGAGCGGCCGAAGGAGCCTCTGCTACGATCCCGCGGCGCTTGAGGCACGGAAAAAGCACAAGCCGGACGGCAGCGCGGTCGGCGTGGCGGAAGCAATGGGCACTGTTCTTCTGACTGAATCCGAGTACCGGAGGCTGCAGGAGCTCGGAGCGTTCGATTCAAAGACCTCGAGCTGGCTGCACACACCGTCCGACATCAGAAAACTCGGGGGCGCCGTCTTCGGTGACTTCCGATTCGGCACGGTCTGGGTCTATCACAACGGCGCGGAGTCCTACTACGGCGCGCGCGGGTTCCGGTGCATGCTCAGGGTCTGAGCTGCGGGGTTGTCAAAGGGGGCTGGGGTATCCGTCAGTTTCCTCCCGCCCCATCCGCCGTGGCCGCAACGGATTCCTCCTCACCGGCGGCATTGAACCAGCGGGAATGCCACCCGAGGATGCGGGCCCAGTAGTCCTCGGTCTCGGACATCGTGTTGGGAGGCGAATGACCTCCGTTTGCGTAATTCACCCACACCACTTCCTTCCCCAGCCGGCGCATGGCGTAGAACATCTCCATGCTCTGCCGCGCGGGCACGTTGTGGTCGAGCTCCCCGGTAATCAGCATGAGCGGAGTGGTGATCCGATCGGCATCCATGATGGCGGAATGCTCCAGGTACTTCTGGCGGCACTCCCAGAGCGAGCATCCCAGGCGATCCTGGCCCCGCTCCGGGGCCGTGATGTTTCGCACCCCGAGGCGTGGTGAGTCGCCGTAGAAGGAAACCATGTTCACCTTCCCCGAGATGTTGATCGCAGAGGCGAACCGGCTCGTCTGGGTGACAAGAAGCGCCGTGGCGTATCCACCATAGCTCCCTCCCTGCACCCCCAGGCGATCGGGATCCACGAGCCCCCGGTCGATGAGGGCGTTGATCCCCGACGTCACGCCCTTCAGCCATCCCTCGCCGGGGAATCCCTCTTCCAGGGTGACGGAGGGGCGGAACCCGAACCATCCGGCATTCGCGAACATGTTCATGTTTGCGTTGAAACCGTTGTTGAAGAAGGTCTCGTAGACCTCGGCCACGAGCGGATAACGCTGGCCTTCCTCGTAGTTCACGGGATAGTAGAGGATGCCATGCTGCTCCTTGCCGTCCACGTCGCGGTAGGTCACCAGCTCGCTTCGGGTCAGGGTGCGCTCGTGGATCCATGGGTTCATTTCGGTGAGTTGCCGGGTCTCCATGAAGCCGGAGTCGGCGATGTACCACTCGTTCGGGAGGTCGCCGTCCGAGTGCTGGTAGAGGAACCGGTCACCGGAATCCCCCAGAAGACGCCAACCCGAGTAGAGGCCGCTGTCCAGAACGAGAGTGTCGATCTGTCCGGTCTCTATCGCGAGCCGAAGGAGCCCCCTTTCCCAGCGGTTCCGCTCAGCGGTAGTGGCGTAGAGGCTGCGGCCATCCGGCGACCAGGCGGTGACCGACCGCTGTGGGCGGAGTTCCTCGTCGGCCTCGAAGGGGAAGATGAGGGTGGGGTCTCCGCCGCTCACATCCTGCAACCACCATCCACGCGTACTCTGGAGAAGTAGCTGGCTTCCGTCCGGGGAAAACTGCTGGGCACTGAAGCGGAGGCCCGTCGTGTCGGCCCCGGCATCGACCTGTGCCGCCCTCCAGGCTGAAGTCAGATCGATGGAGTCCCGCTCAGCACCAGGGGCAGCCAGGAAGACGTCCCCGCGCGCGGCCCAGGCGAAGCGTGTGCCCTCTTCATTCCACGTGACCGAGGGGCGCGACTCGCCCTGCTCGCGGAGGATGTCGGGATCGCCTCCCTCGAGGGGAAGCACCGCCAGATCGAATTCCGCTCCCCCCTGAGCCGTGTAGACCGTCTTCAGCGGATACCGGCGGACCGCCGCCACCCCCGTGCCGTTGCCCACGAGGCTGAGGGCCGAGTGATCTCCCTCGTCCGATGCGAGGGGGGTGACCGCCCCGCCGGGGAGGTCGACCCGCGCCGGGATCGTGAGGGCGCCGAGATTCCGGAGGGCATCCCACGCAAGGAAGTCGTCGCTGCCATCGAGGACGATGATCGGCCCCTCGGTGAGCTCGCGGAAAAGGCCTGAGGCTCGCGCGTGCCAGTCTTCGGCTCGGAACTCGATCACCAGTCCGCTCCCATCCGGGAGCCAGAGGATCGAGGAACCGGTGGAGATGGGCATGGCCGTGCGGGGTTCGATCTCCCGCAGCCGCTCCGGCTCCCGTTCCCAGAGATGGAGAGAGGGGATGCCGTCCCGGAGAAGGAAGAACGCAAGGGTGCGCCCGTCCGGCGACCAGGTGAGTCCGCGCGCCTGAACCTTCCCTTCGAGAATCGGGCGCATCGCGCCGGAGTCCGTGTCGAGGAGCATCACTTCCACTACCGAGGGAGCCACGTAGGTGGGGTCGCCCTGACGGCGGTGATCGGTGTCCCATCGATCTTCGCGGCTGCCCACCGTGCCCACCGCCCACCGCCCGTCGGACGTCACGTCCTGAAGAGAGAAGGACCGGAGCGAGACCAGATCCTGGACCGTGAAGGGGGTGCGGTTCTGCGCCTCGGCGGGGCCCGCGAATCCGAGCGCCAGGGTGAGTGTGAGGGCGGCGAGCACCGCGGCGAATCGAGAGAAGCGGATGGGAGTCATGTTCTGCCTTCACCGGGAAGAGGGTGGACCTCAGCCGAAAGTAAGGCGCGGGGCGGTTCCGCGGAACCAACGGGTGCGTGGCGGTGAAGAAGAGGAGTACCCTCTGACCCGAGAGCTATTCGATGCCCCATCCCCCCGTTCGCGTTCCGGTCTCCGTCCTCCGAAGGACGTTCTTCCTTGCCGTGCTCCCCGTCCTGGCCCTGGGCTTCACGGCCTGCGACTGGTTCGCGCCCACCGGCACCCCGCCGAACGACATACAGGTCGGAGGCGCCCTGATTGTCGGTACGGCCATGGGCTCCAGCGGCACGCCCTGGACCGGGGCGGAAGTGCTCGCATATGCCTTTCCGCAGGATCAATGCGCCTCGGATCCGACCGTCACGCCGAAGGGTGGCGAATTCGTCTCGACCGCCGGGATCTACCGGATCACCGCCATCGACGTCGTTCTTCAGAACACGGAGAAGTGCATGATCGTGCGTTTCCGCGGGACTGACGCGGGGGTGGTTCGCGACACCTTCGTGATCGCCGGGAACGTGGAGTTCCGGATCGGAGCCGGGGTGGAGAGCGATCTGGATTCGCTGGTGGTGGATATGGTTCTGCCGTAGGAGGGAAGTCCACATGCGGTGAAACCCACGTTCACACCCCGCGCATCACAGCGGTCGCCCCCCCCGGTGATCGGGAGCCACGTCCCCCCGCGTTCTGGCCGATTCGCACCTCTTTCCCCTACCTTGCCCCCCATACCTGGAAGTGCGGATCCGGAGCGGACGGCTGGCGCGTCCATCCGGGCGCCCTTCTCCCGGCCCGGGCCACCCCGGCCGGGTGAACCACCCTGCTCGGAGTTCTCCATGATGCGCTCCCGTTCCGGCTCGGCGGCACCGTTCGCGGCCCTGCTCCTTCTCGCATTCCTTCCCTTCACGCTCTCAGCCCAGCAGACACGCCCCGCCCCGGATCGGCAGCCTGGCGAGGGCGACGGACCGCATGAGCGGCTCATCATCCGCGGGGCGATCCTCATCGATGGGACGGGGGCCCCTCCGGGAGGCCCCACGGACATCGTGATCGAGGGGAACCGGATCGTGCAGATCCGGACGGTCGGCTATCCAGGCGTGCCCATCCCGGCGGAGGGGCGCCCGGGGGAAGCCACGCGTGAGATCGATGCCCACGGGATGTACGTGCTTCCCGGCTTCATCGACAACCACGCCCACGCGGGGGGCACGCCCAAGAACGATGATCTCTCCTACGCATACCGCCTCTGGCTGGCGCATGGAATCACCACCGTTCGGGGCGTGGGGCTCACGGACTTCGAGATGTCCTGCGAGGAAAAGGGGCGCAGTGAGCGGAATGAGATCGTGGCACCTCGGATCGTGAACTATCAGCGGCCCGGGAGCGGGTGGGACGAGGGTGCGATCGATTCTCCGGAGAAAGGGCGCGAGTGGGTGCGGTGGGCCCGGGACAACTGTGTGGACGGGCTCAAGCTGACCTCGATGGAGCCGGAGATCATGGGCGCCATTCTGGACGAGGCGAACACGGTCGGGCTCGGATCGACCGCGCACCTCGCCCAGACCGGGGTTTCCCGGATGAACGCGGCCGACGCGTCGCGGCTGGGACTCACCGGAATGACTCACTTCTACGGGCTCTTCGAAGCACTTCTCCGGGACAATCAGATCCAGCCTTTCCGTCTGGACTACAACTACCAGAACGAACAGCATCGATTCGGGCAGGTGGCCCGCCTCTGGAATCAGATCCACGAGCCGGGGAGCGAAGAGTGGGACGCGCTCGTGCGCGAGTGGGTCGACGGCGGCTTCTTCATCAACCCCACCATGACGATCTACGAAGCGAACCGGGACTACATGCGGGCGCGCGAATCGGAGTGGCATGATCGCTACACCCTCCCCTCGATGTGGGATTTCTACTATCCGAATCGCCGGGCTCATGGCTCCTACTGGTTCTACTGGACCTCGGAGGACGAGGCCGAGTGGCGCGCCTTCTACCGCACATGGATGCACTTTCTCAGGGATTTCCACCGCGCGGGGGGACGCCTCACCGCCGGTGCCGACGCGGGCTTCATCTACAAGAACTACGGGTTCGGCTACATCGAGGAGCTGGAGCTGCTGCGCGAGGTCGGGCTCAGCCCGCTGGAGGTGATCCGCTCCGCGACGCTGTACGCGGCAGAGGAGATATTCGAGCCGCAGGGAAGGCCGATCGAGTACGGCGTGGTGGCGCCCGGAATGCTCGCCGATCTCATCATCGTGGATGCGAACCCGCTCGAGAACCTGAAGGTGCTCTATGGGACGGGAGCGCCCAGGCTGAACGACGAGACGGAGCAGGTTGAGCGCGTGGGGGGCATCCTCTATACCATCAAGGATGGAATCGTATACGACGCGAAGGCGCTCCTCGAGAGCGTGGCGGAAATGGTCCGTCAGCAGAAGATCGAGCGCGGGATGGCGCCGGACGCGCCGCTGCCGCGGTACTGAGGGCGTGGTGTTGCTTCGGCTGGCGCTCGTCCTTCTCCTCTTTCCGCTGGGGGGACTGGTTCCCCAGGGAGGAGTGGCTCAGGAAGCGCCGACGGTTCGACCGCCCTCGCCGCCCTCGCCGCCATCGCCGCCATCGCCGCCCCCGGACCTTCGGGGGATCCTCGCGCTCGGCTTCCTGCTTGAGGACCGGAATAGGGACGGGCACGCGGATTTCGTGAACACGCGCTTCGTCATTCCTGCGGGGGCTGGCGACGCGGAGTTCGCGGCCGTCGCAAACCTGGCCGCGCGGGTCAGCTTCGAGAGTTACGCGACGGATCTGGATCTGCTCGGGGTGGATGGGCCCGGGGTGGGGGGCGACGGGGTCCCGGTCGTGGTCGTCGGGCGGGCTCAGGGGCTCCTGGGGCGCGCGGGCATCGATCTCGATCGCGCGCTCACGGATCTCGTCGCGGGGGAGGCCGCGTTTGTCCGACTTCCGCCCTCCGAAGCGCTCCCCGGGGGCGGGGTGTGGGTCGGGGGTGCCGATGCGTCGGGGCTCCTGGCAGGTGCGGCCTATCTGTCAGGGCGATATCCGGGGATCTGGGACCCGGCGGGAACCACCTGGGCCGAGTTTGGGGAGCGGCTCGTCGGGCATCTTTCGGAGGCAGGGATTGAATCGCCGGAGCTGTCGTTCGACCGGGGGGTGATCTCGGCGGTGCGGCCCGGGGTGACCCGGCTCGCGGTGACGCTTCGGGTCGCGTCCACAGAGGAATGGGACGCTGCGCGCGCTGCGCTCGGGGCCGACGGGGAGGCACAGGCGATCCTTCCCCAGGGGCTCCACCGTCTCGATGTCCGACTGGTTCGGGACGGTGAGGAAGACGAGCTCTTCCGGATCGTGCCCGACCGTCCGTGGCGCGAGGGAGAGATACGCACCTGGCAGCCCAGAGACGTTCCCGACTTCACCCTCTCCGACCTCTATACCATCCGGGGGATCTTCCGCGACACGACCGAGGACCTCCTTCCCGACCGGGTCGATGCGCATCTCTCCCTCCGGGGTTCGAGCGGCGCAGAGGGGGTGGTGAACCTGGCCATGCGTGTGGCGCACGAGGCGACCGGAGCCCGGCTGCCCTTCGTGCTCCTCGCGGGGGAAGAGGATCCGGCGGCCGAACTCGGCTTCCCGATCGTCTACGGGGTGGACCACTTCACCACGTCCCGTCTTCGGGAGGAAGGGCGTCTTGGAATTCCGACGGGAGTCCCCGGCGAGGGGTTCGTGGAGTTCGTGACGAAAGCGGTGGGCGAGAAGCCGGCGCTGGTGGTGGGAGGAAGCGATGCGGCCGGGGTACGCGCTGCGGGAAACCTCGTGGCCTCCCGCTTCCCTTATCTCCACGCATATGGGAATGGTGAGTACCGGCTTTCGGACATCGAGACTGAAGTGAGGCGATTCTTTCAGGCACGGAGCGTGGCCGGGCAGGCGGCGCTCGCGATCGTGAAGCTGGATGAGTGGCTGGATCGCCTGGAAGCGGGGGAAAGGCCTCGTGTGCCCCCCCCGAACGAGGCGGTGTCAGCGGGTGTGGCCTCCGAGGCGCGGGCGCCGGGATGGCGCCCGGGCACGCCGCTCACCGCTCTCCATCTGGAGCTCGCACTGGACTCCATCCCGGAGGGGATCGAGGGGTTCCTGCGCAGCCGGGTGGAAGCGCGTTTCCCCGGGGTCCCGCTCAGGCTCGAGCTGAATCCCAGCGGTTTCGGCGCGGGAGAGCTCCAGTTCGAGGAGACGCGCACGTTCCCCTGGGAGGTCGACACTGCGTGGGAAGCGCTGCGGGCCGAGGTCTTTCCGAGGATCGGGGCCGGGGCGGCGGTGCGGATCGAACTTCGGTTGAGCGAGCCTCCTGAGCTTCGGAGCGCGCTGGCCGAGGCGGTCCGCGATTCCCTCGTCGCCCGGGGGGCCGCGCCGGATGCGGTGGAGGTCGAGGTTCTCAGCGCCTACAAGCAGGGTTTCTCCTGGATCGAGGAGAGCGTGGTCCCGAGGCTCCGTGGCCAGGGTGTGGCGCGGATGGAGATCCGGTACCGTCACCTCCAGGACGCCGAGGATGTGGAGTGGTCGGTCATGGAGCCCGAAACCCGCTGGCTGCAGGAGCTCTTCCCGGTGGAAGAGATCGTGGCTCGCGAGCTGGGGATTCCGGATACTGCGGTCGTCTTCCGCGCCGAGGCATCCCTTGCGGCGACCTATCGTCTGCTGGCCTGGAACGCGGGCGGGGATCTTCTCCTGGACGAGGGCTTTGATCCGACATTCGCCGTGCGACCCTACTTCGAGCTGACACCCGAGTACGAGCGGGTGCGGGTCCCCACCGGGGGGCTCAGGGCGGAGGTGAATGGGAGCGCCGTGGCCGATCTCCGGATCCCGACGGACCTCGAGACCTTCTGGGACTACTGGACGGGCGAGGTGCATCCGCAGATCCGGAGCTACGTCATGGATCTGCACGAGGGGCGGGTCACCCCCGGGACCGCGCCCTTCTTCGATGAACTGAGGGTGGAAGTGCGGCTGAGCGAACCGAACCACCGGATCGGGGTCGATGAAGAGGTGATCTCAGCGCTCGAGTCGCTCCACAATGACATCTACTTCACGACCTTGGCCCTCTTCGCACATCTGGGTGAGCTGTACGGGGTGGGGGCGCTCAACTATCCGGGGCGGGTTCTCCCCCTGATCGACCCCACGGGGACCGGTGCGCCGGGGGAGTCTCGCGTCACCCTCACCGGTCGGTCGAGGGCCGCGCCGGAGCTCGTGCTTCGCGCCGAGACCGAAGCGGGCCATGCGCCGATGCGATGGCGCTATCCCATCTCACCGCTTCCGACCGCGGTGCCGAAGCTCCGGGGTGCGGCGATCCGGGCCGGGGCGTCGGAACTCGATCGCCTCTTCTTCGAAGTGACCGCGATCGATTCGGTGGCTCGATTCGACGAATTCCGGGACCGTGCGTCCGAGGCACAGATCGACCGGACCTTCCTTTCGGTGGAGATGCTCGAGGGAATGGTCGAGACGATGCGGGGTCTGCACGCTCAGGGGATTCTGGAGGAAGGGCTCTCTTTCGAGGGGGTGGGTGAGATCGGGGTGCGGTTCCTCGTGGAGCGCGCCGACGAGTTCGAGCAGACCACTTCGATCGCCCGGAGCGCACGCCCGCTTTCCACCCGGAACCCGGTGCTCGCTTCCCCCGGGTTTCGTTGGCAGGGAGAGCGCCTCACGCAGTGGGACACTCCGATCCCTCCGTCCGAGAGCGACTCCATCCTGGCCCGCATCGGCACTTTCCCCGGAGTAGACGCCTACTTCGTGGGCCGTTCGTATCTTGGGAAGGACCTGTTTGCAGCCGATTTCCTCCCTCGGATCGAGGCGCGCTACCGGTCCCGGGCAAAGCTCACCGCGCTGCGGCCGACGATTTTCCTCTCCGGACGGCAGCACGCGAACGAGGTCTCATCCACGAGCCATCTGCTGCGGCTGGGTGAGCTTCTCGCCACGGACCCGGAGTACCGGGAGCTGCTTCAGCGGGTGAACGTGGTCGTGAACCCGATTCTGAACGCGGACGGTGCGCAGCTTGCCTACGATCTCCAGCGGGTGAATCCGGATTTCACGCTGCACGCGGGGTACCTGGGGGCGCTCGGGGTCGACGTCACATCGGGGGGAGGAAGCGACCCGATCTACCCGGAGTCGCGGGTGCGGCCGGGGCTCACCGCCGAGTGGCTTCCCGACATCTTCATCAACATGCACGGGTACCCTTCGCATGAGTGGGTGCAGCACTTTTCAGGATATGCCGCCTGGGTCCGCGGGCGCACCGTGCTTCAGCGCACGTGGTGGGCCCCGCGCGGGTGGTTCATCCCCGGTTTCTCCTGGGTCGACGACCCGGATCACCCTGAGATCCGTACCGCACAGTTCGCGATCCTCGACACGATCGCCGCGGCGATCACCGGCCTCGATGCCGTGCAGGCGATGAGTGAACGACAGTATGCGCGCTATGCCCGCTACGGCAGGCAGGACGTGGATGGATTCAGGGAGACATTCCACAACGGAATGCTCGCGTACCTCTCCCTGAGGGGACGCACGGCGACCGGACCGGGCCCGAACAACCCGCGGATCCTCACTTTCTCGGCCACCACCGAGGCTCCGGACGAGACCGCGCGGGGAGAGTGGCTGGAGCTGGTGGCGAGCGCAGGCCTCGCTCACAGTTCGGCGCTCATCCGCTATCTCGCGACCGGTGATCCGAGGGTCGAGCGGGGTGCCGAGGCGTTCGACGGGGTGGTGACGCGGAGGGTGTCGAGGAAGCGGCCGGTGCTGCCGATCGGAGACGGTGATGACGATCCCGGAGACGCGGATCCGGAGGAACCTGTCACTCCCTCACTTCCTCGAACCAGCTCCAGATGAGGTCAGCGGCCACGATTCCGTGAGGGTTGTTGATCTCATTGGGAAAGACATGCCCCACCCCTTTCAGGATCATCAACCGAAACTGTGTTGCTCCTGGTTCGAGGGCCTCATCGAAGAGAAGGGCGTTCAGTGTGGGTGGTTCCGGGTTCTCGCGGAAGGTCGATGCCAGTCCGAGGGTGCCCAGCATTCCGTCCAGGTACTGGCCGAGGAGAGGGTGAGAGGTGAACTCGCTTCCGGTGAAAGGAATCTCTTCCTGCGTGCCCATCGCCTCCATGATGTTGGCGTCAAGAGTCCCGATCACCGAGAGCAGGGGGATTCGGTGCGGCCCCCGGATGGATTTGGGCGCGGGGAGTCCGAACCCGCCGGCGCTTGCGGCTGCGGCGAGAAGATCGCTCATCTCGGGGATCGCTCTGCTCCGGATGAACCCTCCTCCGTTCGAGAAGCCCACCATATAGATCCGATCCGGGTCGATCTCGAAGTGTTCCCGAAGAAGAACGATCACTTCCCGAAAGAAGGGGACGTCATCCTTTATGGGGGTGCCGGACACTACCTGCTCCTGAAGCCCGTCGCTCGACCACCGGGTGACCGTCCGTCCGCTCTCCGCGATCGGATACTCGAGTCCCGTGGGGAAAACCGCGATGAAACCCTCGACCTCCGCCCGCTCCGCCCATCGGGAAATGCGGTGGAACTGATCCCCGTTTCCGGATGCACCGTGGAGCATGAAGAGAAGGGGAACCGGGGTCATACCAGTGTAGCTGGCCGGGACGTGGAGCACGAAGTGGCGCCGGGCGCCATCGATCACCCGCTCGTAGCTGTTCTTCCCGTGAAGCCAGGAGAACTCCGAAGGATCGAGGGGGTCGACGGGGGCCTGAGGGTTGGAGCTGCATGCCGTGACGAGGGTGAGAGCGGGGATCAGGAGCGCGGCTGAAGGGAGGCGGAGCGGCGAAGCCATGATCCCGATCCCGTCCCCGTTTCCGATCCCGTTTCCGATCCCGGCCCCGATCCCGATCGCGGCCCGTGTTCCGAGCCCGCCCCGGATTCGACTCAGCATTTCGGAAGCTCGCACTGGCCGTTCGCTCCTGCGAAGAGACGCGTACCGCCGGGGGCGTCAGTTGTCGCCCGGGTTCCGGCCAAACTGAGGCTGCGGTCTGCCCTGCACAAGGAATATAGGGACCGCACCAGGCTTGGGATCGGGAGATCGCATCAGGCTCAGGATCGGAACCCCACGAGGCTCCGGATCGAGACCGCATCAGGCCAAGGATCGGGGCCGCACCGCGTTTGGCACCGGTGCACTCCCGGGAGGGTGCGGAAGAACGGGAGGGCCCCGGGCCCCTGGCGCTCCCGACGGTGGTGCCATCTGCCCGTTCAACGCCCTGCTAAACCCAATACCGTTGCTTTAAGGAAATCACCGTGCCATGTTTCCTGGAACGAGATCGCTTCTCCAGGGGAGGTGACCATGGCACGGACGGTAGCGGAGGTTCCGGGGGGAACGCGGGTTACGGACTTCATCAGCCTTGGGGTGA
>JBGTMU010000188.1:0-7360 GCA_041743405.1 Longimicrobiales bacterium | reverse complement strand
ACCGGGCGGGCCGTCGTGCCTGAGGCACTCGGCCTCGAAGATCCCAGTGGACGGGAGATCTCAACAAATCGAAGAAACGTGGAACAGCTCTAACCGGAGGGGCCTGCGCCCCCCCTTTTACAGAAAACAGTTGACACGACTCGCCCGCCCGGCAGGGCAGGGGACCCAACCTCATCAACTTCCTGCCACGGCGCCCTACTCCACATCAGTACTTTTCTACGCTGCTGCTTGATGGGGTAGCCGTAATCGGGCATGGAAGTGATCCAGTGCCCTCCAAGGCCAGGTGGGGCCTCCCGATGGCCTTCAGTGAGACAAACGATTTCGGGGCTCAGCCCCCAGATTCGTTCCTGGATGACTCGCCCGGCCCGAGTCTTCCACTTCCGCCACTTGATGTTCCAGAGGACCAGCTTCAATTGGGGCGCTCCCGCGACTGACCGCGAATCCAGGAGAATGAGGCGATGTCACATAACGTTCACTGCGTTTCCGAACTTGCGTCCTGGCGCGGCTCGTGCCCCGCACGAGGCGTGACAGGGCGGAAGTTAGGTCGGAGGGGCACCGCCAGGCGACCCGGAGCCGGAAACGCGTCAGAAGATATGGAAGGGCCGGCCCCCCGAGCGTACCGTGGGTTAGCGCCCGTGGTAGCGGGAGTGCCAGAGCCACATGCGACGCTTGAGGTCGCAACAGCAAGGAGGACCGACCCATGTCCACATCTCTTTCCAAGATTCACGTCGGGATGGATGTCCACAAGGACACGGTGATGATCGCCGTGCTTCCGGAGGCCGCAGAGGAGCCGACGGTCGTCAAGCAGGTGCCGAACGACGAGCGTGCGCTTCGGCGGTTCCTCGCGCGGATCGCGAAAGATGGAGCGCTCCGATGCTGCTACGAGGCGAGCGGTGCCGGCTACGTTCTCCAGCGGGCGATCGAGCGATGGGGCCACGCCTGCGAGGTGATCGCTCCGGCGCTCATGCTCACGCGGCCGGGGCACCACCGCAAGCATGACCGCTTTGATGCCGTGGAACTCGCGAAGCAACACCGCGCCGGACTGCTGGTCGCGGTCCGGATCCCGAGCGAAGCCGAGGAGCGGGTCCGTGACCTCGTGCGCTGCCGGGAGACCTTCCAGCGCGAGATCCTCAGGTCCAGGCACTACATTCTGAAGTTCCTGCGACGTCGAGGGTTCGTCTTCCGGGATGGCTCGAACTGGACTCACAAGCACCTCCACTGGCTCCGATCCCTGCTCGGCCAGGAAGACCTGATCGCCGAAGACCGGGACGTGCTCGGCGAGTATCTCGCCCTGCTCGAGTACAAGATCGATCGTAGAGACGAGCTGGACCGCAAGATCGAGCAACTCGCCGTGACCCCCGCCTACAAGCAGGCTGTAGATCGGCTCCGCGGCTTCCGGGGCCTCGACACGCATGGGGCCATGGTCCTTCGCTCTGAGCTGGGAGACCTGCGTCGCTTCGGCTCTGCCCGTGAGCTCATGGCCTACGTCGGACTCGTGCCGAGCGAGCATTCATCGGGAAGTCGCGAGAACCGAGGCTCCATCACGAAGGCTGGCAACAGCCACTGCCGACACGTCCTCGTCCAGGCGGCATGGAGCTACCGATATCCACCCCGCGTGGGTGCGAGACTCAAGGAACGGCAGGAGGGACTCCCGCCCGAGGTGATCGCCCGCAGTTGGAAAGCACAGCACCGACTCCACAAGCTGTTTCGCCGAATCGAGGAGCGTCGTGGGTCCCGCATCGCGGTCGTTGCGGTCGCCAGGGAACTCGCCGGGTTCGTCTGGGCCGCGCTCCAGGACGTCGACTCCGAGGCTGACCTTCAGCAGGAGAGGGCCGCATGAACCGCTGACGCGCTGAGCCAGCACACCGACCGCACACTCACAGGTCGGCCCGAGGCACGATTTGGAGGATGCTCGACATAACTGTGCGGCGCCGTTTCCTACGAACGGTGACCCGCGACCTCAGAATGAGCCTGCTCCAGACGGATCTGAATTCTTGACGCTCTGGGCACCTCGGTGCCTAACCGCCGAATACGAGTAGGATTCATCGTCGAAGCGACCTCGGGCCGACTACCCAATCACTCCCTGTTCGGTGGGTTGACAGGGGCCCTTCCATACGAGTTATCCGACGTTGGCTCCTCGTGGTCCCGGTTCGCACGGCCGGTGAGAAGAGATTCCTCTTCCGCCCCCCGCATTCAGCTCTCTTCGATGAGCTGATACGCGGCTACATACTGCACGTCCAGGGCATCCACCTCGACCTGGTATAGGAATCCGTCCCGCACGTAAGGTGGGATCCCTGCGACACGCGGTGGAGCCTCGGCCGCGCCGAGGAGCCGACCCTCGGCATCGAACACCTCCCACGCGAAACCGCCCTCCACCGCCGCCTCCACCCAAAGCCGACCCCTGTCGTCGAAAAGGATGTGCCGAAGCGCAGCGCGGTACCTCGGCCTTTCGGGTACCGACGGATCGCACTGCACCCCCGGGAACGTCTCTCTGAGTTCCTGATAGGGCCGCATCCCCTCGTCCCAAAGTGAATCCGGGTAAGCCGGACGCGCACGCTCCCTTGTCACGGTCCGAAGGGTGTCGCCGCTCGAAGTGAGATAGGCAAGGCGGTACTCGTCAGTCCAGCCGACGGCAACGACCCCTCCGGAGAAGGGGAAGCCCCAGACAAGTTGCGGAGCTTCGGGCAACGAGATGAAGGTGATCCCGCCGTCGGGTCTTGGACACACGGCGGTCGCAGACCCTGCTTCCGCGGGGCGTGCGGGGGAAGGGATCGTGTCCCTGGTACCAGCAGGAGTGATATGCACCCACGGCAATCCTTGTCGCGCCGCATCGATTACAGGCGCGTAGAACCCATCGTCCCCCAAAGGATGCAATCGGATCAAGGACGCAGGACCAGTGATCGGAAAATGACGAATCGACTCGCGGGGCTCTCCGTCCCGGGAAATGATCGAGATCCGGGCGTTGCCGGGATCCATGACCGCGAGTTCCTCGTTGAGCCACGCCAGGGAATACATGTCTACGAACTCCCCCGGTCCCTGACCTCGGCGCCCCATATCACGCACGTGGCGCCCGTCTTCGGCGAAGACACGAACGGTGTGGGCGAGGTTGTCTGCGACGTAGATGTTTCCATCCCGATCGGCGATCAACGAACGGATGCGTCCAAATTCCTCCAAGCCCCCCTGCTGCGCCCCGAGGCGGACCACCGGTTCCAGGCGCCATTCAGGCGGCATGCCGGAATTGAGGACTCTAACAACGCCTCCCAGCGAATCCACCTCGATTCGGACGCCCGAGAGCGGCTCATGGGACTGCTCGGCGCACGATCCGACGGTCGCGGCAGCACCAACCATAAGGAGTAGGATTGCTCGGGTCATACCTAAGTCTCTTGCTCACGGGGAAGGCGACAGCTCACCACATCGGATACGCTCGCAGCAGGAACGGTTGCATCGAGGGCAATCCACGGCCCGGAATGAGACTGTCGATCCCGGTTTTCAATGAAAGGAGCCAATGTCAGATAACGTCTAGGGGTTTCCGAACCGGACCCCCGCATGAGATGTCCAGGGGAGTGTACGGCCCGCCACGATTGAAACGCCAGAGACAGATTCCGTCAGCGAACCGGGGTCCGGTTGCAGCGGAGGGGCGCCGCCAGGCGACCCGGAGCCGGAAACCCTCCAGTTATCCGATGGGGTTCATGCCAACCCTCCTGCCGTTGACCCGCACTCTACAACTCGAAGCCCGATTGACGCCTCTCGGCAACGAGAGCTGTTTTCGATCGGAGACCCACCCCTTGGACCGCCCCCCATCAGGAACTCAGGTGCCTAACAGACCTGGACCCCTCGAGGTCCATTTCACATGCATGGAAGCGGACCCACGTAGTCGAACCGCCACCCGCCCTGCCAGCCCAACCGGACTCCATCGGAAGGCCTCGAGAAGAGCCTGCCTGACACACCCTCGCGATTGGGCCATGCGAAGCCCTTGCACGGATTGTCCATAGTATCACTGGCCTCGGAGTGAACATGCGTCGGTAACGGATCCGGCTTCAGACGCGAAGGGCTTCGCCGCTCTCCGAGCCGACGCCCCAATAGGGATCGAACGGGGGTATCCATGTAACCGGACCAACGCAACTTCAACTCTCGCGCGGGCAGAATTGAGGGCATTGACATGACTCGCGCACCGGGAGAAGTTGTACATTAACCCTGTCCAACTATGGAGGCATCATGTCCGGAACCTATAGCTATGCGCGCGAGAACCTGGCCAAGCTCTGGAACGAGGTCGAGGAGAGCCGCGAGGAGGTCATCCTTACGCGCCGCGGTCACGAGGACGTGGCACTCCTGCCGGCCCGAGAACTCCGCAGCCTGCAGGAAACGGCGCACCTGCTTCGCTCCCCTCAGAACGCAACCCGGCTACTGCGTGCCCTCGCTCGCTCGCGAGCCCAGGAGGCGGTCCCATCGTTCGAGTCCGCCGAGGCGCTCGCCAAGGCTGTGGACGTGGGGGAGTAGCGCGTGGCGCGCCGCCGCAATGCACCGAAACGGATCATCCACATGCAACCGGAGGCGCTTGAGGACATCACCCACTGGGTTCAGTATGATCGGAGAGTCGCGAAAAAGGTGCTTGATCTGATCGAGGCAGCGAGGCGCGATCCGTTTACCGGCATCGGGAAGCCAGAGCCTCTCAAGAACCTCGGTTCGGATGTATGGAGCCGACGCATCACCCGAGAGGACCGCCTGGTATATCGAGTCGCCGATACCTTCATCGATGTTCTCCAGGCGCGCTATCACTACTGAGACGGCCGGTGACGAAGCACGACCTTCCGTGAACCTCTCAGCGAAGCGGCACTTCCGCCATTCCTGTTGGTCCGGTTAGTTGGATACCCCCGAGGATCGAAAACAGAGTCGATCGGGCGCGGGAGCGAACGGAGCGAGGGGTTGTCCCACTGATTGCGCCCGACGTTCTGCGATTCCCACACCTGCTCTCCGGCCAATTCCAGCTTGCAAGGGCCACCGCCAACCTCCAGGCCCCGCGCGGCCTTCCGGAATTCTCGTTGGGCGAGAAAGCAAGGAATGGGGCGGGGAAGGGGACCTCGTTCAGTGAACGCGCGGGGCGCCGACCGCGCCTGGCTACACCGGGCCCCAAGAAACTCCCTCGCTCCGATCGCGATCAACTTGAACCACTCCCGGGCTTGAACCCCTTCGGATAACGTCCAGGGGTTTCCGAACCGGACCCCGTTGAGCAGTGCAGGGGAGTGTACGGCCCGCCACGATTGAACCGCCAGAGACAGATTCCGTCAGCGAACCGGGGTCTGGTTGCAGCGGAGGGGCGCCGCAGGCGACCCGGAGTCGGAAACCCTCCAGTTATCTGATGTCGAGCCTCTCGTGGCCCCGCTTGATCTGCTGGAACCCACCAGTTAACGTGGAGTACAATCATAACCTTAATGTGATGCCATGGCACTCTCGTTCAACAACGATGGCCTACTCCCATCCGGCGACCACCTGCTCACGCTGAGTGAGTTGAAGACTTCCGTACTCGTGCATGGCCCGGAGCCACACCCCGAAGGAGGATGGGACGCGGAGTGGAGACTGGCACTGGTCGAGCGCGCCGAGATCCTCATCAAGCAACTCTGGGAAATCGGGATCGAGGAGATCTATCTGGACGGCTCCTTCACCGAGGCCAAAGCACACCCGAACGACATCGATGGATACTTCGTGTGTGATGTGTTTGACTTCGCGTCTGGCGCAATTCAACGCAAGCTCAATGCCCTCGACCCCCACAAGATCTGGACATGGGACCCGGCCGAACGAAGGGCGTACCGCGACTACATGAAAAAACAGCTTCCGATTTGGCATGTTTACCGGGTCGAGCTCTATCCGCACTTTGGCCAGTCTTCGGGAATCAGGGACTCGCACGGCCACGACCTCCTGTTTCCGTCCGCGTTCCGGCTTCAGCGCGGCACCGATGCGGCCAAGGGCATCGTCCAAGTCCTCAAGGAAGGGAGAACTTCATGATCCGCTCTGAGCAGGAATACAACAAAGCCCTCGAGCGCCTCGAGCAGGACCTGGTCGTGCTGAAGGATCAGAAGGCTCATCTCGAAGCGCTCGGACTCATGGGGAAACAGCTCGCGCGAGCGCTTCAGCCCATCCAATCCTTTCACGAGCAGCTCCGTGAGGAAGTGAGGATGTACGAGCGGATGAAGCGCGGCGACATGGGGGCCCTCCGGAATCTCACGAGCATCGGGCGGTGGCTCATTGGTGTCCGGATCGCCAAGGGCCTTACCCAACAAGAACTCGCGGAACGACTCGGTGTGGCCCCGTCCCAGGTCTCCAGGGATGAAACGAACGACTACCACGGCATATCAGTTGACCGAGCCCAGCGCATTCTTGAGGCGATGGACGTGCGTTTTGAGGCGCATCTGACCGAGCCTGTCGTAGACGAGGTCCAACGAAATGATCTGGTCGGCGTGTAAACCACGTCTCATCCACCAGAGGCTCGATTTCAGATAACGTTCACTGCGTTTCCGAACTTGCGTCCTGGCGCGGCTCGTGCCCCGCACGAGGCGTGACAGGGCGCCAGTTAGGCCGGAGGGGCGCCGCTAGGCGACCCGGAGCCGGAAACGCGTCAGTTATGCGCCGTTGGTTTCCGACCGGACTACCTAACCGCCGGTTCGGTCAACAACCGCCAGGAAGGGGACGTCCAACTCGTCCCGGTAGGCCACCAGAACTCGGTCGGGCGAGATCGAAAGAACGCGGCCCCGGCCTGAAACGGCCAGCACTTCCATATGGTGACCTTCCCGGTACCCGTGCCAAAGTAAGCGACCACCCTCGTCCTCTGCGTACTCCCGAACCCACACCGTTCCATCGGTGCCCGCTAAGATCGGTCCATGGCCTGGTTTCACGAGAGGGATGGGGACCAGCGCCCAGAGTGGTTCTTGTCGCTCTTGAGCGGCGGGAGACATGCGCTCCCACCACTGCTCCCTCAGGGCACGAATACCCTCGGGTGTAACGGGATGCCGTGTGAATCCTGTGTTCAACACAGTCGTGGGGGTCAGATCGGGGCCATGTATCGTGACTCTCGGTTCGTCCCCCAAGCCGATCAGGATCTCGTCCGACCCAAGCGCCACATGCGGCGTGAGCCCGAAAGGCACCAGCATCCCAACGTTCTCTCCGCCCTCTCGCGAAATGAAGAACTCCGACCCCGGAAGGACTCCAAGTGACTCCCACACGCGATTGTAGTGCTTCACCCCAAACCGGACTTTTCGACGGGTTGAGGAAGTGACAGTTTGGCTTCGGAGGAGGGAAGCGGCCAGGGGGGCCTCAGACCACGACGGAGGCGAGCATGTCAAAGAAGCGGGCGAAGCGGGCGTACACG
>JBGTMU010000187.1:0-9881 GCA_041743405.1 Longimicrobiales bacterium | reverse complement strand
GCGAAGCTGCACCGTGCGGGCCAGGGCTTCCGCGTCTCGAGCCTCGAGGCCGGTGGCTTCGTGGGAGCGGACTCCGCGCTCGACGTCGCCGGAGACCACGCCGTCGCGGGCCATCACCTGAAGCTCTTCCGAGGTCATCGGTCGGCGGTCACCTCTTCCCCGGGCGTTCCCCGGACATCATACCGCCGCCCCTTCCACTCGATGCGCCTTCTTCCCCGCAACAGGCTGCGGAGGGCGATGAACACCGAAACAGCCACACCCATGAAGTAGATGGAGCCGTAGGCGAGCGAGGCTCCGAACCGGGCATAGGCCCCGGCCCACATCGTTATTGCGAACGCGGTGGTGATCCCGCTCCAGAGGAGAAGCGGTGTCGAACCCGTGACCAGGGCCACCCCCAGGGCCACCGGCGGGGCGAGCCAGATCCCAACCGAGAAGGCGAGCATCCCCGGGATTGCGATCGGACCCAGACGGCCCGCGGACTGCTGCGCTCCCACGGCCAGGTTCTTCGTCCACCCGTTCACGAGCTCCGGGAGGGACGTGTACATCCGGGTCGAGAATGCGTCCTCGGCCCCTCGCACCGTGAGCCGGTGCCCGCCCTTCGTGAGTTCCTGTGCCAGCCGCAGGTCTTCCACGACCTCGCCCTTGACCGCCCCATGCCCTCCGATGGCGTCGTAGGCCCCGCGACTCACGAGGATGTACTGTCCGTTCGCGATCGCATCCTGCCAGCGATTCGGCTCGATCGGGCGATCCAGCCGCGGGAACCGCATTCCGATGAGGAAGAAGAACTGGGGAAGCACAAGCCGCTCCCAGAAGGTCTCCATCTCCTGCCGACCCACCAGAGAGAGCGCTCCGGCCCGGTCTTCCTGAAGCCCTGCGACTGCTCGCCGGAGAAGGTCGGGGTCGTGCGTGGTATCGGCATCCGTGAACAGGAGGAGCTCGCCCCTGGCGCTACGGCTGCCGGTGTGGCAGGCCCAAGGCTTCCCGAACCACCCTGCCGGAAGGGGCTCCCCCTCGATTACCCGGATTGCGCGGGCACTCCCGAGATCCACGCCGCGCGCCAGCGCCCCGGTCCCGTCTTCCGACCGGTCATCGACCACAACGACCTCGAAGTCGGGATACTCCTGGGAGGCCAGAGAGCGCACGCACCGCTCGATGCTGCGGGCCTCGTTGCGGGCCGGGACGATGATGGAAACGGAGGGCCAGTCGCGCGCCGCGCCCGGGCCCCCGGAACCGGGAAGCCCCCGAGGTTCCCTGAGCCGCACCACGAGAAACACCCCGAGCAGCACCCAGGGAAGCGTTCCGACCAGCGCCCACCCGACGGCCGACATCAGCGCTCCCGCACCCTCACGCCGTCCACCACCCGGTCGCCCGGGTAGAGAACGACCCGGTCACCCTCTTCGAGACCGGCGAGAACTTCAGTGGCCTCGGGGCTTCTCCGACCGACCCTGACCTCGACCTGCGTCACCTCCCCATCATCCATCCGGAAGGCCGCCCAGCCGCCTCCGATGCGGAAGAGCGCCCCGCTCGGAACCCGCAGCACGTCGTCGTCCCGCTCCAGGATCAGGCGCGCTTCCACCCGGAACCCGTCCCCGAGCGCACCCCACCCCTCCCCTACCGGGTCGAGCAGGACGTTCACCCGCTGCTCCTCGAGCCCAAGAGCGGAGATCCGGGTGAACGCGGAGGGCTCCACGGCGCGCACCCTCGCCTCGAGCACCGCATCGCCTCCCCACCCCGTGATGCGGGCCTCGGCTCCCGCGGGGACGCGCACCGCATCGGGGGAGAGGAGGTCGACCACCACCTCCAGCGCGGATGGGTCGCCCACTTCGAGTACCGGCTCTCCGACGCCAACGGGCCCCCCACTCTCGCGCTGTACCCGGAGGACCGATCCTGCTATCGGGGCGCGGACCACGACGCCCTCCCCATTCCCGCCCCCCGGCAGGGTAAGGGCGAGGCGCAGGTTCTCCACCTCGCCCTCGGCGCCCTGCACGCGGAACCCTGCGGCCCGCGATTCGGCCTCCCTCGCCTGGAGGAAGGCTCGGGCGCGCTCCAGCGCCGCCTCCGACCCGCCCCCGGCTTGGAGAAGCACCTCCTGTCGGCGCACCTCGAGTCTCGCCTCCACGACTCCGGCCTCCGCAGCCTCGGCCAGTGCCATTGCACCCTCGAGCCCGGCGCGCGCAGCGGCCAGTTGAGCCTCGAGCTGAGTGCGGCTCCGTTCGTCGGGGATCCCTGGCTCCGGCGGAGCGACGCGGAAGAGGACATCTCCCCGCTCCACGCGGTCTCCGGCCTGCACTTCCACCCGTCGCAGCGTCCCCGACACCGGGGCGGCCACCACAAATCGGTCGCGCACCTGCGCCCGCCCATCCTCGTCCACCGAGATCTCGAGCGGACCTCGACTCACTTCGGCCAGGTCGACGCCAACCGGCTGCGGCTGAAGCGCCCAGACGAGCGCCACGAGGACCCCCACGCCCAGGAGCACGAGGAGCCCCGTCCGGAGCCAGCGCGGAGCTTCCCATCCTCCCATCCTGCTGTCGTTCTCAGCCATCATCCGCCTCCGTCAATCCTGCGTCTTGAGCACACCCACCAGATCCAGCCGGTTCACCCTGCGCCGCACGGCCACGGCCGTCAGCGCCGCCGCAAGGAGAATGACCGCCACAGCGTACCCGTACGTCCACGGCGAGATCATGACCGGAAGGCGGTAGCGCTCCGGATCCACCGACCCCGCGATCCCGACCGCCATCCAGTGTCCCAGGAGGAAACCGATCGGGATGGCGAGAATCACCTCGACGGCCATCTCCCCGAACAGAATCGTGGACACCTCTTTTCGTGTGAAGCCGAGCACCCGCAGGCTCGACAGATCACGGGCCCGCATGGAGAGCGCCACCCGGGCATTGTTGTATACCACCCCACCCGCGATCGCAGCGGCGAACGCGCTCAGCACCAGCGTCATGATGGTGAGCATGTCGCCCGAGGCTTCCCGGAACCTCGAAATTATCGCCGCGCGGGTCGAGACGTCGGCGACCGCCGGGACTTCCACCAGTCGCTGCTCGAGCTCGACCCGTCGATCTGCGTCCACCGTGAGCACCGCCTGGGTGACCCGGGGCTCCTCGTCGAGGAGCGCGTTCAGCTCCCGAAGCGGCATGTGCGCCTGGAGTCCGAACATCTCGTCCACAAGCCCGCCTACCACGACGGTCCGATTCCGCATCCGCCCTTCACGGAGTGCCACTCGCAGGGTGTCCCCCGGCGAAACCCCCAGGAGCTCGGCCAGCTTCCGCGTGAAGATCACCCCCGTCTCCGGAAGGGGCATCACGTTCCCCTCTCCATCGATGAGCTGCCTCAGCCTCGCCCCATCGGGATACCCGAGCAACGCGGCCTCCCGTTCGAGGTGCCCGTTCGCGAACCGGGCCGAAGTGGTCCGAAGCCCTTCCGCCCTCCGGACGCCGGGGAAGTGGAGGAACTCGCGGACCCCCCGCTCCGGGACGGGATGCGTGAAGGTCACCGTGACATCTTCCCGCCATGCGCGGTAGAACTGCTGATCGATGAGGAACTCGAGCGCGTCGGACGAGAAGCGCGCGATGACGAGAACCGCGACCGCCAGAGCGATCCCGAACGACGAGAGCGCGAGCCGCACCGGACGCCGGCCGACCTCCCGGAGCACCATCCGCCCGGACGGCCCCACCAGCTTCCCGAGACCCAGTCTCTCCGGAAGGCTGGGCCGGTAGCGCGTGGGGGCCTCGGGCCGCATGGCCTCCGCGGGAGAAAGCCGGAGAATTCGCCTGAGGCTCGCCATCGCTCCCGCGACCCCCGCGGCGAGGGCCAGAGCCACGGCGAGTACGGTGTCTCCGGGGCGCAGGCGGAACTGGAGATCGGGGAAGCCGAAGAACTGCCCGTACAGGTTCGTGATCCCTTCCCCCATCCACGCCCCGAGCGCGATGCCTCCCAGGGCTCCCAGAAGCACCACGGCGACCGCGAACTTGAGGTAGTGACCCCCGATCTCCCGGCTGCTGTACCCCACGGCCTTGAGCGCCGCGACCTGGGTGCGCTGGAGCGCCAGCATCCGGGAAAGCACCACATTCAGGAGGAAGGCCGCGACGCCCAGAAAGATGATGGGTAGGACCGTCGCGAACTGTCGGAGCTGGGCGAGCTCGCCCTCCAGGAAGTAGTTCGAGGGCTGGAGCGCGCGCCCCACCGCCCCCCTCCCCCCGTAGGGCTCCAGGATCCGATCCACCTCCGCCACGACTTCTCTGAGCGAGGCATCCCGGTTCAGACGAAACACCGCGTCGTTGAAGGCGCCCTCCAGTCGGAAGACGGGAGCCACGGCCCTCCGGTCCATCCAGAGTACCGCAAAGCGCTCTTCGTCCGGGAGAAGCGCGCCCCCGGGAGGCTGCGGATAGACGAACTCGGGCGAGGCGGCGATGCCGACCACGATCAGACGCCGCAGGCTCCCGTCCATCACCACCCGCATGGTGTCGCCCGGCTCGATCCCCCTGCGATCCGCGAAGGCTTCGAGGAGGAGCGCCTCGTCGTCCTGCCCGCCTTCCGGAAGACGCCCCCGGGCCAGATGGATGGCGTTGAGCGGCGGGTTCCCATCCGGAGGAAGGCTCACCACCACCCCTGTGGCCGTCTGTTCCTCCCCTTCGAGCGGGATCCGCACCGAGTGCACGATGCGGGTATGGACGCGGGCCACGCCGGGAATGGCCTCGAGGCGGGTCGAGATCCCCTCCGGAGCGCGGTCCAGCCAGGCGAAGGCATCCCCGAACCGGTACCTCTCGTAGTACGCGTCCCGGGAATCCACCAGGGAACTCCAGGTGGCTCTCAGCGAGAGATACCCCGCGATGCCTGCGGCCACGACGAGGCCGATCGTGAGAACCTGCCCGGTCATCCCCCGGAGGTCCCGGAGCAGCTTGCGGTCGAGCACCCTCACCAGTGAAGCTCCGAGGCCGGGGTCTTCACTTCGTTCCGTCGCTCCTCGTCGATCCGGCCGTCCTTCAGGATCACCACGCGATCCGCCATCTCCCCGATCGACACGTTGTGCGTGATGACGGCAGTGGCGGTCCCGATCTCCCGGTTCACGCGCTCGAGCACCTCCAGCACCACGACCCCCGCGCGGAAGTCGAGCGCCCCGGTCGGCTCATCGCACAGGAGGATCTCGGGGCGCTTCGCCACCGCGCGCGCAATCGCCACGCGCTGCTGCTCCCCTCCCGAGAGCTGTGAGGGGAAGTGGTCCAGTCGGTGCTCCAGCCCGACCAGCCCGAGCGCCTCCGCCGGATCCATCGGATCCTTCGAGATCTCGGTCACGAGCGCCACGTTTTCCCGCGCCGTGAGGGAGGGCATGAGGTTGTAGAGCTGGAACACGAACCCCACGTGGCGCCGTCGGAAGCGGGTGAGCTGCGCGTCGGACACGGCCGAGAGGTCGCGGTCCTGGAAGATCACGCTCCCCTCCGTGGGCTGATCGAGTCCGCCCAGGATGTTCAGGAGGGTCGACTTCCCGCTCCCCGAGGCCCCCAGGATCACCACGAACTCGCGGTCCATCAGGGCGAAGTCGACCCCGCGCAGGGCGTGCACATCCACCTCGCCCATGCGGTAGGTCCGGGTGATGCCCCGGGCTTCCAGGATCGGATGGCTCATGGCGATCGCGTGTTCCCCTTGTCGCGTCCGTGGAGGTCGGGGGTCGGGAACCTGAGGGACGATTCCGGGTCCCTTCGACCCCGATCTCCGACGAAAGTCCCACGCTCGGACTCCACCCTTCCGGCGCGAGAAGGAGCCCCCCACTTGAATCTGGACACACAGGCGATCGAGCGCATCCGGCAGGAGTTCCCCATCCTCTCCAGCCGTACCTACCTCAACTCCTGCTCGCTGGGTGCCCTCTCGCACCGCGCGGAGGAACGCCTCCGTGAATTCCTCGATCGTTGGCACAGCGACGGGGCGTCCGGCTGGTACGAGCACTGGCTCGGTCGGATCGAGGAGCTGAGGGGAAGGGTCGGCCCCTTTCTCGGGGCGGACCCGGACGAGATCGCGCTGCTTCCCTCCACCTCCGCCGCTCTCTCGGTGATCGCCGAGAGCGTGGACTGTTCGAAGCGGAACCGGGTGATCTGCACCGAGCTCGACTTCCCCACGCTGGCGTATCAGTGGGCCGTGAAGCCGGAGGTGGAGCTCGTGGTGCTGCGGAGCCCGGACGGGATCCGGGTCGATCCGGAGCAGTTCGCCGAGGTCGTCGATGAGCGGACCGCCTTCCTCGCCACGTCGCACGTCTTCTTCACCACCGGCTACCGCCAGGATCTGAGGGCGCTCGCCGCCATCGCACGGAGCGCCGGCGCCATCTCGCTCATCGACGGCTACCAGGGCGCGGGACAGGTGGAGGTGGATGTCCGGGCGGCCGGGGTGGATGTCTACACGACCGGCCCCCTCAAGTGGCTCTGCGGAGGCCCCGGGCTCGCGTACCTCTACGTGAGAAGCGAACGGATCCGCGAGTGGGAGCCGCATATCACCTCCTGGTTTGCCACGAAGCGTCCCTTCGAGTTCGACATCGAGGCGTTCGAGTATCGGGACGACGCACGCCGTTTCGAGCTGGGCACCCCCTCGCTCCCCACCGTCCACACCGCGCTCGGAGGGCAGGAGCTCATCGACGAAGTGGGGATGCCGGCCATCGAAGCCCGGAATCGCGATCTCACCGCACGCCTCGTGGACGGGCTCACCGAGGCGGGATTCGGGCTGCGCATCGCGTCTCCCGAGCACCGGACCGCCATCGTGATGGTGAGGCACGCGCACCCCGCGGAAGCCGTGGCCCACCTGGCCGAGCACGGAATCATCGTGGACAGCCGGCCCGGGCACGTGCGCATCAGCCCCCACTTCTACAACACGGAAGCGGAGGTGGACCAGGTGGTGCAGCGGTTGCGCGAGTTCGCCGGCCGCTAGGGACAGGACCAGACCCGCGTGCCGGGTCAGCCCCTCAGCGCTTCCTCTCCCACCGGTCCGAATCTCTCACCCGGTACTTCTCGAGCACCCGCTCGAGCGCCTCATCCAGATCGACCCCCTGCTCGTTGGCGAGCGCGAGGAGGACGAAGAGGATGTCGGCCATCTCGAGTGCGAGGTCCTGCTCGGGCTCGTCAGGCTTCTTCGTCTTCGCGCCGTGGCGATGGTTCAGCTCGCGGGCGAGCTCCCCCACCTCCTCGATGAGGCGGGCCAGATTCACGAGGGGAGGCCAGTAGCCCTCCTCGAACTGGGAGATCCAGGCGTCGACGCGGGCCTGCGCTTCCTTGATTTCCATGCGACTCGAGTGGGTGAAGTGCGAGTGGGAAGCTCAGGGGACGAGGACGATTTTTCCGAAGACCGCGCCTTCCTCCAGGAGTTCGTGCGCCCGCCGGGCCTCATCGAGGGGAAGGACCCGGTCGATCACGGGTCGAACCGCACCTTCGAAGACGAGCCGCATCGCCGCGTGGAAGTCCCCCGGATCCCCCATTGTACTTCCCAGGATCGAGAGCTGCTTCCAGAACACGTGGCGAAGGTCGGTCCGCGCCCCGTGACCGGAGGTTGCCCCGTAAGTCACGAGTCGGCCGCCCGGGCGGAGCGCGCGGATGAGCGGCTCCCATGTGGCCTCCCCCACGGAGTCGAGAGCGAGGTCGATCCCCTCCTTCCCCAGGGCCTCCTTCAGCAGGCTTCCAAGCTCTCCCCGGTTCCGGTCGATGGCGACGTGGGCGCCGAGCATCTTCACGCGCGCCACATTCTCTTCCCCCGAGGTGAGCACGAGGACGGTGGCTCCGGCATGGCGGGCGATCTGGATCGCGGCCGTGGACACCCCCCCCGAGCCTCCCGTCACGAGGACCCGTTCCCCCGCCTTCAGCCCTCCCCGCGTGACGAGCGCCCGGTAGGCGGTGACGGACACCAGAGCCGCGGCGGCGGCGGCCTCGAAGGTCACGGAATCGGGAAGGCTCAGGAGGTTGGCCGCAGGAACCACGGCGAATTCGGCGAAGCCTCCCTGGGTGTGCTCCCCGATCACCCGGAATTCGGGTTCGGGAAGCCCTTCCCCCCGCCGCACCCCCGTGTACCACTCGTAGTCCAGGGAGGGGTCGACCACCACGCGGGTACCTGTGGTCACGCCAGCCACGCCCTCGCCGACCGCGTCCACTTCCCCTGCTATGTCGGAGCCCCCGGTATGCGGCATCGGGGTCCGGATGGGGAGCCCGCGACGCACCCAGACATCGAGATGGTTGAGGGCCGAGGCCCGGACGCGGAGCCTCACCTCGCCGGGCCCGGGTTCCGGCAGGGGGACCTCGGCGATCCGGATGACCTCCGGACCCCCGTGCTCCGAAAAGATGGCTGCCTTCATCCCCCTTCACCTCCTCCGTCCCCGACCGGTGTCGCTCGTCATGTCTCGGATGGCGAGTCTACCCACCGCGGGGGGGAGAAATCAACCTGGGACGGCGAAGGCGCTATCGCCCCGGATGCACCCGGATGCGCACGGCCCCCCGGAAGTCGCCCTCGCCCACGTTCCGCTCCGGCCGATCCGTCAACCGCAGCCAGATCCGCGAGTTCATTTCGATGGCGAGGGACACGGAGCCGCCTTCAGCGATGTCCAGAAAGAGACTGGGCTCGACGACGTCGATGCGTCCCGCCGGACCGAGCAGGACCGGGATCTTCCCGACGATCGGTTCGCCGTCGACGCGGAGACCGCGGATCACTTCCGCCTCGATCCGTCCGAAGATCGTCCTCGCCCCCACGTAGCGCCCCGCGGGAACGGTGCCCTGCGCCACGATCCTCTGCTCTTCGCCCTCGAGGGCGAGCACCACCTCCTGTGGGCCGTCGGTGATCTCGATCCAGTCGTTGGACCTCTCGCGGCGGATGAAGGAGCGGACCTGAGCTGTCAGCGTCCCCTCGAGCCGAAGCGAGTCCATCGCGGGATTCAGGCGCCCGAAGATGTGCACACCGACAGCCCCCGAGGGGGCCGGAGCCGCGGAAGTCCCGGACGACGGTCCGGGGGAAGCCGGCGACGCGGCGTCGGCCGAGGGTGTCGCTGCCGGCAGAGAGTCCGCGACCAGGAGCACTTCGATCTCGCCCACCCCGCCGGAGGTCACGTCGCCGCACCCGGTGAGCCCGATCCCTGCGATGAGCGTGAGTGCCGGGAGCGGGTTCGTGATCCATCGCTTCATGATGTACCTCCGGTTTCGCGGTCGGATCGAAGGCCGGCACGCAGAGCCGCCGCACGTTCTTCCATCCCCAGTTCGTCGTAGATGATTGCTGCCTCCCGAATCGCTTCCGCAGCCATTTCAGTCTCGCCTTCGCGGGCCCGCATCTCCCCGTAGAGCTCGAGCGTTTCGGCCTGGCCGTAGCGGGGCAGGGCCTCCGTGCGGACGAGTTCCAGAGCCCTCTCGAGGAAGACGAATGCGTCCGGTTCGCCTCTCATTTCGGCCACCCTGGCCAGTATCCGGAAGATCTCGGGGAGTCGGGCCGTGACCCCGTGGGCGAGCGCGGCGGCCTCGGCCTGACGGGCCGCTTCCCCTGCCTCGAGAGCCCGTCCCGCCGCGAGGAGCGCATCACCGAGATTCGCGAGCACCCCGATTCGTGAAAGCGGCACCCCGTTTCCCTCGAGCGCGGCGCGGAAATGAAGCTCCGCCGCGCGCGGATCGCCCGAGGCCATGCGGAGCTGTCCGAAGCCGTTCTCGATATCGAGCACCGCCGCCGGGTCGTCCAGCGCCTCGGCCTCGGCGCGGGCCCGGAGAAGCCATCGTTCCGCCTCGTCGAGCCGGCCTCGTCTCCGCTCGACGATCGAGAGGTTCTGGAAGATCTGCCAGCGTTCGCGGGTGGGCTCTCCCGCTTCGCCGATCGCACGGAGCGCCTCGCGGTACCAGGACTCCGCCTCGTCCCAGCGACCCCGATCCACGGCCACA